>JBCCEE010000154.1:0-16310 GCA_039030415.1 Acidobacteriota bacterium
GGTTTGGATCGATTCCTCCGAGACGTGACGCAACAGCGCGAGAGCCTCCTCGAAGCGGGCCACGGCGGTCTCCAGTCGACCGCGCTGGAAGCTGTGCCAACCGGCCTGCTTGAGGGCTACGGCGAGGGGAAAGTCCGCGCCGACTCGACGCCAGCGTGTGATCGCCTCGCCATAGAGCTCGGCCACTGCGGGGGAAGCTCGATCCTGGTGCGCCTCGGCTTCCACCAGGGCCCGCAGACCCGCTTCGCAGTGCGCAATCCGCTCGGCCGCCTCGGGATCTTCGGGCGGGTCATGCTGAGACGGCACGGATTGGTCCCGACGTCGGATTTGGTAGGGCCCCGAGTCCTCGGCCGACCATGGGCCGACGCGCAGCCGGTAGTGCCCCGCTTCACGGGCTGCGAAGCAAACGTGCTCGAAGCCAAACGCGCCGATCGGCAGGTCGACCGAAAGCAGGATCGCGTCGTCTTCGCCGACGACCTGGGCCACCAGGTCGACGCCCTGCTGCTCCAGCACGAGGTGAACGCCTTCTGCGGACGCCAGGTGCCCGAGCTCGTACTCGTGAAACTCACCGGGTTCGAGCACGGCGTCGCCGCGTTCTGGAACTTCACCCACCGAGCGGCGCTGCAGGGCCGGCTCTTGCTGAACCGAAGCTTGCTCGAGCGCCGGCTCGCCCGTGTGGCAGGCGAGGAGACCCATCAGGGCGAGCGTGGCGCCAGCGGCACGGGCGAGCCGCGCTGAGCCTTCAGTCCGCGGCAGCGTACTCAACGCGGGTGCGGTAGACGGCCAGGCGCTCGCGCTCGCCGCCCTGGATGCCGAAGAGGTGCATCTCGAAGGTTCCTTCCGGCACGACGCTCACCGGCACGGCGACGCTGAATCCGCCCTCCGGCGGGCTCACCAGACCGGTGCTCTGCCACACGATCTCGCCGTCCGGGTCTCGGAGCTCGACCGCGTGGTCGTCGAACGGCCTGAGGTCTTCCTGGATTAGCAGAAAAACCACGGTCTCCATGCCCGGAGGCACCTGCGTCGCCTGCGGCCCAGCGGTCCGGTCCCGGGTGGTGGCGCCGCCTGCCGGCGCGAGGTCGACGACGAACACATTGGCAAACACATCGGCGCGCGGCTCGGCGGGGCCATTGCCAAGGCGCGCCAGCTGGAGTGAGAGGCCAATGACCGCCAGCAGGAGCGCCGCGGCCAGGAAGTGGACGGCGCCGTAGCGTTGCGGGGGTGGGGCAGGCGGTACCGCGGGTGCACGATCGGACGACGGTTCCTCTGCGGTCTGGGGCCGGAACGGCAACGCCTGCTCGCGGCTCTTCGGCGCGGCCACGTCGCCGAGCCCAAGCCGTTGCTGGATCGCCTGCCAGTCCTCGGCGGTTTCGGCTTCGGTCCGTGCGAGACTAGGGTCGTTCAGCTCGACCTCCGGCCAGTTCGCGAGGTCCTCGAGCAAGATGCGTGAAGACTCAGGGGACCAGGCCAGGTGCTCTCTGAGCTTTTCGCGCTCGCTTTCGCTGGTGAGCTTGCCGTCGCGGTAAGCGATCAGGTCTTCGAGGGACGGAGGCTCGGCGTCTTCACCGTATGCTTCGCTCAGGGCGTCCATCGCGTCTTCCAAGGGGGTGGGTCTCATCTCTTATCCCTCGCGCTCCAGCGCAGACAGATCCGAAAAAGCGCTCCCCAGCCGATGACGCAGCTTCTCGCGGGCGTCGAAGAGCTGGGAGCGTACGGTATTCAAGGAGACCTGCAGAATCTCGGCGATCTCGCGGTATTTGTAGCCTCGCAGGTGCAGGACCGCGCACTGGCGCAGGCGATCTGGCAGCTCGCGCAGGGCGTCATACAGCAGGCGGGTGCGTTCGTCGGCCAGATACTTCTCCAGCGGCTGGTCTTCCGGCTCGGTGGCGACGAGCTGGCCGGTCCGCGGTGGGTCGCGGTCGGCGTCGTGGCTGGCGCCGTCGAGCGACACCAGCTGAGCGTCCCGCTTGATCCGCTTGCTGTCGCGCAGGTGGCGGCGCCAGAGGTTCGAGGCGATCCCGAACAGCCAGGCGGCTGGCGGGCTTTCGCCGCGGTAGCTGCCGCGTTTGTGGTAGGCCGCCAGGAAGGTCTCTTGCACCAGGTCTCGGCTCTCTTCGCGACTGTACCCGCGGTTGGCGAAGAAGTTGTAGATCTGCCGGTTGTGCTGCTGGTAGAGGCGGTGGAATGTGTCCTCGTCCAGGGTCTCGACGAAGACGGGCTCGGCAGCCGCTTGAGTCTGTGGAGTCATGATCTACCTTTGAGGACAGATCTTACTCGGGTTCCCAACATTTCCGTGCAACCGGCAACATTGAGGAGGAGACCCCAATGCGACAAGGCATTTCACGAGTGAGACCTGTTTCACCTATGAGGAGGTAGGAAGATGAGCGAAAACAACACCGGCCAGGGCGAGAATCAGGGTTCGAAGACCGGCATGGGCATCGAAGCACCGATCGGCCAACCGATGAACGCCTACGCGCTACTCATCGGAGTGGGCAGCTGCAAGTATTCCGAGTGGTCGCTGCCGGTGACGTCGCTCGATGCGCGTGAGCTGGGCAAAGTCTTGGCCGATCCAGGCCTGTGTGGCTATCCGAAGGAGCGCATCAAGATCGTGAGCGACGAAGCGGCCACCCGCGAAGGGATTCTCGCCGCGGTCGACGAGCTCACCGACGCCGCCAAGGCGGATCCCGAGGCGACCTTCTTCATCTACTACTCCGGCCACGGCTGGCGGCACGCGGAGGATGACGAGGAGCGCTACTACCTGATCCCCCACGACGTGCGCCCCTTCGAGCTGACCGAGTCGGCGCTGCCGGCCCAGCACTTCATCGATGCCCTGCGGCGCCTGCGTGCCCAGCGGGTGCTGGTCATGGTCGACACCTGCCACGCGGCAGCCATGGCGGACGCCAAGAACCTGGCGGAAGCGGCGATCCCGCGGGAGTTCGCTCAGGAGCCGCTACCCAAAGCGCTCTTCCGGGAGCTGGAGTCCGGCAAGGGGCGCGTCGTCTGTCTGTCCTGCGACGAGGCGCAGAAATCCTGGATCCTGCCGGGT
Source organism: Acidobacteriota bacterium (assembly GCA_039030415.1). Classification (GTDB taxonomy): domain Bacteria; phylum Acidobacteriota; class Thermoanaerobaculia; order Multivoradales; family J023; genus JAAELT01. The sequence goes on from JBCCEE010000154.1 coordinate 3,047, forward strand.
GAGGGGAGCCTCAGCATCTTCACCCACCATCTTCTGGAGGCCCTTCGCGGAGTCGGCAGCAATCCGCAGGATACGTCGGTGACCGTCTCGGGCCTGATGAAGCATCTGGGACGTGAGATTCCGGCGAGTGCGCGCAAGATCGGCAGGCAGCAGACGCCGTTCTTCAGGCTCGCGGCGCAAGACTTCCCGGTGGCGTTGGTCCGCGGAGGCAAGGGGCTACCGGCGCAGCAGGACCAACCCACGGACCAGCCGGCGTCGTCGACTCGATCCGTCAGCGTTGGAACGGCCAACGCCGGTAAGAACGTGATCGTGGCGGACACGATCGGCACCGTGCAGTGAGCTCGTCAAGCTAGGTGCCGAGCGAGCTCGCACAACGCCCGGTGCGCGGCCCGTGGATCGACGGCCGCTGCGGCGTACTCGGCGTTGAGCAGCTCCTGATCCAGCACCCAATCGTACTTTCCGACCTGTTTGTTGCCCGCGAGGGCTGCTAGCTCGAGGGGCTCCGCGGGCCCCTCCTCGGCGAGCTCTGCCAGGATCTTCCGGGTCTCGCCCGGCGTGATGCCATCGAGTAACAGAGCCGGGCCTTCCTGGGCGACCTGCAGCCCTCGCTTCAGGAGCTGTAGGGCAATGGTGTTCCTGATGACGTCGCCGCGACTGAGAAAAGCGATCGTTCCGCTGCCGGACGCGACGAGCGGGCTCGCCTCGAGCCCGAGCCGGACGAAATTGGCCCGGCCCTCGGCCAGCAGTTTCTTAGCGCGGTAGTCCAAGTATCGAGGGACGTTGCCATCTGCCCAGATGGTGCGCATCCGAGTCCGGATCCGGTCGTGGATCTGGCCTCCCGAGCTACCGAGAAAGGTCGGGATGCGACCGGCGGGGGAGGGCTCGACGGAGACGCTCTTCTGCTCCGGGTCGATCATCGCTATCCGCCAGCGCCGGCCGGCGAAGATGATGTGCATCCCTTCGGCGAGCAGATGCTCGTAGGTCAGGGTCCCCAGGGGACGGCCCTGATGCAACACCTGATACTCCTCGGGCGTTTGAAAGATGGTGTAGAAGCTGTAGTGGTTGACGATCCGCTCGCCCTTGTCTCCGGCCAGGAGCGTGCCGTCTTCGGACTGGATGAGCAGGTCTTCGGCCCCCATGGCCCGCAGCAGGTGGATGAACTGGTCCTGCGAGACCGAGTCGAACGGACCGGGTCGCGCCAGGGCGCGCCAGGCCTCTTGCGCGGTGACGCCACCGTGCTCGGCGCATAGCGACAGGACTTGCTGGACGAGGGCCGAGAGATGGAGCGCGTGGGTTGACGGTGGCTCACACCAGCGCTCGATCAGCAGCTCCACCATGGCGATCGCCTGCACGAGGCGGATCCTGAGACCGTCGAGTGGGTGGCTTTTGGCCGTCAGCTCTGGCTCAGAGATGTAGACCCGCAGGGTCGCGGGATCATCGCGTCGGCCGGAACGCCCCAGGCGCTGGCGCAGGCTCGAAACCGAGAACGGGGCGCCGATTTGGCCGATGCTGGTTACGCAGCCGATGTCGATGCCGAGCTCGAGCGTCGAAGTGCAAAGTGCCGTCGTGGGAGCCACCTGATCTTTGAGGCGGCTCTCGACCTCTTCCCTCAGATCTCGCGAGAGGTTGCCGTGGTGTGGGAAGAATTCGTTGGGAAGGCGTTCTCGCTGCGAGCGTCGGCGCAGGAGATCGGCGTAGTGTTCAACGTGGCTGCGACTGTTGGCGAAGACCAGGTGATCTTCACCTCGCAGCGTCTCGAAGAGGTGATCGACAATCTCCTCGGCGTCTGAGCTGGCGGCTGGCTCGGCTGTCGGCTGGGCCGCTGGGGTCAGGTAGCCTCGAATTTGGAGCAGCAGCTCTTGACTTCGGCCGCTCGAGACAATGGTCTCGACGCGCTGTGCGTCGTTAGACGGCGTTCGCTGCGGGCGTAGATAGCGTGCCGCGAGGGATAGGTCGCCGAGGGTGGCGCTCAGCCCCACGCGGGGAATGCGTCGGCGCGCCCGCAGCTCGATCCTGTGCAGGAGTGACTGCAGCTGACGACCGCGATCCGTGCCCATGAAGGCGTGCAGCTCGTCGATCACGACCCACCCGAGCCGCGCGAACAAGCGCCCCATGGAGTGCCCGCGAACGACGAATAAGGCCTCAAGCGATTCGGGGGTGATCAGCAGAATCCCCGCAGGTGCTTGCAGCATCTTACGCTTGCGGCTCGACGGCACATCGCCATGCCAGCGATGCACCGGAATCTCCAGGGGCTCACAAAGATCCGACAGCCTTCGGTACTGGTCGTTGATCAGCGCCTTGAGAGGACTGACGTAGAGCACCTGAACGCCTTCGCGGACGTCCTGCTGGCTCACCAGGTGGGAGCAGATCGGCAGGAAAGCGGCTTCGGTCTTGCCGGCAGCCGTCGCCGCCGCGATGATGACGTCACTGCGCGGTGGAATGAGGCTGCGGATCGCCGCCTCCTGGATGTCTCGCAGCTCGGTCCATCCAGCGTCCCAGATCCACTGCCGCACCCGCTCGTCGAGCAGCTCGAAGGCCGTAGAGCGGGAGTCATCGACCATGGACCGCGCGCTCAGAGTCGAAAGGAAGCCAGGTCTTCGTCGTCGTCGGCCGGAGCCTCATCCTGCTCGGCGAGCGACTCGGTCTCGGCAGCGGCCGAGGTAGCCGACGCTTGCTCTGGGCTCCGAGGCGCTTCGCTGGCCTCCGAGTCTTCCGGCAGCGGCGCCAAGTCCGGGTTGCCTTCCTCCTCGACCCGCACGTTCGGCAGCAGATCTCGCCAATCCGCGCTCGGGTTCTGCTCGAGCACCGCCAGCAGGTTGACGAATTCTTTGATGGTGTTGCGCGGCGTCCTGAAGTAGCGGTCTCCGATGCGTCGGGAGCAATGCTCCATGAAGGCACTGAGCCCTTCGTCGGGAATCAGATGCTGGTCGGGATCGTCGCTGGCGTAGACGTTTCGGAGCTTACCGAGCAGCACGAAGATATCTTCTGGCATCAGGTTGGCGAGGCGCAGAACCGGTCCACTCAGGTCGACGAGCTCGTCGCTGGCAAAAGAGTTCTCCGCCAGCCGCGACTGCAGGGCCTGATAGCTGTAGAGACCGCGACGCGTATCGGTGAGAAACTCGGGAGTCCCTCCGAACACGAACCCGAGCCCCTCCGCCGATCCCTGCAGGCAGTCGTTGAGGATGCGGAGAATCTGCTCGAAATTCGAGTCGCGAGCGCGCTTGTTCGACAGCTTGTAGAGGTTGATCAGCTCATCCAGGCAGACGAACAGGCCACCGTAGCCGGCCAGCCGGACAAACCGAGCCATCAGCTTCAACTGATCGTAGACGTTGTGGTCGTCGACGATGGTGCGTACGCCCAAGGCCTTGCGGGCATCCGTGCGGGTCGAGAACTCGCCGCGCAGCCAGCGGATGGCCTGGGTCTGAAGCTGGCCGTCGCCGGAATCATGGGCCTGCCAGTAGGCCCCGATGACGTGCGCGAAATCGTAGCCTCCGACCATTTCAGAAAGCGATTCCAAGCGCTCCTGTATAACCACCGGCGCCTCCACCCCACGCTGGCGGGCTTCGCCCAGGGCGGAGCTCGCGAAGCGCTCGACGACGGCGGCAAGGGCATCGCCGTCGGGTCGGGAGCGCGTCGCCATGTTGCGCATCAGCTCGGCGTACAGCAGGCGAGCCTGACCGCCGGTCGAGAACAGCCTGCGATCCGGAGCCATGTCGGCATGTACGGTCACCAGTTTCTTCTGCAGGCCCACGGCGCGCACGAGGCTGAGGAAGAAAGTCTTGCCCGAGCCAAACGGTCCAATCACGAAGCGGATCGCCGAGCCGGCGTCGGCAACCCTATCGATATCGTGAACCAGGGCTTCGAGCTCCTGGTGCCGGCCGACCTGGATATGGCGGTGACCGTGCCGGGGCACGACACCAGCCCGGAGACTCTGGAGGATTGCGGAGCGATCCCGCGGGCGTAGGGTCAAAGCGGCCTTCATGTCGACATCTCCCTCGAAGCAAGCATCTCTTGAATAACAGCTGAGCTGATCTCGAGCGGATCATACCCTTCGACGACCGGTTCTTCGCACAGCTCGAAGGCTGCGTCGTTCAGCAAGTCCAAAGCGCCATCTGGCAACATGCCGAGCTCATCGGCCAGGCTCTCGTAGGCGGCTCGCGACCACGAAGGTACTATTGCCAGTCGCTCGAGCAACCGCGTGTGGGGAGCGTCCAGACCCTCGACGGTGCTGCCCTCGGTTTCTGAGGTCGGCGTCGGCGCCAGTTCTTCCTCTTCGTCGACGAAAATGCTGGCCAGCGTCAACGCCGCCCGCTCGGATTCCTTCAGCTTCGCTGCAATGATGGCGGGATCCAGCTGCACGGCATAGTCCGGCTCGCCCTCGCTCTCGGGTCGCTGCGGCAAGGGAAAGCCGCGAGGCCCATCGTCAGGGCCTGCGGATACGACAGAGACCGGGGCACTGCCGCCCGAGGCCTGCTGGGCGTGCAGCCAGTCGTGGACCTTGCCTGGATCGAGATCGAGAAACCGAAAGATCGAAGTCAGCGCTTTGATCTCCTGGGGCTCGATGCGGCCATCGGCGCAGACTACCGAAACCAGCAGCTCGCCGATGGCTTTCCTCTGGTCCGGCGATAGCCGCTCCAGCTTCTTCTTACCCCCGACTCGGCTGGGCGGGTTGGCGAGCAGCCACTCGAGATAGGCGCCCAGCCGCTGGATCTCATTGGCGTGGAGATCGAGGCTCGTCGCCATATGGTCTCTCAGGTGGCGCTTCTCGTCGAAACTCACGTCGCCATCAGCCGCTGACACCATGGCCGCGAGGTACATCAGGACGACAGCGGCCGAGTACTCGACCGATGGACTGCCGCTTTCGCCCTCTGCCAGCCTAAACACCGCGACCTGGCTCGCCTTCTCGGGCTTTGTGCCGCAGAAACGCACGTCCGGCTCGAAGCCGAACCCAGCATGGCCGATGACGTGTGCGGCCTGTACGGCCTGTTGCTTGGTCAGCTTGTTCTTGCCTTCCGCGAACCACGGGCCGAGTACGTCTTCGCAGGCCAGCAGAACGACGGATCGATCGCCGAGGCCGTCCGCGAGGGCCGACTGCAGCTGAGTGAGCTCTTCCGGGGCGCGAGTGGCCAGCAGCTCGGGCGGCAGCAGCGCCGCCGAGTGCAGGCTACCGCGCCCTTCCGGGTTGCGCCCGAGCCATCGGCTGTAGGAATCCAAAGCGTCGCTGCACTTCCTGGCGAGATCATGGATCTTGCGACGCGGGCCGACCAGTCGCGTAACGTCGGGGAACGGAGTGATGATTTCCAGCGACTGCATGAAGGAGGGGCTCGCCGGCCGATATTGAATAGAGACCTTCCGCTTGCAGGCTTTCAGGCGTATACCCGAGCCATACTTTTCGAGGTACCAGATGCGAAAGAGCTCGTCGAACGCTTCCTGACACCGCGAGGCGGGCGTCCTCAAAACGATGTTCCTGTCGCGCCTCACCCACGCCAGCGCCCAGGGGTAGGGGAGCGGTGTGCCCTTGGCTGCCATATGGCCGACCGCCAGCCTCAGAGTGAGCGGCAGGTCAGCGGTTTCGGGCATCTCGTCCGGTGGCTCCGGCGGCGGCTCCCAGCGATCCGACTGCAGCTCGAGAAATTCCAAGAACCGGGTGGCGTAGCTGTGGAATGAGTGATGGCTGCCATAGATCGACAGCAGCCTTCGAACTTCGGAGGTCAGCTCGGGAATCTCTCCGCGGGCCTCGGCCAGGCTCTTGGCGTCGATGAGCGTTCGACGTTCGATGCCATAAAAATAGAGGAAGACGTAGCCGATATTGGTATCGGGATCGGATCTGCCGCTGGCGAGCCACTCGAGATAGCCCGAGCGGCAGCGCCGCGAGATGGACGAGTAGCCCGGCCAGTAAGGCATGTCCTCGCCGCCGGGATCCGGGTTGGCGTCGCTACGGGGCAGGCTCGGGTCGATCAGCGCCGGCTCGACCCCGCGCCACTCCGAGATGCTCGGGAGATTTTTACCGACATAGAGCCAGCCGCCGTCGATCGTGTATCGCCCGATCTCGACCTTCTGCCCCTTGGGTTTCCAGCAGTCGCGGCTGGTGGACTTTGGCCCCTTCGAGAGTCTGTTCGAAGACGCTACGCCGTGGTTCGAGAAGCTCACCTGAAGCTGGAGCTCCGGCTCGACCTTTGCTGAGGAGTCGGCAGCCCACTGTTGACTCGCGGCGGATTGAGATCCCTCACCTTGGTTTGCAGCTCGGGCCATCCCCATGAAGACGACCAAAACAAACAGCATGACAAGCCATTCCATCTACCCAACCTCCAGCACCGCCACAAGGCCTACTCGAACGCGAGCAGGCCTCTCGGCATACGAACTATGAGACCACTATCTGCCTGAAGGGTTGAGTTTAGTGAATATTGGCTCTCGGGCGGGCAGCTCAGATGTCGTGCTTGTGGGCGATGAGTCAAGACGGGCCACAGCGCGATCTCCCGGCACGATCACCAAGGCATCGTTTTTCCAATGTGCCTGTCCGCAGACGTGCCGGTTACCAGCCGTGGCTTCGCAGGCGGCTTGAAGCTCGAATGTACGATCTTCACCCTCAACATACCCGGTGCGAGCCTCGCACCGGGTATGTTTTGCTCTGGGATACCGGGTGCGAGCCTCGCACTGGGTATGTTTGGGTTGGGGATACCGGGTGCGAGCTTCGCACCGGGTATGTTTTGCTCTGGGATACCGGGTGCGAGCCTCGCACTGGGTATGTTGGGCTTGCAGAGACGACTTTCGATGTTCGCCCGGAGGTCCGAGCTGCCAAGGTGGCTTCAGGGTCTCACGTCTCTGCCATGAGCAGGATCGGCCAAGAGGTTCGCAGAAGAGCCCGCGCTCGCTTCACCCCCTCGGCCTATCGAAGGCAGAGGCGAGACCTGGACGATCGCTTCGGCGGTGCGATCACCTTGGGTACGCTGCCAGCGAGCATCGTCGACCAAGGTTGTGACGCGGAAGCTCTCAGCGAAAGCGATCTCTCGGCCACGTGCAATGTGAGCCGCCTGACGCCGCAAGAGCGGCTCGGGATTACCTCGGGTCTGGCTCTTGTGGGCCTGGAGGGCCGCGGCCTTGAGCTCGAGTGTTGTTTCGATGTCGACGAAGAGATTGGCTTCGGGCTGCACCCAGCCGGTGCAATAGAGTTTTCGAGGTCGATGGAGGCCCAAGCCTTCTTCTTGCTCCAGATCAGGATAGAGGTTTCGTTGTCCAGCGGCTGGCCACGCGGCTTCTAATGCCGCTAGCGATGCTGCGCGATGATCTGGATGGTTGAGGAAGGTCTCGCTGGTCCAGATCAGGGTCGGATCACCGGTCACCACGACTTCGGGGCGAAACCGTCGGATGATCCGCACCAGCCGTTTGCGCAGCGCCAAGGACGGCGCCAGCAGGCCGTCGGGCTCTCGCAAGAAGATCACTTCCTCGGCGCCTATGATCTCGGCGGCCGCGCGCTGCTCCGCTTCGCGGATCTCCCGGGCCTGGTTGCGGTCGATCGCAGGATCGTCGATGCCGGCTTCACCGCTGGTGCACAGCACATAGCAGAGCTTGGTGCGGCGTTGCGCCCACAGCGCGAGCGTTCCGCCGCAGCTGTATTCGATGTCGTCCGGGTGGGCGACGATGATGACGGCACTCTGTGGAGTATAGGTGGATTCGTCAGTTTCGGACCTAGCTGGAGCTTGGACCTCGGGCATTGGTAACGGTTCCTTTGATCGAGTGTGCGGTTTGGCGCTGTGAGTAGGGTATGGCGGCGAGCCGAGCCCACTCGTGATAGAGATCCGCCAAGGCATGAACCATCTGCTGTAGGTCGAAAAGCGCTTCGACGCTGCGGCTACCGTTGTGAACGAGCCGCTCACGAAGCTCGCGGGATGCCAGAACGGTTTCTAAACCTTGATGAATTTGCGCACTGTTGCGGTGTTCGACGAGCCAGGTATTGTGTCGGTGAGTCAGGAATTCGGGTCCGACTCCGGAAAGCGTGAAGACAGTCGGAATGCCCGCTGCCAAAGCCTCGACATAGATCAAACCAAAGGTTTCGAGGTCGACCCCGGTAGGAACGTGGACGCAGACGTCGAAGAGTTGATAGAGAGCAAAGACGTCGTCTTCGAATTCGATCTCGAGATAGCTTTCGCTCGGTAGCTCGGCCAACGCTTCTTGAATGAACCGTCTGTCCGGTCCGCGGGCATAGGCCAATAGCAAGCGGGCCGACGGATACTGCTCGAGCAGTTCGCGGAAAGCCGGGATGACATATTGAATGCCTTTGGACTTCAGGTACCGAGCGATCACTCCGATCACCGGAGCTTGGCCGGACAAGCTGTACTTTTTACGCAGCGCGGCGACTCTCTCCGGCTCGATGCCGCGAAAAGCGTCGAGGTCGATGCCGAAACGCACGCGAGCCAGCTTGTGACTGACGGTCCGCTGCTCTTGCAGCAAGCGCTCGTGCACCAGTTGGCTTGCGATGACGATATGGGTGGCGAGTCGGTTGGCGAGACGGTCGAGCCAGATGATTGATCGACTGCGGTGCTTCAGGTGATGGTGGCGCGTGTTCACGCGGACCGGAGTCCCAGCCAGGCGAGAGCCCAGCAAACCCACCAGGCTGGCAAGGAACATGTGGGTGTGAACGACGTCGACCCGCTCTTTGCGGCAGTAGCGGTAAATTGCATAAACGGTTCGCAGCAGGCTGAGGGGTGCGAGGGTGCAGTGGAGGTGTTGAAAGGGAATGTCGTGATCGATCAAGAATTGCTTCAGGTGGGGAGTGCGACCGCCGAGACTGACGAGTAGGACCGAGATGTCGAATTGTTCTCGGTCGAGCTCGCGGCACATCCATTCGAGATGAAGCCAGCGGACTTCGATCGAGATGATGAACGTCAAACGGAGCTTCTCGCGGGGTGCATTCGGCATGACCAAGCCCTCTTCAGGAAAGCTGCCGAGCTCCGTTGATTCTCTGAAGCTCGAGGTGAAGGGCTTCACGCTCGACCATGAACGAGGGGGTGGTCTGATGCAGAGCAATGCCCGGATCACCTTCCAAGATGCAATCGAGCCACGGACCGAGATCATGGATGCGAGGCCGACCCTTGCCGCTGGCGCTCAGGATGACGTCCTCACCGTTGAAAATCTCGCTGCCCTTCCCCAACCCGAGCTCGGCGATATGTCGAAAGTACTCGTTGAGATGCTCTCGAGTGAAAGCGTAGACGCGGTTCAGCACATCGACCTCGGTATCGATTCGAGTCACACTGCACTTCCAGCCCCAGAGCTGGGGCGGCACTTCGCCTCGGCCGACATACTGCTGGCCGAAGATGCCATGTGGAGTTTCCGGTTGATCCACCAGGTGCTCGAACAGGCGGCGAATCTGTTGCGGCGTCAGGAAGATGTCGTCGTCGACGGTCAAGTAGTAGTCCGCCGGAAAGTCTCGCGCCAAATCGAATCGGATACCCGGACCCGTCTTCTTCGGCTGATCCATCAGGATCAGTCGTGGGTCATCGCTTCGGATCCACTCTCGGATGCGGTACTTCGGGTGGTTGTTGGAGACGATGATCCGGTCGACGAACGGCAGGCGCAAGAAGCCTTTGGTGAGGGTGTCCATGTTGGCAATGCGTCGATAGCTGATCAACACTACGGTGAGGCGCAGATCACCCATGGGTTGCGGCTCGGGACCTGACCAGAGCTGCATCTGGTAGCGCGTGACCTCCGAGAGGTAGCGGCGGGTGTAGCTGAAGAGGAAAGGAAAGACCCGCCACCTGACCTGGGGCATGCGGAAGAAGATGGGAATGTTGCGATAGGCTTTTGCTAGTTGACGGAAGGCAAAGAGCATTGATGACTCCTCGAGGCTGGGTTAGAGGCTTGCAGGCTTCAGGTTTCGGTCACAGCTCGCGGACGATCCTTGTCGAGGCGGTCGAGCTCGAGGAGTGGGCGGTACCCGAGACCGACGGCCAGGGCGGCGATGGCGGCGAAGCCCATGAGCATGAAGAACAAAGCGATGCCGCGGCCTGGACCGACGCCCAGCGCCAAGCCGACGGTTCCCGCGAGGGCGCCACCCGGCTGCATCCAGGGCTCGAAGAGTCGATCGGCCAGCGGGCCGGCGAGTAGGAAAGCCAGAGGTCTGGCAGATGTCACGAACAGGCGTCGGACTGCGAATACGCGCCCGTGGATTTCCGATGGAACGAGGGTCTGCCAGAGGGTGCGACTGCAGGCCAGGATGATGGCCTGCAGGAACATGTAGAGGAAGGCGACGGTCGCGATCAGCGCCAAGCTGGCTCGCGCTCCTCCCAGAAACAAGGCGGTGCCCTGGATCGCTAGACAGACCAAGATAGCTCGAATCTGGCCGGCTCTTGGTCCTCCCCACAGGCTGAAGCAGACGCCACCCACCAGCAAACCGCTTATCGAGGTGGACATCACCGCTCCGAGCTCGACGGGCGAGGCGAAGCTGAGCACCAAGGGCGTCAGCAGGACCACGACCATGCCCTGTATGAAGTTGATGGTGGCGAATAGCAAAAGCAGGGCGAGGAGCCCCTTGCGTTGGCGCACGTAGGACCAGCCGACGCTCGCTTCATGCCATAGCTTCTTGGGACGGGGCCGCTGGGGGCTCGCGGGCACGGTGTCCGGAACACGGCTGATGAACAGAGTCAGGCAAGCGCAGACAAAGGTTGCGACATCGATCAGGATAATGCCGGAGAGCCCGATGCTGCCGAGCAAGAAGCCGGCGGCGATCGGAGCTACGGCCAGCCCGGTGGTGAATCCGAGCTCGACCAGGCCGTTGGCTCGCGGCAGCTGTTTCGCAGGTATCAGGAGTGGCGGAATCGCAGCGAAGGCGAGGCCTTGGATAGCCCCAAAGCTCGAGCTGATCGCTACGATCAAATAGAGCAGCGGGAGGCTCAGCTGGTTCAGCGACATGAGCCCGAATAGCACCAGGGTGGCGAGACCGGAACCGGTGTCGGCGAAGAGCATGGCCCGTCGGCGGTTCCAGCGGTCGACCAGGATCCCGCCTAGAGGTAGCGCCACCAGCTGCGGCACGAGGCTGAAGAAAGTGATCAGCGAAAAGTGCAGAACCGACCCGGTTTCTTGGTAGACCCAGACTCCGAGCGCGAATGCCGTCAGTCGCGAGCCGAAGGCTGAGAGGGTCTGGCCCACGAGCACGGCGCCGAAGCTCGCGAGGTTGCCGATGCGCCTCTGATCTCGCTCCAGTGTCCCTTCGGGCGCCCCCGACACTGTGAGACCTTCCTTCATGCTGCGTATCCCAGGACCTGGGCGCAGCTCCTGTCGCTGACGCCTTTACTGATCAAGAAGGCCTTCAGTTGGGCGGTGACTTTTTCCAAGGGCAGGCCGAGACGGGCCAATGCGGCTTCGAGGTTGGCTCGTAGCTCGTTGTACTGCGTGGGCAGGTCGGCACCCGCAGCCAGGAGCAAGGCGTAGTCCACCTGAAGATGAAGCGGGTAGAAGCGCGCGATATCGGCTTTGGCCTCGTGCCGTTTCTGATAAGTGGCTGCGCCGTTGGCGTGGATGATTTCGGACGAGAAGGAATCGGCCGATCCACTGCCGTCTCGCACCAGAGAGCGCACCTGCTGGAGCCGATAGCCCAGGGCGTTGGCGACGAGCTGATAGAGCACCAGAACTTGGAAGTAGTCGCAGCCTTTTGGGTATCTGGGTAAACCGGTGGAATCCATCGGCAATACCTGGCTCAGCAGCTCCAGGTGGCGGTCGTTTGGAATGCGGCTGAACAGCGGGCGGTGGGTCTCGGTACGTCCTGAGGCTGTGCCCTGGTAGTGAAAGGCGCCCGGATAGACCTCGATCCCCTGCTGACGGAGGGTGGCGAGGACGCGGTAATTGAAGAACACGAAGGCCGAGTGGAGGGTTGCCAGATCATTGAAGCCGGGTTGCGTCCAGATGCAATTGATCGCGACATCGTCCGGCAACCGCCGCATGTCGTCGAATAGCCTGGGATTCAGCACGAAACAGTCGATATGCAGCCAGCCGAAGTCGTGTTCGGCGTGCTCGAAGATGAGATCGAGAGCTGTGTTGTCGTCGATCCGCTCCGAGATGTGATGAAACGGGCGTGGATTGTTGGCCTCGAGCCAACCGAGCTCGTCGGGACTCAGATCCGAGCCCAGCAGGACCAGATTGACGTGCTGCGGTACAAACTTGCAGGCGCGGACGACCCAGTGCAGAAGGTTGCCCGTGAAGAACATGAACAGGGCGTTGCGGCGGTCCGGGAGACGGTTGTAGAAGCTCTTGAAGTCGTCCCGCAGAGGGCGCTCGTGGCTGTCGCTGCGAGCTTGCCGCAGGGCCGCCCTGGCGCGGAAGTAAGCTAGATCTACGTGATGTTGATAGGGAAATTGCATGGTGAGATCCTCAATGGCCAGGGTCAGCTGTGAGGCCGTAGGATCGTGGAGGCGAGCGGGGCTCCCGGCAAGAACGAGGCTGGCCGACCCTCGACCCATGTGGCGTGTTGATCTTCGAAGTGCTTCGAGAGTGGATGGCCGCTTTGCCCCGCGGGCATTTGAAAGGTGCCTTCGGCTTCGTAGCCAGGTGCCACCACTAAACGCTCGGAGGCCCCGGCCGCAGGATGCTGAACCCTGGGCATGTAGTTGTCTCCCGGTACCTGCTGCGCCGGCATGCGGAGAAGGCGGCCGATCAGAGGCAGGCCGGCGAGCGGGTGGCGGATGGTCAACGTGTTGCGCTCTCCCCAGCTCCGCTCTTCGAGAGAAGCACCGCCTTCGAGCAAGAAGTCGATGGCGGCGTCGACGGCGGCCAGGTGCTGAGACTGCCAGGTAGCGTGCTCGGGAGCCAACAGATGTGGCGGCTGGTGGCGGGCCAATTGCCACAACGGTCCCTCGTAGAGATGGACCGAGAGTCGATAGACGAATTCGGGATCGATTTCTTTGCAGGCGCGGGTCAAGTGCCCAAAAACCTGCTGGGCTAGGGCGATTCGATAGCGCCGAACGATGCGGTATCCGACTGCATTTGGAGTGGCGCGACCCTGCCAGTCTGCGACCAGGGCGCGTGCCTCGGCCCGCCTAGGATCCGCCTGAGCTGCGGCCGGTGTCAGGACTTCCAGCAGCAAATCTCGCCAGCGCGTTAGGAACAGGGCTTCGTCGTCGAGCTGGAGCTCGAGCATGTCGAGCTCTCGAGGTTGATCCAGAGCTTCGAGTCGATCCCGAATCTGGCGGGCCCGAGCCGCCAGCATGTAGCTACCGTCGCCCAGCTTTGCCAGCATCTCACCGCCCACCATGCGCTGATTGGCGCTCCACAACAA
>JBCCEE010000155.1:0-16195 GCA_039030415.1 Acidobacteriota bacterium
CGCCCTTGGGATCGGCGGTGGAGCCCGAGGTGTACTGAAGGAAAGCCAAGTGATCGAGGGTGAGATCAGGCTCCTGCCAGAGGATGTCGGCATGGGCTAAATCCTGGGTTCCGAGACCTTCGTCATCGAGCGCCAGCCAGCGGATCTGCTCGCTCTCCGGCCAGGCGGCGAGGGCGGCGCGAGTCTTGTGCAGTAGAGACGCGCTGGTCAGGATCACCGCGGGTTTGGCGTCGAGCAGGATCGATCGCAGGCGCGGCAGATGACGTTTCGAGGCGGGCGGGTAGGCGGGGACTGCCAGGGTGCCGGCGTAGAGACAAGCCAGGAAGCCGGTGACGAAGTCGAGGCCGGGCGGGAACAGCAGTAAGGTGCGCTCGTCGACGACGCCTACCGCTTGCAGCCTGCCTGCCACGGCGCGCGCCCGGGCATCGAGCTCGCCGTAGGTCACCTCCTCGCTTGTAGTGCCGTCCGGGGCGAGGAAGCGACAGGCCTCTGAGTCGCCTTGCCGTTCCGCATGCCGACGCAGAATGTCGACGAGTGTCCGGCCAGAGCGGAAATCGGTTGGGTCGGATGCAGTCTCGTTCATCGTTGCCTACTCCTGCCGGAGCGCTTGCATCGGGTCGACGCGGGCGGCCCGTACCGCCGGCACCAGGTTGGCGAGCAGAGCCGTGGCCAGTAGCAGGGCACCGACGCCGGCGAAGGATGGGAGGTCGGTCAGCGGCACGTCGTACAGCAGATCGGCGAGGTGTCGCGCGCCCACCGTCGACAGCAGCCAGCCTCCCGCCAGCCCGAGCAGCACGCCGAGTCCGGCCAGGGTCATGCCGCGGCCGAGGATCACTCGCAGCACGTCGCGCCGCCTGGCGCCGAGGGCCCGCCGTACGCCGATCTCGGCCCGGCGCTGGGCAGCTGAATAGGCCAGCACGCCGTAAGTGCCGATCCCCGCTAGCAGAAAGGCGGCGGCGCCGAAGAGCGCAAACACGGTGAGGTTGAAGCGCGGCCCGGCGAGCTGACCGCTGGCGAGCCGCTCGAGGGTGTCGATGTCGCCGATCGGCAGGTTGGGGTCGATATCGCGCAGCACGTCGCGCACCATGGCGGCGGCGGCCGCCGGCTCGCCGGATGTGCGCAGCAGCGGGTGCAGGTAGCGGCCGGGATGCTGCGGAAATGGCAGATAGAGCTGCTCGGTGGTGTCGGTCAGGTGCAGCTGGCGAATGGTGCCGACCACACCGATGACCTCGCGCCAACCGTCCCCCGGTGGACCGACGACCTGCAGTCGCTGGCCGATTGGACTGCGATCTGGCCACAGGCGCTGCGCTACCGCCTGGTCGATGACGACGACCGGGTGGCTGTCGGCTCGGTCGGCTTCCGAGAAAACGCGGCCTTCGATCAACGGCACCTCGAGCAGCTCGAAGTAGCCGGGGCTGACCATCGTCCAACCGACCGGCGGCCAAGATTCCTCGGCGCTCTGGTCTTCCCGCAGGGCCTGGCCGAGGTTGCGGAACCCGGACAGCGGCAGGACCGTGGAGAGCTCGGCGTCCTCGATTCCGGGCAGCGCGGCGAGGCGCGTGCGCAGGCGCTGATAGAGGTCGACGCGGGCCTCAGCTGGAGCGTAGGCCGGATTGGGTAAGAAGATGCGCATGGTGACGCGATCGTCGGTGCGAAAACCGGGGTCGACGCGCTGCAGGTTGCCGAGACTGCGCAGCATCAAAGCGCTGGCGATTAGCACAATGCCGGCCAGGGCCAGCTCGAGCACCACCAGAGCGCTGCGCAGCGGGTGGCCAGCTCGCGCTAAGTTGGCGCGTCCGCCTTCTCCGAGGGCCTGGCTGAAGGCGCTGCGGGACAGGCGGAGCGCTGGCATCAAGCCACAGGCTAGGGCGGTCGCGAGGGTGATCAGCAGGGTGAACCCGAGCACCGAGGGATCGAGGCCGACCTGGTCGAGGCGCGGGATGTCGCCGAGGTCTAGAGCCAGCACGGCGCGCAGGCCGAGATATGCTAGGACGATACCGCCGATGCCGCCGAAGACGGCCAGCAAGGTACTCTCGGTGAGCAGCTGCTGGATGAGACGTAGCCGGCTGGCGCCGAAGGTCGAGCGCAGGGCGATCTCCTTCTCGCGGCGGGTAGCCTGGGTCAACAGCAGATTGGCGACGTTGGCGCAGGCGATGAGCAGCACCAGGAACACCGCGCCAGAGAACGCCATGAGCTGGCGCTCGACGTCCCGAGCGATCAGCATGGAGCGGAGCGGATCGATGCTCAACCCCCAGCCGGAGTCGGGATAGATCCCGGGATGATCCTGGCGGAAGCGCTGTTCGAGCTGATCGAGCGCCGTGCGGGCGAGCTCGGAGTCGACGCCCTCGGCGAGACGCGCGACGACGTTCACGCCGCGGAGGTCGCGCGGCACCTGCGGGTTGAGTACCAGTGGGACCCAAAGCTCGGTTTCGGCCGGCAGCGGAAGATAGCCTTCGGGCATGACGCCGATCACCTCGTAAGGCACCTGCGACAGCGCCAGCTGGCGGCCGATGATGCCGGGATCGGCACCGAAAGCGCGCTGCCACAGACCGTGGCTCAGCACCACCACCTGGGCGCCATCGCGCTCCTCGGCATCGGTGTAGAGGCGGCCGAGGGCC
Source organism: Acidobacteriota bacterium (assembly GCA_039030415.1). Lineage (GTDB taxonomy): Bacteria > Acidobacteriota > Thermoanaerobaculia > Multivoradales > J023 > JAAELT01. Next base: position 2,619 of record JBCCEE010000155.1, read on the forward strand.
GGCGGCACGCCGAGGATGCGGAACACCGACGCTGACAGGCGGCCGCCTCGCAAGCGCTGCGGCGGATCGAGACTGGTGAGGTTGAAGTTCCAGCCGATGATGCCGCCGGTCTCCGCGAATACCTGGGTTTCGGCGCGAAGGTCCTCGAATTCTTTACCCGATGCCGGTGCCCGTTCGACCCCCGCGGCCGGAAACGACAGCTGTAGGGCGAAGAGATCGTCGGGCTGGCGATAGGGCAGGGGAGCGAGCAGCACGCCGTCGACCAGGCTGTAGATGACGGTCGTGGCGCCGATACCGAGCGCCAGACAGAGGATTGCGGCGAGGCTCATGCCCGGCTGTTTGCGGAGCATTCGCCATGCGAAAGTCAGGTCGCGATGCAGGCGGTTCATGACAGGGTTGAGTGGGTTCCTCGGTGAAAGTTCTCGTGCGTCATGCGAGCCTGAGGAGGGCAGGCTCTCCCGCCCTCTGAGATCGACGGAGGCTTCAGCGAAGCCTCCGTGTGGATTGCGCTATCAGCGATCCGGCGGACGGGACGGCCCGGCCCGCCGCGATCAGCTGGGCTGCGCCTCAGTAGCGCTCGTCAAAGTAGGCACGGAAGGCACTGCGCAGTAGGCGTTTGCGCTCGCGCCAGGTGATCTCGCGCTGGTACCGGTACTCGTTGAGCGAGCGGATCACGCACACCGCGTAACGTCCGAAGCGTACGTCGTCGTCGAAGCTGCAGGGAATGTGCGGGAAGGTGAAGCTCTCGCCATCGCGCAGCCCGTAGAGACGATTGCGAACGCCGCCCGGCCACAGCACGTCGACTGTGCCCTTGCGGGCGCTCCCGAGGCCGAAGTTGGCGGCCAGCGAGTCCTGCGAAGCGTAGCTCGAGCCGCCGATGATCGGCCGAATGGCGGTGGTACCGCCTTGCGGCGTGAATGAGACGACAGCGCCGATACCGTCGCGGTTGACGACATCGACGTCGAAACCGTGCCCGCCGTGCCGGCTGGCGCCGTCTACGCCTTCACCGCTGAAACCGTTACGCCCGCCGCGACGGCGATCGAGAATACCGGCGCTGCCGACGGTGGTGACCTCGACCCAGCCATTGCCGTTGTCGGCGCTCGAGATCTCGACCGCCAGGTCGCCGCCAACCAAGGTGTCGGGCTCGGCGATGTAGGTCACTTCGTCGGGATCGAACGAGAAGGCGAAGATGCGCTCGAAGGCGGCGACCTCGTCGAACGGCGAGTCGGCCGGCGGCACGGCTGTCGTCATCAGGGCAAAGTTGGTGGGATTGATCACCGTATCAGCGATCGAAACGATGTCTTCGAATCCGTCGGCGTTGAGGTCGCCGACAGCTACGCCCTGCACCACGCGGGTGCGGTGGTCGGTGGTGAAGACGCCGTCGTCCCACGAGAAATTGGCGGTACAGTCGCCGTCGTTGCGCAGCAGCACACCGGGGTTGTCGGCCAGCACCACGCTCAGCAGGTCGACGCTGCCGTGGTAGACGATGTCGCCGTCGCCGTCGTTGTCATAGTCGAGGACCGACGCGCCCCAGCCAAACGGCGTGCGATTGAGGTCGCCGATGCCGGGTGAGGTGAAGCTACCGTCAGCGGAGCCGAGGAACCAGCGGCTCGCGGCGGTGGGGGCGCCGATATAGTTGCCGAGGTCCGTGGCGAAGAAATCGAGGTGGCCGTCGCAGTTGAAGTCTGCGAAGTCGCCGCCCATCCAGCCGCCGATGATGGCGAGGCCTGCGGCCGCGGTGACCTCGGTGAAGTTGCCCGAGCCGTCGTTCTGGTAGAGCCGCAGGTAGCCGCGCTCGTTGACCGGATCACCTAGCGATGAGCCGCCCTGGTTGTCGAACGACAGAATGTCGACGTCACCGTCTTGATCATAGTCGGCCGAGGTGATCGCCCAGGTGAAGGCGGCACCGGTCAGGCCCGGGCCCGACATGTTGGAGACGTTCTCGAGACCGGCCGCCGCGCTCTCGTCCGAGAATGCGTTGTCGCCTTGGTTGACGAACAGCTGGTTGTGCTCCATGCCTTCGTAGGTCGGACCGGCGATGAAGATTGGCAGGCGATGATCCCAATTGTCGTAGCTGTTGCCGACCACGATGTCGAGCAGACCGTCGCCGTTGAAATCGGCGATGGTGCAGGCGATCGCGTTGCGACCCGCACCGCCGACGCCAGCGCTGACCGTGATGTCATCGAAGGTGCCATCTCCGAGGTTCTCGAACAGGCGGTTGTCGCCGGCGGTGGTGGTGACGTAGATGTCCGGATCGCCATCGTTGTCGAGATCACCGAAGCACACGCCGCTCGAATCGTCGCCAAAAGCGCCGACACCGGCAGGCCCACCGACGTCGACGAAGGTGACGACGCCGGTCTCCTCGAGCTGATTGCTGTAGAGGCTGTTATCGGCACCAGGACCGTTGGTGGCGAAAATGTCGAGGTCGCCGTCGCCGTCGAAGTCGAGGATCGCGACTCCGGTGGCACCTTGGGTCTTCTGCGGCGAGTTGGGGCGGGTGTTACCAAAGAAGTCACCGACCGTCGGCGGACTGGCGAGGACGTCGTCGATGATGCCTTGGCGAATGGCGGCGCGAAGAGACGGTTGGCGCTGGTAGTCGATGCCGGCGCCGCCTTCCTCGGCGATGTTTTGATAGATCACTTCGGCCACGGCTGGCCCCGCAGGCAGCAAGCACAGGCAGATCAGAAGGATCAGGCTGATGGTCTGGTTGATCTTGCTCTTCCTCATTTCCTCACTTACCTCGATTCTCACGGTGGTTTAGCGGACTTCTGAGGCCGGCGAACCGCCGGCTTCGCGGGTGAACAGGGTCTTGGCTCGCGTCATCGCGACGTCTCATCTCACAGCTTGTGCGATTCGGCGGGGCTCGGCGGCCGGTTGGCGGGTGACTGGTGGCACCGTTCCTGTGCCCGTGGCCGCGCTAGTGGCCGGGCGCAGGGTCGCCAGCGGTCGCGACAGGCTGTCAATGGCGAGGCCGTGGCGCAGCGCCAACAAGATCCCAGCGGCCTCGGCATAGCTGGCGACCTCGATTACGCCGGGCATAGACATCTTCTCGGCCGTCACGTCGAGCACCGTGCGGTTGTCGCGCACGGCGACGATCGGCACGCCCTGGCGCGCAGCGTAGATAGAGGGAATGCCACCCAGGCAGCCGGCCGGAGTGACTACCGCCAGCAGATTGTGGACGCTGACGGAGTCCACGATGCGCGGCGCATTCGGCCCCTCGCTGCGTCGCAGCTGGGGGGCTTTGGAAAGCCCGATCAGGACGCAGGCGAGGCCGCTCTCCGACGCCATCTCAGCGGCACCGCGAGCGTCGACGACACGCTGCTCGAGCGCCAGGTCTTTGAGGTTGATCATCGGCGCATGCGCCGCCGGTAGGCCGTGGCGGTGCACGATGAGGTGCGAGATGATGGCTTCGACGCCGCCCATCGGATTCGGGAACCGGCCCTCGAAATGACGCACGTAGTCGTCATGAGGCAGGTCTTGAATGTCGGTGGTGACGGCGATTGCCTGGGCGCCACGGTTGATCAAACGCTGGGTCGCGCGGTGGATTTGATCGGGATGATCGACGGTTCCGACATAGGCGCCGGAACGGTTGAGAACACAGCGGCTGCCGATCGGACCGTCGGTGACTTCGCACGCCACGATGTCGACGCCGTGGACGGCGCGGACGGTGTTGACGACGTTATAAACGGTCTCCAGGCGGGCGCGGCTGGTGGCCTCGATGATCAGGCCGACGCGGTTCGCCACCGGCACGTGGAGCTCGGTCTGGCCCTTGACGAAGCGGTCCAGGGCGAGGCCTTCGGTGTAGAGCACGTTCGAATCCAGGCTGATGAAATTCGAGGCGTTGACCGCGTTGGGGTTGGTGACCAGGTAGTCTGCGGTGCGCGACAGCAGGCGGGTGATCGGAGCGGCATCTCCGGCATAGCCGCCGACATCACAGCCGACGCCGGTCGGAATGATGCTGGCCACCACGCTGCGGCCGGGGCGGCTGGGGGCCACCGGTTCGAGCTCGGGCAGCTCCTGGTCGACGAGAGTGGCCTCGACCACCGCCTCGTCGCCATGGATTTGAGCGATGTACCAGCGCAAGGCGCGACCGCCGAGCTGCTGCTCGACCGATGCCCCGAAGGAGCCGGTGCCGCGAGGAATTCTGAGCTGTTGATTTCGAATCATGACGAACCTCGGCCGTTGCGGAGTCGTTGCTGGGTGGGAAGGACCGTTGACTGGGAAGCCGGACGAATTTCGCTAGAGCGCGGCACCGGCGAGGGCGTTCTTGCGTGCCATCACCAGGGGCAAGCCGACGCTCAGGAATGGCTCGGGCGGAATCCATGAAGGACCTGGAAGGCTCAGGCGATCGGCAAGCAGGTCGGATTGCTGAGCGAGCAGCTGGTCAGCGAGCAAGCGACCCGAGATCGTGCCCATGGCGATGCCGCAGGCGGTGAAGCCGGCGGTGGTGACCAGGTTGGGAGCCAAGCGCCCGAAGAACGGATAGGCGTTGGGCGAGATGCCCATCACCCCGGACCAGGTGCCGGCCAGCTCGAGCTCCGCGAGCTCGGGAAAGCGTCGCTCGAGCGCCAGCCGGTGACTGCGCACCGCTTTGCGATGCCATCTGCTGCCGGCTCGAAATCCCGGCTGATAGTGCACCGTGTTGCGAATCAGCAGACGCTGGTCGCGCGTTCGGCGCACCGACGAGCCCATCGGGTCCTGTGCCAGGATGCCCCACTCACGCTCGCCCCCTAGGCGCGCTTGCTGGTCGGCGGTGAGCGCCTGGGTCAGGCTGCCGAACGTCAGTAAGGGAAATACCCGGCATGGCAGCAGACCGAGACCGGCAGAGTAGCCATTGAGCGCCAGGATTACCCGCGGCGTGCGGATCGAACCGTCGCCGGCGAACACCCGCCACATGCCACCTGGCTCACCACTCTCATTGCCACCACCGATCGCGTGTACCGGTGAATTCTCGAGCAGCTCGACGTTCTTCGGCAGGTTGGTCGCCAAGCCGCGTACCAGCGCTCCCGCCTGCACGATGACGCTTCCCGGTAGGCGGATGCCGGCGCGGTAAAAGCGGCTACCGGTAATCGTCGCCAGGGTTTCCGAGCTCAGGCGCTGGAAGGTTTCGCCGCGCGCGGCGAGCCAGTCTGAGAGCCTGGTCAAGGAGCTCATACCGGCTTCGCCCGCCGCGGCGTGGATAGTGCCGCGGTCGTCCCAATCGCAGGCGATGCGGTGCTCGTGGACGCATCGCCGCAGCTCGGCGATGCCGGCCCGCGACAGGCGGATAAAGCGGTCGGCGTGACGCCGTGGCATGGCCGCGATGAAGCTCGCCAAGTCGACCAGGAAACCCGAGCTGCGTCCGGAGGCACCGTCCCCGGCGCGTCGAGCATCGACCAATACGATGCGCGATGCCGGTCGCAGCTCTGCCATACGGCGGGCCGCGGCCAAGCCGGTGAAGCCTGCCCCGACCACTACCGTGTGGGCGGTCGAAGAGCCCTGGACGCGCCGTACCGACGCGCGGGCCAGACCTTCGAGCCAGCAGCAGCTACCCTCATCGACCGGGGGTCGACGCAGCCGCAGGCCACGGCGAAACGTTGCCAACATACTTCGCTCGCAGGTGAGTTAGACCGCCGAGGCCTTCTCTGCCGGCACCGTGTCCTTGGGCACTTTCAGAGCGGGCGTCAGGGCACGGCCATAAAGCTCTCGGCCGCGAAAAAAGAAGCGCGTGTCGATGCCTTCCGGGTCGAACCAGTCCATGGTGAACTTCTGGACCGCAGTCTGATCGAAGAGCTTGCAGGAGTAGACGTCGACCGAAACGAAGTGGTTGTTGGCCGAGGTGTGGATCTGGATTCCGCTCTCGATGATCGGCACCCAGCCGCTGTAACCGGGCTTGCCCGGAAACGTCCGGTCGCAGGTCTTGAAGATGTAGGGCTGCGTCTGTTTGGTCATGTCCAGAAAGCCGCAGATCTGATCGAGGAACTCGTAGCCCTTGTCCAGATCACAACAGATCTCATGACTGCAGCCGAAGCAGTCGAGGATCAGCTGATAGCCCCAGGGGGCGTCGGTCTTCGGCTCGAGGGTCGCAGCATGGGAATCGATCACTTCGCAATCTCCTTGGGTGGTTGTTCTGCGATGGTCGGGGCGATCGGAAAACAGCTAAGCGGAAACGGGGGACTCAGTTTGGCGAGCACGAACGCTCAGAAAGTCGTGCTCACCGAGCTCGCCGACGGTCTGGCCTTCGGGCAGCCAGGCCGGCGACAGCTCCCAAGCGCCTTCCGGCAGCGGCTGGTCGTGCCCAAGATCGCGCCACAGACGGGCGCTGAAGTCGGGCATCAGCGGCGCCGCCAGCACTGCCAGCACGCGCGCCGCGAGTAGCTCGAGAGCGATGGCGGTGCGGCGCTCCTGCTGACGCTCGGCCACGCCACGCCAATGCGACTCGGAAGCTCCAAAGCGATGGGCGGTGCGAACCAGCTCCATCACTACTCGGCTGGCGCGCTGAAGCGAGAACGATGTCGGCTCGTAGGCTTCGGTGGCTTCGGCGATCAGGCGTTCGAGGCGGCGATAGAACCGCAGGTGCTCGTTGGTCCAGTCGCCGGTCGCCGGCACCTTACCGTCGAGCTCTTCGTGCGTCTTGCGCGCCAGCTGACGCAGCCAGGGACGGATGCCCTGGGTCAGCTCGGTGTCGAGGGCCTGTTCGCAAGCTGCCAGCGTGAAGTTGGTCTGCTCGCGCTCGGGAGCGGTACTAGCGAGGTAGAACCGAGCCATGTCCCGCGGCACGCTGGCGAGCAGCTCGCGACCCGGAATCGTGTGGCCGCGACTAGTGGAAAATTTCTCGCCGTCCAGGCGGTAGAACTCGTTGACGACAAACGCTGCCGGTGGTTGGAGCGCGTCGTCGAAAGCCATGTAGAGAGCCGGCAGCAGCAGCGCGTAGTAGAAGCTGTTGTCGAAGCCGAAGAACTGCACGATGTTGGCGTCGTCCGAGCTGAAGAAGCTTCGGTAATCGCCGCCCGGAGCGGTGTCCGCGCCAAGCCGATCGGCATAGGCGAGATAGCGAGCCGCCATCTCGAACCACACGTAGAGCGTCTGGTCGCGATAAGCCGGCTCGTCGAGAGGGACCGGAATGCCCCAGCCCGAGACGTGGCTTATGGCGATGTCGGGCAGGCCAGCAGCCAACTGGCGCTCGCAGAACGCGCGCAGGCGCGGGCTCATCGCGGTTCGCCGCAGGTAGGTGCGCAGGGCGTCGGCGGAAGCGCTGAGCGGAAAGAAGAGACGACGATATCTGCGGGTGGCCGGCGGCGACTGGCAAGAGGTGCATCGGGCCTCGACCAGATCGAGCGCATCATTGACGCCAGCACACGACTCGCAGGTGTTCCCGGTCACGCCATCGCCGCAGTGCGGGCACAGGCCGGTGATGTCGGCCTCGAACAGGTAGCGTTCACAGAGCTCGCAGTAGGGCGAGGGCCCTTCGCGGGCTTCCAGCTTGCCGCTGCGCCACAGGCGATCGAACAACGTCAACACCAGCGGCTCGAAACGGGCCGAAGCATCGGGCTTCATAAACAGATCGCAGCGGATCGCAGCTGCCGAAAGCGTCTTGGTGATTTTGCGGGTGAAGTGGTCGGCGGCCTGATGGCCGGTCATGTCGAGCTGCTCACCCATTCGCTCGACGTACATGCAGTGGTCGTCGGTACCGCAGGCGTAGAAGCTGGCGACGCCACGCAGCCGCAGGTAGCGGTTGTAAGCGTCGGCTGCGAGGTAGGGACCCGAGAGGTGACCGACGTGGAGATCGCCGTTGGGCGTCGGTGGTGCTGCGGTCACCATCACGCGTCGAATTGACGCCGCCGAATCGCTGTGCTCCTCGTGCTCGGGCCACAGCTGCCGGTCCTGCCACCAGACGGTGAGAAACATCAGATCCTCACTGCCTGAAGTGTTGGTCAAGGTGTGGGCTTGAAACGGCTGCTGGAAGACGACGCTGCCGGCGGTCACCGGCGTCGATTCGTCGGCGACTTCCATCACGCCGCTGCCGCGAGCGATGAAAAAGGTCTCGCCTTCCTGGTGCTGATGGAGCTTGGTCGACTCACCGGGGGCCAGGATGGCCCAGGCGGCGCCGAACGGCGTCTCGACGACGCCCTCCCACGGGTAGAGCATTTGCAGGTCGACGTTGTAGGCCTGGAAGAGCTTGTCGGCTTCGAGATGCTGAACGTGCACGATAGATCGAGCTCCAGGGGTCAGGTCACAGAGGGCAGGGTCAGAGAGGACAGGCTCATGGAGACCATTCAGGCGGCGCCGGTGATGGCGAGGGACCGCGCGAGGCGGGATTGGGAAGCAACGCTCAGCGAGCGCAGAATTTCCTGGGCCCGCACCGGTAGCAGGGAGAGCACGGTCTCGCTGATACCGTGGGTAGCCTCGCAATAGCCTTGCAAGTAGACCCGTGGCCGAAAGCCGTCCCGCGTCGCGATCCGGTAGTCGCGCTCGATCCGGTAGCCACCTTTGGCATCATGCTCGAACCAGGGAGCCAGAGCGTCGAGCAGCGGGTGCTCCTTGCGCCATGTGTAGCCGGTACACAGCACTAGGCCGTCGGCTGGCAGCGCGACCGGGGTCTCCTGCATAACGTCCCGGAAGACCAGGTCGAGCGCGCCGTCGGTGCGATCTTCAAGGCTCTCGAGCTCGAGGAAGGGAAGCACCCGACAGCGCTCGCGTCCCTCCACCTTCTGCTGGTAGAGCTTGTCGTAGATGCGACGGATCAACGGACTGTCGATTGCGGCGTAGTTGACGTCTTTAGAGGCCTCGAAGAACTTCTGACGCTTGGCTTCGGGCAGCCGGTAGGTGTAGTCCACCCACTCGGGAAAGAAGATGCGATTCATGAAGTCACTCTCGTCGACCGGCTTGTAGGCGAAGCGCCGTATGGCGGCGGTGACGTCGGCGTTGGGGTAGTGATCCATCAAGTACTCGAACAACTCACCGGCGCTTTGGCCGCCACCGACGACGACAAAGCGGTATGGCGCTTCACGATCGGGAAAGTCGCTCAGCCGATCGAGGAATTGATGCGAGTGCAGAATGCCGGGTCGACCGCGGAAATCGAAGCCAGGGGGAGCGGCTGGCTCACCGCCCGTCGCCAGCACCAGGTGGCGACAGCGATAGGTCGTGACGCTGCGGGTCGCACGATCGCGCGCCGTGACTTCGAGTAGCTGTGGAGCTTCAGGGGTTACGCCGGGAGTCGAGATCGGCTGGATTTCGAGTACTTCCTGGCCGTAGCGAACGTCGTCGGCGAACTGCTCCGCGACCCAGGTCAGGTAGTCGTTGAATTCAATGCGGGTGGGGTAGAGGGTGCGGAGATTCAAAAAATCGTAGAGCCGCCCTCGGTCCTTCAGGAAATTGAGGAAGGTGAAGCGACTGCATGGATTCTCGACGGTGATCAGATCCTTGAGGACTGTCACCTGCAGCCTGGACTGCGGAAGCAGCATCCCGGGATGCCAGACGAATCTCGGCTTGGTCTCTAAGAAGAGGCGCGTCATCTTGGATTCTGGCGGTGCCTCTGCCATGGCAACGGCCAGCGCCAGATTTGCGGCGCCGAATCCGACGCCGATGATGTCGTACACCTCCCCCCCCGCCACACGCCTGGAGTGGTGAATTGGCTCCATCGAGCAAAGCTCCTCCGTGAGCCGAGGTCGAGGAGCCGCGATGGTGCACCATGTCAGGCTGGTGGCCTGAGTGCCGGGGCTGGGAGCGAAGGTGCTGGACTAGTAGAGTCCTAGGCTTCGGCCGAGCCACGTTCGAGATGGCGTCTCGAGCTTCAGCTCCGGATTGCAGGTATTTCCCGTGAGGGTACCCGGTGATCTTCGAGCTGGTGGCCTCGAGAAAAGAATCGAGGCCGACGATATTACGGCCCTCGCGGCAGGGCGTAATGTTGTTATGCAGATACGAGCATAATAGATGGTTGGTAGAGAAGCAAGATTCAGTCTAATGATTTGTTCAAAAAGTTGTATTCGGTGCTTTGGAGCAGATCGATCGTTTCAGGGCCTGCGCGACACCTCCTGTCACATAGGGCGCTGTCGCACTGGACTTGCAGCCTGTCGTTCGTCGGTGGAACACTGAGCAGGTGAATCCTGAGCGCTGGCAGCGTGTGCAAGAACTGTTTGAATCGGCCTTGGAGCAGCCGTCCGACGAGGTGGCGAGCTGGCTCGATCGAGCCTGCGGTGACGACGGCACCCTGCGCCTGGAAGTCGAGGATCTGTTGCGCTCGGATGCCGAAGCGGGAAGCTTTATCGAGACCGCCATCCGTGGCGTTGCCAACCTGTCGTCGCCGGTTGCCGGCCCTCCAAATCTGCCCGAGCGTTTTGGCAAATACGAGATCGACAGCAAAATCGGCCGCGGTGGCTTCGGCGTGGTCTACCGCGGTCGGGATCCCCTTTTGCAGCGTGAGGTGGCGCTCAAGACCTGCTCTACGGACAACCGCCATCTCAGGCAGCGCTTCTTTCGCGAAGGACGTCTCGCTGCTGGCCTCCAGCACCTGAACATCACTGCCGTCCACGACCTCGGGGTAGCCGACGGCGTACCCTACCTGGTGCAGGAACTGCTAGAGGGTGAAGATCTCGACGTGCTGATCAAGCGGCGTGAGGCGCTGCCACTGGTCGACAAGCTCGAGATATTGACGCAGATCGCGCACGGTCTCGAATACGCCCACCGCGCCGGCGTCCTGCATCGCGATATCAAGCCGGCCAATATCCGTCGTCTCGCCGACGGCAGGGTGAAGATCATGGACTTCGGGATCGCCAAGCTGCTCACCGGCGGCACTCAGCTCACTGGCACCGGCATGGCGATGGGCACCGTTGGCTATCTGGCTCCCGAGCAGCTGAGGGGTGAGGACATCGATACCCGGGCCGACGTCTTTTCCTTTGGCGTGCTGGCCTACGAGCTGTTGAGCTATCAGCGGCCGTTTCGGGGCGAGAATTTCTCGCAGGTGTCGTATCAGCTGCTCTACCGGCAGCCAGCGCCCATGCTGGAAGCCTGGCCAGAGTGTCCACGTGTCCTGGCACTGCTGGTCGATCGCTGCATCGAGAAGCAGCCCGCCCTGCGCTTCATGACTTTCAGCGAGGTTCTCGAAGTGCTCGAGCCCTGTCTCGCCGCGGCGCGCGAGGGCGCAGATGGTGTAGAGCTCGACCGTATCGTCGAGCTGCCGGCATATCTGCTGCCGGAATCTCTCACACTACCGTCGGGAAGCGAGCGGTTCGGCACCGGGCGCTGGATGGCCGGCGTCCCTCTGCTGGTGCTCGCGATTCTGGCGGCGGCTATGGGAGTCACTAGGTGGGGGAGTCACGAGCCCGCTTTGCCGAGACAGTCGGAAGATTCCCGTCGAGAGGGCAGCCAGCAGCCCGTTCTCGAGACTGCGGTTCTCGAGACTCTGGCCGTTCCCGAGACTACGGCCGTTCTCGAGACTCTGGCCGTTCCCGAGACGCCGGCCGTTGAGACGATGCCCTTGGATGCTGGGCAGCTCTCGGACTCTGGACCCGAGCTCAGGGTGCCGCGGAAGGAGCGCAAGGACTCGATGCCAGTGGAGGAGTCTCCGGTCATTCCTCTGGGGCCGAATATAGTCGACCACGCCGCTGTGGCAGTGAGCTCGTGGCAGCCCTCACAGAATGTGCCGCGGGTGGACGCTCTGCCCGCGGTAACCGATAGCGTCGAGCCTTCGGCGGTCGACGAGCCCAGGTGGATCGCCGAGGAGCTGCCGTCTCCTACCGAAGCGACGCCCATGAGTCCGACCGGGTTGGTCGATACTCCTGCTACCGTCGTGGCCGGCAGGTCCGAGAGGGAAGCGTCCGCCGAAGCGCTCTCGGACATGAAACTTGGCGATCTGATCGTGGCGGGAAAGGGAGTCGTAGCGCCGCGTTTAGTCGAGAAACCGCAACCAAGCTATCCACAGCTGGCGCGGCGCCGCGGCCGTGAAGCTCGAGTTTCGGTGCGCGTCTTGGTGAATGAGCGGGGAGAAGTCGTCCATGCGGTCGCCCCCAGCGACCCGATGGGCTTCGCGACCGCCGCTAAAGAATCCGCGTCCAGCGCGCGATTTGAACCCCCGACTCGTAATGGTATCGCCGGCAAAATGTGGACTGAGATTGTCTTCGAATTCAAGCTCGACTCCTAGGCAAACCCACGGCTGAATCAAAAATGGGGAGGGGTAGGGTTACGAGCAGCTGTGCTGCCTGCTAGCTTCACCGGCTTGACGCAGCACCAATTCGGCGAAGACAATGTCGGCGTTCATGCAGAATCCGGCCGAATTCGAGAGCTTGCAAAGCCAGCCTGGAACGCAGTCTTCGATGCTGTGCTGCCAGCCTGTTTGTCAACAGCGCCTCCAGCGCATCATCGCATAGCTCGAGCCTGGCTGATGACCGCGTCCAACCAGACATTGCGAACTAACGCGGTTTTTCTCGAGCGGCTTTTCTCAAAGTATGGACGTCCTCTGCAAGAGTTCTTGCGGCGCCGAATGGCTTCTGATGAAGATGCCAACGATGCAGCTCAAGAGGTTTTCTTGCGCTTGGCGCGTCCCGGTGCTCGAGAAGCCGCGGAAGGACGAGAGCGGGCCTACCTATTCACTGCGGCCCGCAATCTGCTCATCGATCGCCATCGGCGTGGAGAAGCGAGAAGCGCCGAGTCCGCGGTTCCGCTGGCCGAGGCTGATGCTCTACCGGCGCCCGACGACACCGAGCAGCTGGTCATCACGCAGGAGACGGCCGCCGTGCTCCGTCGGGGGCTGTCATCGCTGAAGCGCCGGGACCGGGAAGTCTTCGTGCTCCACCGTTTCGCCAATCTGGGCTACCGACAGATTGCCTTGCGTCTCGGTGTTTCCGAACGGACGGTCGAGCGGCGTATGAGCAGGACGCTTTCCCACCTGCGTCGGACGCTCGATAGCTCGGTCGAAATGAGACCCTGCCTCCGGAGAACTAGTGATGGCCTCTAGCGTCGAGCCCACGACAGCTGCCGAATGGATGGCGAGGCTGCGTAGCGACCGCGTGACACCTGAAGACCACGCTGCTTACCAGGAGTGGCTGGCGACCAGCCCAGAACATCGGGAATCGGCGGCAAATCTGGCCCAGGTCTGGCAGGCGGTTGGAGTCCTGGAGAACGATCCCATGGTCCAGGCCGTGCTCGCGGCGCCCGATCGCAGCAGTCGCTCGCGGTGGCAGACGTCTCCGGCTCTGCGGCTCGCGGCGGGTTTACTCCTCAGCCTCTCGCTAGGATTCTTCGCTCTGCTCGCCTGGCGAACCCTAGATGCCCGCGACAGTTATGAGACGGTGAGCGGCGAGCAGCGGATTGTCGATTTGGCCGATGGCTCGCGCCTCCACCTCAATGTGATGACGCGCCTGGAGGTCGCACTGGGCAGCGAAGTTCGCGATGTCCGATTGGTCCGCGGTCAGGCGTTCTTCGAAGTGGCACCGGACGCCGCTCGACCCTTCATCGTCACCGCTGGTGACAAGGAGATCACCGTCGTCGGCACCAAGTTCGATGTTCTGCTGCAGGGGGGCGACACGCGCGTGACGGTAATCGAAGGCCAGGTCGCTGTGACTTCCTTGGGTGCGGCCAACGTTGGGTCGACCAGCTCGACC
>JBCCEE010000156.1:0-16177 GCA_039030415.1 Acidobacteriota bacterium
CAACCCGCACCTCAAGCCGGAAGAGGTTGCCGCACTGCACGCCTACACCCGCCCTAGCTGCGTTGTGGTGCACGATTCGGTCGCGGCGGGCTTCCGCGACGCGATCGCCGGCGGCGAAGACCCGTTGCCGGGAGCAGCCCGCTGGCTGGTCGTTGGCGGCCCCGAGACCGCAGACGACAGCTTCGAGCGTCTGCAAGCGCAAGTCAGCGACACGCTCGAGAACGTCGCCACCCACCGCGACGACCCTGCTATCTGGCTCTTCTCAGGCGGCACCACCGGCCGTCCCAAGGCCGTCGTGCAGTCCCATCGCTCCTTCGCCAACACCACCGAGCTGTACGCCAAGGACGCCTTGGGCTATCGGGCCGACGACATCACGATGTCCGTCCCCAAGCTGTACTTCGGCTACGCCACCGGCTCGAACCTGTTCTTCCCGTTCGCGGTCGGCGCCTCGGCGGTGCTGTTCGACGAGCACCCGACGCCGGAAGTGCTGTTCGAGAGGATCGCCGAGCACCGCCCGACGATCCTGATCAACGTTCCCACCCTGGTGAATCGCATGGTCAACGATCCCTCGGCGGCGGATCACGACCTGTCGAGCCTGCGCTTCGCGACCTCGGCCGGCGAAGCGCTGCCGGTGCCGCTCTATCACCGCTGGAAGGAAACCTTCGGCGTCGAGCTGCTGGACGGTCTCGGCACCGCCGAGATGTGGCACATCTTCGTCAGTAACCTGCCCGACGCGGTGCGCCCCGGCACGTTGGGGCGCGTGATTCCGGGCTTCGAGCTCTCGATACGCGACGACGAAGACAACGAAGTGGCGGACGGCGAGGTCGGCAGGATGTGGGTGCGCGGCGACTCACGCGCCATCTGCTACTGGCAAAATCAAGAGAAGACCCTCGACGCACTGCGCGGCGAGTGGTTCGTCGGTGGTGACCTGGTGAGCCGCGATGAAGACGGCTACATCACCTACTGCGGCCGCTCTGATGACGTGCTCAAGGTCGGCGGCAAATGGCTGGTGCCGCAGGAAGTCGAGAGCTGCCTACTGCGTCACCCGGCGGTCAAGGAATGCGCCGTCGTCGGCTGTGAAGACGAGCAGGGTCTAATGAAGCCCTACGCCTTCGTCATGCCGAAGCAATCCAGCGACGATCTGGCCGAACAGCTCCAGCAGTTCACCTTGGACCAGCTGCAGGCTTACAAGCACCCGAGGCGCGTCATCCTGCTCGATGAATTCCCCCGCACCCATCTCGGCAAAATCGATCGCGGCAAGCTCAAGACGCTGGTCTGATCAACCACCAAAGAACGTCGCGCGCTCCGCCTGGAAGTTGAAGTAGAACCACCAGCCCGTGACGCCTTCGTGCATGTCGCGATCGTCTCCCTCCGCGCAGTTACCGGTACCGCCCGGCAGCAGCGTGCTGAGGGGCTGGCCGCCAACCAGCGGCAGCTCGTCCGGAATCAGCACTGTGTCGGCGGCGGTCTCGCTCAGGAAGCCGCGCAGCAGCCCGCCTGTCAAGCTCGTAGGGATCGGATCACCGACCAGGGTGGCAGCGACCTGCAAGTCTTCGAGGGTAATCTCGAGGTCACCGAGCTGAAACGGCAGCGACTCGGCGATTGTCACGAAACAGGGCGTCGTCGGGGTTTCGATGGCTGGCGAATAGCCGGAGGTGGTGCCGGCGACGACGTCGAGACAGCTGCCCGCGTCCACCCCGTCGTAGGCCAGCTCGGCCGGGGCCGCCATCGCGTTGGCGGCGCAGATCGTCGATTCGAGGGGCGCCAGGCAATCACCCGCTGCGAAGTCGACGCGCTCCGCCATCGCCATACGGTCGAGGGGCCGGAACAACAGGAGCGAGCTCAGATCCAGGAAATCGTCGCCGTCACCATCGGTGGTGATCTGAGTCTCCAGGTCGCCGTTGAACGAGAAGTTCACCACCGGCAGCGGCTCATCCGTGAAGTCGAGGCACACCGTGACCACCACGTCGACCTCAACGAACAGATGAGGATCGCGCAGGTCCAGGTCCGAGAATCGGAACGCCTTCGGCGCCAGCCCAACCACCGTCGACCATGCCGACGTGTCGCCACTCTCGAAGTCGTCGGCGAATATGCCGAATACGGGAGTCGAGCTCGAAGCTCCCACCAGCATCAAGACACTAACCATCCACAGGGGTCGCGCGAGTTTCATGGGCCGCCTCCTCGTTTGAGCTGTCCTGAGTCCGGCGAGAACTCTATCGCATCCCGAGCTCGACCGCGTCTGCGAGGCTATTTGTTCGGCGCCTACCGTCTCCAGCGCTTACCTATCCCGTCGCCCCAATAGAGAAGGCCCCCGGGGCGAACACCCGGGGGCTTAGAGAAACCGTCGCTCGGCGAGGCAGAAGACAACCGGACGAGCAACAAACCACCCAAAACCCTAATCAAACGCAAGCGACCCGAGGATTTAGAGCAGATCTCGCGGTGATGTCAGGCTGAAGTATCGGCCCAACGTGAATTCAACCACCCGGTAACCCGGTACGAGGAAACGACAATCTTGGCAGGAGTCTCTCGTCTCTCCAGAACCGCTGATCTACTCTGACGTCCTCATGACCCTTAAGACCCGCCTCCCAAAGTTTTGTTTAGGCGGCGGGCAAAAAAACTCCAGATTTTTCTGCGGTGGCCTCAGCGCAGCTCTTGGCCGAACGGAAACAGCGACACCGGCACCAGCTTGATGTGCTGCATGGCGAACGGAATACCCACGATGGTGATCGCCAGGATCGCAGCGAAGATCAGGTGCAGAAGCGCGATCTCCCAGCCAATGAAGAACAGCCACAGGACGTCGAAGACGATCTTCAGGCAGCCGTAGGACGACTCGGTCTCGTGGATCTCTTTGCCGAACGGAGCAAAGGTTGCGAAGCCGAGCTTGATCGACTGCACGCCGAAGGGAATACCAATGATCGTAAGGCAGACGAGAAAACCGCCGAGTATGTAAGCCAACCCTGAGAAGAATCCACCAAAGATCAACCAGATGATGTTTCCAATCAGTGACATCAGATCTCCTTGAATGACCGTACCTCGAGCGGCACGGCCCTTGGGTCGAGATACGCTCAGGGGCGCCGGTTTGTTCGCAGCACGGTATGACTCGTTGCTTGGACCGACGGCTCACTCATGATCGCGGTAGTTGCGCGAGCGGTCCTTCTTGATCTTCGAGCGACGCCGCTTGTTCTCCAGCCGTTTGCGACGGACAAAGGAAGGCGTGCGCGTCTTGCGGCGCTCGGGATCGACCTCGAGTGCCCTTTGAACCAGCTCGACAAAGCGCTCCAAAGCCTCGTCCCGATTGGCCGACTGGCTGCGATGGCGCTGTGAGCTGACCGACAGGATTCCCTGCTTGTTGATGCGCGTCGCCAACCGTTGGCGGATCAGTGCCTTCTGCGCCTCGTCGAAGCGATCCGAGGCGTCGAGATCGAAGCGCAGGGTGATGCGGGTGGCGACTTTATTGACGTGCTGGCCGCCCGGCCCGGAGCTGCGATTGGCGACGAAACTGAGCTCCGCCGGGTCGATTGCGATGTCGTCCGTGATCTCGATCATGATGCCCTCGAACGTCGCTATCATAGCCTCATGACCTCGTTATTTGATGCTGCATCTTCGGACTCGCCCTCTTCTGCTCCGCAGCTGCCGATCGAGCGGCTCCTCGAGCCTATGGCGGCTACCCGGCCGGCGGCGGGTGGCCAGGTGCTGGGGGTCTCGCGCCAGGGTCGCGAAGTCGTGGGCTACCGTTTCGGACAGGGTCCGCAGCGGGTCAGCCTGATCGGCGGCTGCCATGCCGACGAGCCGGTGGGGCCCGCAATGCTCGATCGCCTCGCCGCGCTACTCTCGGAGCAGCCGGCCGACTCGCCGCTGCTGTCGCGCGTCACCTGGTACCTCGTACCCCACGCCAACCCCGACGGTGACGCTCGCAACGCCGGCTGGGCGAGCCAGGCCATCGCCGCCAATGGCACGCTGAAGCAGCCCGCCTTCGACCTCGCGTCCTACCTGCTGCAGGCGGTGCGAGAGCTGCCGGGGGACGATGTCGAGTTCGGCTTCCCGCGCACCCCGGAAGATCGCGACGCCCGTCCCGAGAACCTCGCCATCGCCGACTTCCTGCGCCCGGGAGCCCCGTTTGCGCTGCACGGCAGCTTCCACGGCATGGCCTTCGCCGCAGGTCCCTGGTTCCTCCTGGAGCGCGCCTGGATCGACCGCACCCAAGCGCTCCGCGACCGCTTGCGCCGTCGCGTCGTCGACCTTGGCTACTGCCTGCACGATATCGATCGCAAAGGCGACAAAGGCTTCGACCGTATCGACCTCGGCTTCACCACCCGGCCCGACTCGCGAGCCATGGTCGCCCACTTCGAAGCCGCCGGCGACCCCGCCACCGCCGCCCTCTTCCGCCCCAGCTCCATGGAGCTAGTCCGTTCTCTTGGCGGCGATCCGCTCACCCTCGTCTCCGAGATGCCACTCTTCTTGATGCCAGCTGAGCACTTCACCGGCAAAGACATGATCCGGCCCGAGCTCGTGCGCCAGCTGACGAGCGAGCGCGATCCCAAATTGATCCGGCAGCTGGCAGCTCAGGCCGGCGTCGAGGCGATGCCGATCGTCGATCAGATGCGGCTGCAGTTGGAATTCCTGCAGGCCGCTTTGGCTTCTATCCTGTTCGCATAGGCGGGGTAGCTACAACAAACCTTGGGTCACGAAGGAGGTTGCTCCTCGATCACTTCCCCAAGTGGTGCGCAAGAATCCGCGTGGCGTCTCGTGATTCCAAGATTTCTTCGGGAATGCCAAGGTCCGGATTACCGCCGAGATACAACATCTGAAGCTGACTCAGTTGGCCGATCTCGGTGGGAAGACTCGCAAGATCGTTGTTCCCGAGGTTGAGGACGCGCAGTTGTCGGAGCCGGCCAATCTCGGTAGGAAGTGCAGACAGGCGGTTGCTGCCGAGGTAGAGCTCTTGCAATCGAGTCAGCCCGCTGATCTCGACGGGTAGCTCTGCCAGATCATTGCCCGTGAGGTTGAGAGTGTGCAGCAGTGCAAGCTCGCCGATCTCACCTGGCAGCTTCGAGAGGCCGTTGTTATCGAGATCGAGCCTCTCTAGGTGCCGGAATCTCGAGACCTCGACTGGGAAACGAGCGAGATCGAGTCTGCCGAGGCAGAGCTCTCGGAGCTGGCAAAGGGGAAAGATTTCAGCAGGTACGCAGCCGAACCTATTGTCGTCGAGACGGAGCGTTCGAAGCTGACTGAGCTGGCTGAGCTCAGGAGGAAGCGCCGAAAGCTCATTACCCGTGAGCTCCAGCATGCGCAGCTGAGTCAGCTTGCCGATCTCGGGCGGCAGCTCGCTCAGCTCGCAGCCAGTGAGGTCGAGCGTTCTCAGCTGGTCACGTTCCGCTTCTCGAATCTTCTCGAGAGCCAGGTCTGTCGCCTTCCCGCTCGCCACGACGTCTACTCCTGGTTCAGAACCAGCCTCGTATGGATCGTTCCAAATGATCTCGTCAGGGATGCTATCAACCGATCGCAATGGGAAGCTCGAGCTCGTGTCGGTTTGAAGACGGCTCTCGACGCGGTAGAACGCCAGGGATTTGAAACGCGACGTCGTCGATATAAAACCGCAATATTGCTGAGAAATCCTCAGCAATATTGCGGTTTTCTCAGAGGCCCTGCGCGACGCGGCATCATTCTTGGGATGTCGAGAAAATCCCATCCCGCGCAATCTCCTACTCCTGTTCAGAAGTGGAGCTGGCGCAGCACTTTACGTGCTGAACGACGCTTGATTTACGCCCTGTTTACGCCTAAAGTTATCCCTTGAAGGAGCGTCCTTCGACGCCTCGCAGCGTCGCGCTGGAGGCGTATGAGTCTGTATCGCAGTGATGCTGATAAAAGACGACACAGACAAAACGCGACATTTGACCCATGCGATTAAATCACTGAATTGCAACATTCCTCGTCCTAAACTGCAGCACTCGAATTGATCCATCCATGCTCGATGTCGCTCTCCCCTCTCCCCTGAAACGCCATGTCCAAACGGCTCGCGAGCTCGCGGACGCGCGCCGGCGGGCGCCCGAGGAAACGCGTTTGACGACGGCGTGCGCGGATTTCGACCATCTGCTGGAAGGGGGTCTGGAGCGGGGAACGATGGTGGAGCTGATCGGCCGACGTTCGAGCGGCCGATTCTCGCTGGCGCTGACCGCCCTCGCCGCCGCCACCCAGGCCGGCGAGGCAGCCGCGCTGATCGACCTCGGCGACGCGCTCGATCCGCAAGCCGCCGCCGCTGCCGGCGTCGAGCTCGAGCGCCTGCTGTGGGTCCGGCCGCGGCATATCAAAGAGGTACTGGCCTGCGCCGAGGTGACCCTCAGCAGCGGTATCCCGCTGGTGGTCATCGATACCGGCATGCCGCCGGTGCCCGGGGGACGCGGCAACGAAGCCTCTTGGCTGCGCCTGGCCCGAGCCGCTCGCTCCCAGCGTACCGCGCTGCTGATCTCGAGCCCCTACCGCATGAGCGGCACCGCGGCGCGCAACGTGCTCGAGATGGGCGGATCGCGCGCCGCCTGGCTCGGCCAGGGCCCCTCTCCTCGCCTGCTGCGCGGCATCACCACTCATCTCGAATTGGTCAAGAGTCACAAACCGCGACGCCAGGGCGAGACCGCCCCCCTGGCGTGGCGCCTGGCCGAAGATCTCATGGGCGACCTGCCCATGCCGACGCGCGGTGCCCTCGGGCGACGCGACGCGTCGAGCCCCAACACGACTTCGGACCGCAGCAATGTCGTCCGGTTCCGGGAGCGTGCCATTGCTTGACAAGACATCTGACGCAACACCGCCTGACGCGGCGCAGCCGGATCCAGCACCTGGCACCGTCCCGCGTATCGCTTGCCTGCTGACGCCGCTCTTTCCGCTGGCGGCTCGGCTGCGCAGCGAGCCCGAGCTGCTGCAGGAGCCGGTCGCCATCCTCGCCGGCAACGGCCACGCGGCGCGCGTCGTGGCGGCGACTCGGCTGGCGCGGCGAGCGGGAATCAAGCCCGGCTTCACCCTGGCCCAGGCCCGGGCACGCCTGCCCAAACTGATCGCCCGCCCCAACGACGCCGAATGTGAGCGCGCCGCTCAGGAAGCCCTGCTCGACGTGGCGGAGAGCTTCTCACCTCGGGTCGAAGACGGCGGCGAAGGGCTCGCCTACCTCGACGCTTGTGGCCTCGAGCGCCACTACCCTGGCGAATCTCCCGACGAAGAGCTGGCGCGCGCCCTGATGCTGGCGTCCGAAAAGCGGGCCGGCCTGCCGATTCGCGTCGGCATCGCCGCCAGTAAACTGGCAGCACGCGTCGCGGCTGGGCAACCCCACTCCCCCACCCTGGTGCCGCCCGGCGAAGAGACGCAGTTTCTGGCGCCATTGCCGCTCGCCCAGCTCTCGCCCCAAGCCAAGACCCTGGCGACCCTCGAGAGCTGGGGCATCCATTCGCTCGGCGAGCTCGCCAACCTGCCCAAAGACGAGATCGCCAGCCGTCTCGGCTCAGCTGGCCAGCATCTGCACGCTATGGCGCGCGGCATCGACCCTGAACCGCTGATGCCGCGACATCCGCCACCGGTGTTCCGCGAAGGCATGGAGCTGGAGTGGCCGCTGGTCAACCTCGAGCCTTTCGTCTTCGTCGCCCGCGCTGCCCTCGAGCGCATCACCCAGCGCATGCAGAGCCGCGGCTTGGGCTGCGAGCGTCTCACGCTCTCACTCGGGCTCGAGCCGGACGGGCATCACGAGCGCTCGATCAGCCTGCCCGCACCGACCCGCGATATCAAGACCCTACTCACTCTGATCCGGCTCGATCTCGAGGCCAACCCGCCCAACGCGCCGATCGCCACCTTCACTCTCGACGCCCACCCCGACCAGCCGCGCGAGGCCCAGCTCTCTCTGTTCGGCCCCGCCGCTCTCTCGCCAGACAAGCTCGCCACCACCGTCGCCCGCCTGTTCTCGATGCTCGGCGATGGTCGCGTCGGCTCGCCGCGCACCGTCAATGCCCACCGCCCCGAGCGTTTCGCGCTCGAGCCCTACGCCCCACCACCGCCGCCCAAGGAGCGGCTGGAGGCCCAACCAGGGCGCGGCCTGTTGACGGTACGCGTGCTGCGTCCACCGCTCGAGATCGAGGTCATCACTCGGGGCGGAACAGCGCCCAGCAACGACGCCGAGACTGCGCTCGCCGATGCCGACGAGGTCGCCGAGCCGATCACCGAGTACGCCAGCCCCCCCTCGAGCGAGCGGCCGCTGTCGATCAAGACCCTGGTCTCCGAGGAGGGCAGCAAGAAACCGCGCATCGAGGGGCGGGTACGCGTCGCTTCCGGCCCCTGGGGCCTAGAAGAAGACTGGTGGTCCGAGGAGCGGCTGGAGCGCGACTATTGGGACGTCGAGCTCGGCGGCGGCTGCCTCTACCGCATCTACCGCGACCGCCAGACCGGCGACTGGTTCGTCGACGGCGTCTATGACTAGGCACCTTCCATCAGCGCGACCTATCAGCTCGAGAACGCTGTTGCCGGACGGGATCTAGACGCGTGTACGATTAGACGTATGAGCACCCTACGCCAAATCCTCCGTCAGCTGGCTCGACGACGCACTCCCACCGTCCTCTCCGTCGCCCTGCTGGCGCTCGGCGTTGGGCTCTCGGTCGCCTTCTACAGTCTGCTCGATAGCGCTCTGCTGAGCGGCCTACCGTTTCCCGACGGTGATCGCCTGGTGGCTTTCTCTACCCGCGACGCTGCGGGATGGCCGATGCCGCTCGACGATTATCGTGAGATCGCCAGCGCCCAGCACAGCTTCGAGTGGACGCTGCCGACGCGCACCTTCAACACCATGCTGACACGCGGCGACCGCACCCGCGGCTTGATCGGCAGCTACGTGCCGCCCGCACTCTTCGAACGGCTCGGCGTCGAGCCGGTGCTTGGCCGCGCCTTCACCGCCGAAGACGAGGCCCCGGCGAACCCGTCGGCGGTGGTGATCAGCTACCGCCTGTGGCACGGCACCTACGGCGCCGATCCCGGCATCCTCGGCGAGGAGATCACCCTCAACCGGGAGCGCTGCGTCGTAGTGGGGGTCATGCCGCAAGGCTTCCACTTTCCCATTCGACACGACGTTTGGGGCGTCTTCGGGCGGCCCGGGCGAGAATGGGAGCAGTCCTACGTCTTCGGCTTCGGCAAGCTGGCGGACGGTGTGACGCCCGGGCGGGCCCGCCAGGATCTCGCACGCATCGCTCAGTACCTCGACACTTCCCAGCCCCAGCAGGCGGCGCGAACCGCCACCCTGGAGTCGTTCGTGCGAGCCAATATCGGCGACCGCGCCCGAGGCGCGCTGCGCGCCATGGTGCTCGCCGCTCTCGGTCTACTCGCCTTGACCTGCGCCAACCTCGCCAACCTGAGACTCAGCGAGAGCCTGCGCCGCACTTCCGAGCTCGATACCCGCCTTGCTCTCGGTGCCCGCCCGCTGGGCTTGATCCGCCGGGTACTGCTGGAGAACCTGGTGCTAGGCGTCGTTGCGGCAGCCCTCGGGCTGGCTTTGGCGTGGGCTCTGTGCGAGACCCTGGGCCGCAAGCTGCTCCAAGGAGCCAGCCTGGAGCGCGTCTTTTGGGTCGAAGCCGGCATCGATCTGCGAGCCGCTGGTTTCGCGGTGGCGTGTGCGATCGCCGCGTCGCTGCTCGGAGCGCTGGCACCGATCATCGCTACGACTCTGCGAGCGACCTCGGGCAGCTTCTCCGCCAGAGCTTCCCGCACCCACACTGCAGCCTGGGCACGCGGCCTGGTGAGCCTGCAGGTCGGGCTGTGTTTCGCTTTGCTCACCGCCGCCGGTCTGTGGAGCACCAAGGCAAACGACCTGCTGAGTGCACAACCCGGCTTTGAGGTGGACCAGCTGTCAAGCGTCACGCTATCGCTCTACCAATCTGGTCTCGACGAGCCCGCCGAACGCCATGCGCTCCTGCAGCAGTTGCAGCGGGAGCTCCAAGACGCCGACGGCGTCGTTGCCGCTGCCTACGCCTCCGCGCCCCCCTGGGGACGGACGCCACGGGCCGCGATGGCCCGCGGTGGGGTGGAGCCGGATCGCGAGATAGCGCCAGCTGCCGAGGTGTTCAGAGTCTCCCCGAGCTTCTTTGAAACGCTGGGGCTTGAGCTGCTGGCCGGAAGTGCCTTCAGATCTGCCGAAATCGAAGCCGGTGACGGGGCGGTCATCAGCCGCGCGTTAGCTGATCGCCTGTTTCCTCAGGGTGCCCTCGGCCAGACGCTGACCCTCGCGGCACGCCGGCCCGGTAATCCGCCGCAGCAGGCGCGGATTCTCGGCATCGCCAATAACCTCGACCTCGATCGCACTGACCATCCAGATCGTAACCTCGCGGTCTACCTGCCGGTACGCGCGCCGGCCCACGGCACGTTCTTGCTGATCCGTCGCCAACCCGGCCTGGCATCTGCCCGGCCGCTGGTGGAGGACACTCTCGCCCGGGTGGCACCGCTAGTTGGCACCCTCGACGAGCTCAGCGTCGTCGACGCGCTCGAGTCCAGCATCTGGGTGGAGCGCCGCCTGGGTCAGATCTTCTCGCTGTTCGCGCTGGCCGCCCTGCTGGTGACCGCCGGCGGTATCTATGCCGTGATCGCCGTGATGGTCCGCAGCCGTGAGCGCGAGCTGGGGATCCGCGCTGCCATCGGCGCCAGGCCCGGAGATCTGCAGCGCCTGGTGCTCGGTGAGAGCGGGCGCCAGCTCGTTCTCGGCCTGCTGGTGGGAGTGTCCGTGCTGTGGTTGGGCTACCGGGTGATGGACTCGGCCTTGACCGACGGCCTCGAGCTGCGTCCCGACGTCTTGGCGGCTGCCGCCACGATCGTCGCCGCTGGCTGCCTGGTCGGCAGCTGGTCTCCGACGCGCCGCGCCGCGCGCACCGACCCAACCCAGTGTCTGTCAGCGGATTAGTTTGGCCGCGGAGTGGTCTCAATGAACCAAGACTCTGGCCACTGAAGAGCTCGCAACGCCGGCGCGTAGCTCGAGTGAGCGACGCTCGCTCGATTGATCGACTGCCAGCTGCAGAGAAGGAGAGCGCTCCACCGATGGAACCCAAAGGCAAACCTCTGCTGCGAGGTATCTTCCTCACGCTAGGCGGGCTGGTGCTGGCCTACGTCGCCTTCAAGATCTCGCAAGAGTCAATCAATGACGATTCCTCGCTATTCGCCTTCGCGGTCGCTTTCGGCTCGTTCTTCCTGATCGTCGGGGGTCGAATTCTGTCGCTGCCGGATAACGCTGAGCGCATCTTCAAGAAGCGTTATTGGCTCCTGCTCGCACTCGTCTACGTCGCCCTCACGCCGACGATCTCCACGGTAGGAGACGGCACCGCCCGCTACCCGCTGATGGTGGCGATCTTGGCAGTGCTCTGCTCGCTGAGGCCGCTGCTCTCCTTTCTCGACGAGGCCTCGGATCTGTTGGATCCCGCTGAGCTCGAAGACGACTACCGGCCGGCTCGCTCGGCGCTCGAAGAGGGGGCCTATGACATTTCCGGTATCAAGCCCCAGTCCCCCGTCGAGCGACCGCCTTCTGAGTCGCCCTCGTTCGCCGGCTCGCGCTCACCTGCAGAGCCTCCCCCGCTGCCGCCGTCTCCGCCAGCAGTATCGGAGCCTCCGCCGGATCTTCCGCCACTGCCGACTTCAAAGACCGGGAGGTAAGCACTCAGCTGGACGCTTGGGGATTAGACGGCCATCGCTGTAGATAGCTTGCTAGGGTCGCAGGCAAGGGACCGTCCGCTTCGATCATGCTGGCCGAGCCACGCGACGGCCCTAGCGTCAGGCCGGCTGCCCGCGCCACCTCGGCATCGGTCACCAAACCCGAGACACCAAGGCCCTGCTGCCATTCGAGATAGCCCTCCGACGTAACCGCCGCCGGCATGCCGAGCGCACTGACGACGCGGAACGCGTCTCCCAGGGTGGCGCCCAGCGGCACGCATCGTGAGGAGAGGGCCGGATCGTCGCGCCACCCAGCGAGATCTCCGCCTAGGACGAGGATGAAACCGTCAGCCGGCGCCTGGTCGAGCTCGCCTTCGATGATCAAAACCTGCGTCCCAAGAGCGGTCGCCAGCTCGCTCGCAAAGCGATCGAGCGCAAAGAACTGCCGCGGCGGTCGCGCGCCTACAGGCTTTGGCGCCGACGGCGGTGGCGGCAGCACCAGGATCGAGCACTGGATCATGCCCCACCCCCTGCCACAAGCGGCTCTACAGTCAGTTCGATGTCGAAGAAGTTGGCGCCCTCGGCCTGCTCGGACATGCCGAACCGTTCCAGAAACTCGGCCTTGGACTCGGGGACGCCGCCGT
Organism: Acidobacteriota bacterium; assembly: GCA_039030415.1. GTDB lineage: Bacteria > Acidobacteriota > Thermoanaerobaculia > Multivoradales > J023 > JAAELT01. The sequence continues at coordinate 12,294 of JBCCEE010000156.1, forward strand.
AACGGGTCGGAGAATATAGACCGCTCAGGCTGGACAGCGAGGAGCGCACCTGCATCCCGTCGCGCAGCATGTCTTCGATGGCCATTCGTGCCCCGGTCACCCTGTAACCCGCCATGGCGAGCAGCGACTTGGCATAGCGGACCGAGTGCGTCTGCATCAGGAAGCGTCCTTCTGCGCCCTCGGCAACCAGCTCCTCGATTGTGGATTCGGGCCGATAGGTCTTGCGCATCCATTCCAGCTCGAAGCAGGTGCGGAAGTTGGCATTCGTCGAGATCTTGACCTTCTCGAGCGGTTTGCCGCTGCCAGCGTAGCCGATGCCAAGATCCTTCATGAGACGCAGAGTCATGTACTGAATCGTGGGGACGCCCTTGTCATTCAGCGGCACCGGCAGCCCGCCCGAGATGTACGGTAGCACCTGTCGGCGAAAGGCCGAGCTGAGGACAAAGGTGGCTTCGCTCTCGAAGTAGCCCCGCTTGACCGCCGCGAAGTTCTTGTTCGGATCGACAACCCTGAGATCCATCAGGCCGTCAGCGGCGGGACCCGTGAGCTCGAAAAACCAGCCCAGCGCCTCCAGCTGCTGCTCGAGGGTGGGATCGGATCCCGTCTGATCGAAGTACTCCACCCCTGGGCTGTCGCGCACTTTCAACCGCGCCTCGATCTCGCGTAGATACTGCTCGGGCGTGCGCTGCGGAGTGTATTCGAGGACCTCGCGGGCGATCTCGCCGCGCCGACCGCCGGATGACAGGGCCTGATCGAGCGCCGACGCGCCGCCGTTCTGCAGCAGGTCGACGACGTCGCCGCGGAAGATAAAGCGTCGCACTTCCTGCCAGCTCGCCTCGCTCAACCCTTCCGGCCGCTCGAGCCCGAGGCGCCAGCGCACCGGCGGCCAGGATTCGAGCAGCTCTAGAGTGCGGCGCTGCAGATCGGTCAGCGCCCGACCGGCCTGACGCGCGGCGTTGGCCTGCTCGAGCCAAGCGAACAGGGCGCGACGATCGCCGTCGCTGGCTTCGCGCATGAAGCGATTCCACAGGGCTGCCGTCTGTGGAGACGGTGGCTCAGCAGACGGTGGCTCAGCAGACGGTGGCTCGGCAGACGGTGGCTGAGTGGGAGAGGGTTCGGTAGCTCCATCGTCCGGGACGCGCCCGCTGGGTTCGGCGCTCCCTCTCACCGCGCCTTCCCCGCTGGGCACTCGCTCCCCCGCCAGGTTGCGGGCCAACGAGCGGCCGCGCATCGCGTCGCGATACTTCAGTCCGGTCAGCCACGGTTCGGCCCACTTCGGCAATGCGAAGGGCTGGATCCACGCCAGTTTCCCAACGGCATCGAGGTCGAACACCATCATTGGCGCGCCGCTAGCGATCAGCGAGCCGACGGCGAAGCCCCAGCCACGCTCCTGCGCTTCGGCTCGCTGCAGGCGGGCGATACCGAGTACGTCCGCCGCCCCGAGCGCAAAATCAACCTCGGCTCCACGGCTCACGATCTCCGAGCCGATCTCGACGCCGTTCATGGCGAGGTCGAGCACGTCGATCAGGAAGGCCCCAACCACCATCGCTTCGAGCCCGACCAGCTCGCCGAGGATCCCGACCGGCGCGGCGGCGACGCTGAGCGCCAGGGTGAGCTCGGTACGATCTTGGCTAGCCAGCTGCTGGTGCAGCTCGACGGTATCGGCCAACAACCCGACATTGTCGAGCCAGGCCCGCGCCCGGTAGTTCGGCTGCCACCGCAGCTGCGGCGTCGCGCCCACTTCGGTGAGTCTCATCAAGCGGCTGCGAGTGACCTCGACTACCGCTTCGAAGTCGGCGCCGGTCAGCTGCAGTAGATCCACAACTTCGCAAGCGCCGATACCCTCGGCTCCGGCGAGGGAAGTCGCCACCGCCTGGCGATAGCGGGCAATCGCCTGACGGGTGGCGTCCAACACCCAGCGGTCAGCCTGCGGCAGGGTTAGATGGTAGGACTCGGCGACGCCGTGGACGTCGAACGTGGCTGCGAAGTGCCGGCTGATACCGTCCGGTCCGTCGACCTCGATCCGGCTGATGCCGGTAGCGTCGCGCCACAGCGAGGGCTCGATGTAGCGCCGGTACGCGCGGATCTGATCGTCGGTCTGCAGGCCGGCCAGCTCCTCGTCATAGGCCTGCATGAGCTGCAAGAAGGTCTGGCGGAGCAGCAGCATGGCGGCGTGGTGGCCGACCTGCACCGGCGCCCTCAGCCAGCCAGGGATCGGAACTCGATACTGGCCGCTGTTGAACAAGAAAGTATCGATGGACTTGGACGACTGCCCTTCGATCTCGGCAGTCGGCGGGGCCTCGAGGTTCTGACACTCCGCCGCCTGCACGACGGCGTCGGCCCACAGCGTTTCGATGCCCGGAGCGGCTGGCGTGCGGTGGATGCTCAGCTGAGCGATGTTGGGCTCGACCGAGATCAGGCCGGGCTGGCCGAGCTTGGCGAACAGCCGATCACCGGGCTTTACGGTGATCTCACCGCCGCTGTCGCTCAGAAGCAGCGGCGAGGTGCGATAGCGCCGCGGTCCGACGCGCCCCGCCACCAGCCCGTCGTCGCCGCCAAGCTCTAGGCGCTCGCCGTTGCGCCCGACGATCACCCGCAGGGTGTCGGTTGGCAGCGCGACCTCAGTCTCGACCTCGATCGCCACAACCTCTGGCGAGAACGCGTCACCTATCCTCTCGTACACGGCCCGGTCTTCGGCATGGCGCGGAGAGCGCACCTCGCGCACGAACGAGACGGCGGCGGTGTTGTCGCCGAACTGCAGCAGCCAGGAGCCGCGGGTGCCTTCAAAGCGCAGCTCGTGGAAGCCGGGCAACGCTCCCTCCTCGAACGTGGCGCGCACGATCACCGCATCGAGCTCGCGGGCCGCAGCATGGGCCGAAGCGGGCAGACCCGCCAGCAGCTTTTCCCAGCCGCGATCGAAGTTCTGACGATGAAACGGCGAGCGGGCGGCATCGCCGGGCCGTGCCAGCATGACGTAGGAAACGCTCGGATCCGACGACTGAATATCGACCCGCCGGGTCAGATCGAGCGGCAGGTCGCGGCCAAAAACGAACAGGTTGCGCGTCGTCTTGCCGGTGTGCTGGCCGGTGAAGGGATAGGGATAATTAGGGCTGCTGGTGGCGTCAGAGAAGCTCATCCGACCGAGCTGGTCCTCGATCGAGACGACGCCGAAAATTGCTGGCTGGGGCCGAGTCCAGCCCTCGCTGCCGACCACCCAGGCCGTGCCGTCGTCGTCTCGCTCGACATAGCCCGCTCGACCGTAGCCGTCGTCGTCGCGCTCGAGAAAAGCGTGGCCGCGGTAGCGCCAGGTGCCGACCAGGGCGCCATCGGACAGCTCGAATTCAAGATAGATCGTCTCCGAGTCGGTTTTCGGGCGCTCAGCCAGCTCAACCCCGAGCTCGTCTTCGCCGTGTGAGAACGTCAGCTGCCGAGCCGCCACCGGTACCACCAGGTGCTCCTGCGGAAAGTGCAGGCCGTCGAGCTGCTGCGAACGGGGCGAAGGGCCTTCCAGCTCGAGTCTCACGGTCGCTCCATTGCGCGATAGCGAGCGCGAACGCAATGTGAAGCGCTCTCCCGTCCGGGGATGACCCAGCTCGACGGTTGCGCTGGCGCCAGCGGTGTCGATCGTAGCCTGGCCTTGGACCCCGCCGAGCTCCTCGTCCCAATAGGTCACTCGCCACTCGCCAGCGAGCTCCGGCGCCGGATTCGACGGGACCTCGGCTTCGCGCTGCGATGCCGGCAGACTCTCGCTCTCGGCACCGGACGCGGCCTGAGGCTTTTCGGGAGTCGGCTGATCGCCGGCGGTATCAGCTCCGCCGCCGCAGGCGGTGATCAGCAGAGCGGCAACCAGGGTGAGAGGGCCGATGACTCGAGGCACCCAGCCG
>JBCCEE010000157.1:0-16044 GCA_039030415.1 Acidobacteriota bacterium
CAGAAACAACGTTCAGACTATGTATTCAACATAACATAAGCGATCTCCGCTGAATAAGAATAATTATCCAAGTCATACATTTCATAGATAGAGGATTTTCTGCTGAATACAGCGATTCGAATCTGCACTGACTCCACGCACCGCCTGGCCCGAGACCGCAGTCGAGTTAATTACTCTGCGTATCCTCGGATGCCCAGAAAGGGCTCAGGGATGAGCGATCACGATCAGCGTCGGCGCTCGCTTCAGCGCACAGGCTAGAGCGCGCTGAAAGTTCTCGGGGTCGAGGGCAGCGAAGCTCTCGTCGAGGATCACGATGTCAGCCCCCTGGAGCAGGGCTCGGGCCATGAACAGTCGGCTGCGCTCGCCGTGAGAGAGCTGCCAGCCGGTCTCCCCCACCACCTGCAGCAGGCCCGCCGGCATGCGCTCTAGCAGGCTACCCAGGCCGAGCTCTTGGCAGACTTCGCGAGCTTCGGCCATGTCCTTGCGGCGCGGCGGCCAACCGCGCCCCATCAGCAGGTTGAAAGCGAACGTCTCGGTGAAGACGTGGTTCTCGTGAAACTGTGGTGCTGCCACCACGCGGCGACGCCAGACGTTCGCTGGCACGGTGTGCGGGTCGAGCCCACCTAGCAAGAGCAATCCAGAGCTCGGGCTGCGCAGTCGAGTCAGCAGGCCGGCCAAGGTGCTCTTGCCGCCACCGGACGGGCCTTCGAGCAGCACGCGGTCGCCAGCGAAGAGCTGCAGGCTGCAGCCGTCGAGCACCGGCCTGGCTCGATCGCGGTAGCGGTAGACCAGGTCCTGGGCTTCGAGAATCTTGGCGCCGCGATCGCCCGTCTCCGGCGGACGCGGCAGCTGCAGCCCTCCGCCCTGTACGAGACCGGCTTGGGCGAGACCGGCGTGGCCGGCGGCGTGGCCGCGGCTCGAAGCGCGGAAGATCGGGCCAGCCTGCTGCCAGCTGATCCAGGCCCCAGCCAGGTGGTGGTAGCCTCGCGTCAGCTTGCTGAAGGCGCGAAAGCCCAGCAGCACACCGCCGACGCTGAGGGCCAGCTCGGTGACCCCGGCATCACCCGCCACGAAGGCCGGGAGCAGGGCGACGATCCCGACCAGGATCCAGGCAAAGGTAGTCACCGCCAGCAGCGCCCGCTCGCGATCCGCCCGACGCGACGTTTCCAGGTAAGTCGCCAGCTGGCGATCCTCACGCAGGTGCCAGTTCTGCCGCCGCTCCTGCGCCAAGCGGGTGCGATGACCGACCAGGCTCTCGACCAGCTCGTGGGTCATCGTCAGCCGATCTTCGGTCCACTCCTGGCGCCGCAGCAGGTAGCGACCGCCAAGGATCGTGACCACGATCAGCCAGCCGAGCAACAGCAGCAGGTGCCAGCCACCGAGCGCCCCCTGGCTCAGCACCCAGCCTGACATCACAACTTCGATCACGCCGAGCGCCGCCAGGAAGCCGCCCAGCAAAGCATGGGTTTGCAACGCCTCGGACTCGATGACCCGGCCTAGCAGCTGCCCTGCCCCCTGGTGACGGATCTCGTCCGGCTCGAGCTGCAGGGCACCATGCATGAGACGGCGTTTGAGGTGGGTGCCGGCTACCACCATCATCTTGGCCTGCGCCCACAGCGCCCCCTGCTGCGGCACGACCGAAGTCAGCAGCAGCAGCGCCCAGGCCAGCAGCCAATCACGCGACAAATGGCCCGAGAGCGCGCCGCGCCCGAGCACCCACCAGGATGCCAGCAGCAGACCATAGCTGACGGCGTAGAGCCCCAGGAAGGCGGCGAGCTGACGCACTAGCCCGTCGTCCTTCAGCTGGCGCCAAAAGCTGGACGACGGCGGCAGCCGCAGCAGCCAGCACGGTCCAACGCGTGCGTGTCGCAACCGCTGCTCGAGCAACGAGCGCCGCGTCTTGGCCACCCGCTTTGGGCTGATCTGCAGCCGCTCCAGCAGGCCCTCGACAGCCGGCACGAGCGGCGCTTCGAGGGCGTGGCAGAGCCAGCCGGCTACCTCTCGCTCGGTGTGGCGATAGACGTTCAGATCTGGCCCCAGGAGCCGAATTCGGCCGCGTGCCCGGCCAATGATCACCAGCAAGCGAGCTGCCGATGCGCCGCGCGAGGCAGCTTCCGCAGCAGGTGCCGCGAGCCGCAGCACCGCGGGTCCACAGCCGCGCACCAGCGAAGCCGCCTCGTTATGGGGCGCTTCGACCGTCTCGATCTCGAGGCCGAGGCGATCGGCTTCGGCGGTCACTAGCGCGTCCAGAGAAGCATCCAGAGCAGCATCGAGATCAGTGCTCGGGGCTTCGGCATCTTGGCCGCGGGATGCGCCGCCAGCCTGTCCCTCGCTCGCCCCCGGCGAGGTCGATGCCGAAGAGCGCTGCGCCCAGCCGCAGCGCCGCGCTAGCTGCTCGATGGCTTCATCGAGGCGCTCTACCGGCCAAGCCAGGTGCTCTGGTGACGTCGTCACCGCGGGTCTTCCTCGATGCCTGACCCGCGGCGAACGGCAGATCGGACATCCCCTGCGATCAAGCCGCCGGCCACCCGCCAGCGCCGCCAGGCCGTTCCGATCTCCAGCTCCCGGCGCAGCTCGGCCTCGGCCGCCAGCAGGGTAGCGTAGCGTGATCCAGGATCCTCCCCCAGTCGCGTGGGCTCGCCGTCTTCCGCGACCCTACCGTGCTCAATGACGATTACGCGATCGAAATCCCGAGTCTCAGCAAGATCGTGTGAGATGTAGAACAGCGTGCCGTTCCGCCACCAGCTGCGCGCCTGTCGGGTCAGCTGCTGGCGCTGGCTGCGATCCAAGCCGCGGAAGGGCTCGTCGAGCACGACCAGGCGAGCATTGCGCCGCAGCAGCGCCCGCGCCAGTCGCACGCGCTGCCCCTCGCCACCCGAGACCAGGGCGCCAGCCTCACCGAGGTAGGTCTGCAGACCTCGAGGCAGGCGCTCCAGCAAGCCCCGCAGCTGGGCGGCGTCGATGACGTCGGCGACCGGGGCGGCAATCCGGTCGCTGGCCCCGTAGCGCAGGTTGGCGAGCAGCGACCGATTCCACAGCTGGACTGCAGGATCGACCCAGGCGGTGTCATGCCGCAGCGCATCGAGTCGCGCGGCGTCGAGCTCGCGACAGTCGACCGTCACTCGTCCTGCCGAAGTCTGGTGCCAACCGAGCAGCAGGCCGACGAGCGAAGACTTCCCGGCCCCCGACGGACCGACCACCGCCACGTGGCTGCCGGGCTCGATCTCGAGCTCGATGCCGTCCAGGATCAGGTGGCCGCCAGCGACGACGCGGGCGCCTTCGAAACGAACCGCGACGCCCTCAGTCGGGTGCTCTGCAGTTGTCTGTGCGGCATCGCCGCTGTCTTCTGCTAAGTCCACTTCGTCGAGGCCAAGCGGCTCGAGCAAGCGTTTCGTGACGTTGCGGTAGTGAGGTACCTGGCGCCCGAGCACCCCGAGATTCTCACCTATCACCTGCAGGTAGAGCGCCCAATAGGCCAAGAGCAGCACTTGCCCGACACCGTCCGTGAGCTGCAGATGACGAAAGACCAGCAGGATTGCCAGCCCGAAACCCACCAGCGCTTGGGTAGCACTCATCCACAGCTTGGCGCGCTCGCTGCGCAGCATGGCCTGACTCCACTCCAGCAGCAGCCCCTCATGCTCGCGCCGCATCGGCCGTTCGGCGCCATGATTGCGAGCCGGCACCAGCCCCAGCAGCGCATCGAGATAGAACCTGCTGAGGGCTCCGGCATGATTGCGCGCCCGCAGGTCTGTCTCGGCGAGTAGCGGCTGCGCAACGAATGGCACCGCCAGCGCCAGCACTAGCGCCAGCAGCGCGATCGGCGCGACGCCGGGATCGAGCCAGATGATGCCGGCGGTGGTCAGCAGGGCCTGGAAGACCAACCGTAGGCCTGCCGAAGCGATCTCGGGCACTTCGTGCAGCATGTGCGTGTTGTGGCTACGCTCCGCCATGTCGGACGCTAGACGGCTGCGGAAGTAGCGATCGGCGAGACGGGCAGTCTTGCTCAAGAAGCGCTGCCTCAGCCTCACCTCCAAGCGCCGCCCAAACTGCAGCGCGGTAATGGCCGTCGGGATTTCGAGCAGGACGCCGATCACCAGGAAAGCGGTCAACGCCAGCGCCGCCACCAGTCGCTGCTCAGGCAGCACCAGCCGGGCTCCAAGATCGAGCAGTCCACGAAAAAACACCACCTGCGCAACGGTGGCGGCGGTGGCGGTAACGAGCGCCAAAAGGAAGATCAGTGGGCGCCTGAGACCATCGGTGATGAGGGTTCGCCACAGCTCACGTCCCGGCCGCACCGGCGGTTCGGCCAGAGCGGCGGCGAGCTCCGGTGCCAGCCTTTCGGCCGAGGCCTCAGCGTCCGCGGCCGATGCTTCGCTAGCCGAGGCTACGCCCTTCGCTCGCACCAGGACGGCGCCCCGGAGCTCGAGCAGAGGCCCTATTTCAGGATCGTCCGGTAGGGGACGCACTGACCAGTAGATCTCGGGGATCGCCTGATCCTCGGGCAGCGTGAGACGCTGTTGCCCAGCGGCGTCGAGCTCCGAACTGGTCTCGATGACAGCCAGATCTTCAGCCGCAGCGTGCGCCGCCTCTCGCAGGAGCCCTTCGAGCAGCGCAGCCGCTGAACGTCCCTTGGGCACGCCGCCGGCAGCGACGATCGAGTCGACCATCCGCACCGCTGCATCGAGCCGCGCGATCTCACGCCACCCGGAGTCGGTCAAGGCACCCTGCAACAGCTCATCGCAGAGCCCGCGCTCGACGCCGAGGGCCACCATCCTGGCCAACACCGTCTGCCGCGCCTCGCCGCTCGCCACCCACTCGCGCCAGCCCGCCGCCGGCACCGGCTGACGGTGGCGATAGACGTCTCTCAGCAGGCGATCGCGCCGCACCCAATGGCGGCCAATCGCGGGATCCATGACCTGCACCCAGGAGCCATGGTGGCGCCAAACCACGACGAAATGAGTGACGCCGATCGAGTTGGCCACGACCAGGATCGCCGGTTGGGCGTTGGCGGCCGGCTCAAAGATGTGGTCGACCGGCAGCATGATCTGCTCGGCTGCTAGCCCGAGCTGCACCGCCACCGCTTCCATGGTATCGATCGAGGTGCCGTCGACGTCGGTCTGGCAGGCTTCGCGCAGCCGATCGTAGCCGACCTCGATGCCGAAGCCACCGAGCAGGCATTTGAGCGACGCCGGCCCGCAGTCCATAGCCGAGGTCTGAACGACCTCCGGGGCCAGAAAGCGACGTTTAGGCGCCGACGTCATCGCACCCTCGAGAAGTCTCTGGCGCCCGCGATGCGTCGGCTACGACGCTCGAGGCGAGTCAGAGCGGCTCCGCGGAGGATTGCGGCGTGATGGCGCGACCGGCGGCGCGCAGCACCAGCTGAGCCGGCGATACGCGCTCGATCTCGACCACCAGCGTGCCGGGCATGCCGTGCTGCAGGGGAATCGCGGACTCGGGTGAAGGACGGACCGCACAGTCGACCCGCACCTTGCCGTCGCGGGCTTCCGTCGCCACCCGCTCCACCGTCGCCGTCAGGCTGCCGTACTCGGTCCAAGGGAAGCCGTCGAGCCTCAGCTGGGCGGGCTGCCCATCATGGACTCGCGCCAGGGCTTCGGACGGCGGGAAGTCGGCCACCACCTGTAGGACCGAATCTGGAATCACCGTCGCCAGGCGCTCGCCGGCCCCCACCACCGAGCCAGGCCGCACCGGGTCGACTTCGCCCAACCGACCGTCTACCGGCGCACGGATCTGCCGTCGGCGAACTTCTTCCTCGAGCCGACGCACGGCCGCCTGTGACGTCAGGACGATGCCTTCGAGCTCTGCGATCTCACGCTCGATGCCGTCGACACGCGCTTGACGATCACGCTCCTCGAGCTGTCTCTCGGCCTGCAGTCGAGCTACGGATTGAGCCAACGCCTCAGCCTGTGCGCGGCGTTCGCTGGCCGTCGCCTGGGCGCGCCGCAGCTCCATCTCCGAGGTCAGACCTTGACCGTGCAGGCGGGCGCTACGCTCCGCCTCCTCGTCGGCCAGGTCCGCTGCCGCCTGCTCGGCACGGGTGTTGGCTCGCGCCTCTTCGATCGCGCCCTCGGCTCGCCGAGCGTCGGCCAGTCCTCGGGTCTCGGTCGCCAGCGCCACACGAAGGCTGGCGATCTCGCGCTCTGCGGCCTTCGCACGCGCCTGCTCCTCTTCCAGCCGCCGCTGCTCGAGGGTGGCGTCGAGGGCGAACAAGACCTCGCCGGAAGTCACCACCTGGCCGACGCGAGCTACCACCTCGACCAAGCGACCGCCAGCGTCGGCAGCAACTTCATAGACCGCCTGGTCGACCTCCAGTCGTGCGGCCGAGCTAGTGGCGAAGACCGGCACCTCGGCCGACACCAGCCATAGCAGCCACAGTCCGAGCAGCAGGCTCAGCAACACCATCGCAAGCAGCGATCCGCTGGACCGCTCGCTGGCCAGGGAGCGCAGGGTGCGGCTGAAGGGCGTGGCCACGGCCGGCTCAGTGCTGCGCGTCCGCCGCCGACGCGCTGACGTCGAGCTCCGAGTAGGCCATGCCATCGGGCTCGCGACCGGCCTTCAGCCGACGCACGATCTCGCCCTTCTCGAGGTTCACTTCAGAGATCGCGTCGGCATTGGCGTGGGCGACCCAGGCCCGCTCGCCCGCCGAGTCGGCCACCACGCCGATCGGCACCGAGCTGTCGCCAAAGCGGTCGCCGAACAGCCGATTCTTGGTGTCGGTAGCCTCCAGCTCGAGGGAGATCTCGCGCTTCTCGCCCAGCTTCTCGGTATCGTAGATCACCAGGTCATCGGCCTTGGCACGGGTCACCAGCACCTTGGTTCCGGTGGCGGTGGCACGGATCGGAAAACCCGGCGAGGACAGGATCTCGAACGGCTCGAGGCTCTCGGTGTCGAGCACCCAGATGTCGTCTGCAGCGCGATTAGTGATCCATACCTGGCGCCCGTCGGCGGTCACGGCCACGCCTTCGGCACCGTCACCGGTCACCATGATCGCCCGCCGCTCGGCCGCCACCAGGTCGATCATCGAGATCGAGCCCGAACCGATGTTGGTCACAAAAGCCGTACTGCCGTTCGGCGTCACCGCCACCATGTGCGAGATCTCCTGGCCGGTATCGATGCTGGAAACGACTTTTCCCTGCTCGACGTCGACCACCAGCAGCGCCTTGTTGGCCTCGGCAGTAACCACCACGCGCTCATCGCCCGCCAGCCACACCACACCGTGGGGCCGCTGAAACTCGCCGAGGTCGATCGTCTTCAACACCTTTGCTGTCGGCACTTCGATCAGCGTCATGGTCGAACCCGGCGTTTGACGGTTGCCGTAGTTGGTGATCAGGGCGCGCTTGCCGTCCTGCGATAGTCCAACCTCATGCGGCGCTTCACCGGTCGGTAGGGTTGCCACGACCTCGCCGGACTCGAGGGCGATCAGCGACACCGTCGCCTCTCCTTTGTTGGCGACCACCAGGGTATCGGCCATAGCAGGGGCGCTGAAGCCAAGGGCCATCATCGCAGTCAACCCAGCGCCTAGGCATACGCCCTTACTCAATCGTTCAGTGTTCATTCGCAGGTCTCCTAGGGCAAAACTCATGAGGAACGAGAGTCTAATCCACTCGAGACAGCGATCCAGCAGGTCCGTCGCGCGGCAATGATTAAAATACTGTCGTGACCTCAACGCCAGCCGACGGGCTCGAAAGCTCGGCCTCGCCTCTGCTCCCCAACCTGCTGCTGCTACCGCGTATGCTGCGCATGGCCGGGCTTGCGATCTCCCTCGACCAGACCCTGTCGTTTATGCAAGCCTTGACCTGGATCGACCTCGGCGAGCGTCGCCAGGTCTTTTACACCGCTCGCGCGCTGCTGGTCACCCGAGCCGAGACTCTGGGGCTATTCAATTTCGTTTTCGACCAGTTCTGGCGCCTGAACCGTGACGGGGCCAGACCGCGTGGCCGCAAGGCGCCAGTGGCGCCGCGTCACGATCCCGAGCGCAAGCCCTTCACCATCGTCAACTACATGGCCTTCAAGGCGCGCCAGCACGATCCCGAGATCGAGATCACCGACCGCACGGCGACGTTCAGCAATCAGGAGATCCTGCAGCGCAAGAGCTTTTCGTCCATGACGCCAGATGAGCTCCGCGAGGTGCGACGCTTGATCCGCGAGCTGCGTTGGCGGGCCAGTCTGCGGCGGACACACCGCCGAGTCCCCGCGCGACGCGGCGAGATCTTGGACTTCCGTCAGGCTCTGAAGACGCTCGCCAAGACCGGCAGCCTGCCGCCTCATCCGCGCTGGCGCAAGCGCAAGCTCAAACCGAGGCCGATCGTTCTGCTCGCCGACGTCAGCGGCTCGATGGAGCAGGTGTCTCGCCTTGTGCTGCTGTTCTTTTACAGCATCGCCCACAGCCTGCCCGACGTCGAGTGCTTCACCTTCGGCACCCGGCTGGCTCGCATCACGCCGCAGCTCGTGCTGCGCAACGCCGATCGCGCCATCGACTCCGCCTACCAGGAGGTCGTCGACTGGGCGGGAGGCACCCGCATCGGCGAGACGCTGCACGCCTTCAACCGCCGCTGGGGCCGTCGAGTGCTGAGGCGCGGCGCGGTGGTGCTGATCGTCTCGGACGGCTGGGAGCGCGGCGACGCCAGCGAGCTCGCCGGTGAGATGCGGCATCTATCCCGTCGCTGTCACCGCCTGATCTGGCTCAATCCGCTGCTCGGCAACGCCGCCTACGAGCCTCGGGTCGAGGGCATGGCGGCTGCCCTACCGTTTGTCGACGACTTTCTGCCGGTCCACAACCTGCACAGCTTCGAGCAGCTCAAAGAGCATCTCCAGAACTTGCCGGCGCGCCGTCGGGGCTAGACATGGCTGACTGGCCAGACGGCGAATGGATAGATCGGGCCGCGCGGCATCATCCGATCACGAGGGTTTCTCGTAAGACTCAACAAACCACTTCGATACGAGCTGGCCGCATGTCTGCTACTCACTCTGGCTTGCCACAGACTCTAGTTGGTCAAAGACCCAGTAGGTCACAAGCCCAATTGCCCACAGACTCAGTGGGTTACCGACCTGCCTGGTCACAGACTCTGTTGACCCAACCATTTGTCCTAACAATCGGACAATCGAGTAGACTCGGATGAAAAACAACAGATAGTCAAGTGGAGATCGAGTCCGGAAACGCGAACTTGGCAGGAGGCGACGCATGATCCCAGGAGCTTTCGACTACCACTCTCCCACCACCCTCGCCGAGGCGACAGCCCTGCTCGCGGAGCACGGCGACGACGCCAAAATACTGGCCGGGGGCCAAAGCCTGATCCCAGCGATGCGTTTCCGCCTCGCCGCCCCCGAGGTCCTGATCGACATCAATCGGCTCAGCGACCTCTCCTACCTGAAGGAGGTGGACGGTTACCTGGCGATCGGCGCCCTGACCCGCGAGTCGGCGCTCGAAGAATCCGCAGTGGTCCAGGAGCGTTATCCCCTTCTGGCCGACGCCGCGGAGGTCATCGCCGATCCTCTGGTGCGCAACTTGGCAACGGTGGGTGGAAACATCGCCCACGCCGACCCGGCCAACGATCATCCCGCCGTGATGCTGGCGTACGGCGCCACGGTAGTCGCTCAGGGGCCGAACGGCCATCGCGCCATCGACATCGACGACTTCTTCGTCGACCTGTTCGAGACCGCGCTCGAGCCCAATGAGCTGCTGGTGGAGGTCCGCATTCCGACGCCAGGTCCGGGTGCCGGTGGCGCCTACAAGAAAATCGAGCGCAAGGTTGGCGACTACGCGGTATCGGCGGTGGCCATCCAGCTCACTATGAGCGGCGGCACCATCGCTTCAGCGCGAGTTGGCCTGACCAACGTCAGCGCCGTGCCGATGCGCTCCAAGGGTGCCGAGCAGGCGCTGATCGGCAATCCCGCCAGTGATGAAGTGCTGGAAGCCGCCGGCCAGGCAGCCGCCGCCGAATGCGATCCTTCGCCGGATTTGCGCGGCTCGGTCGAGTACAAGCGTGATCTCACTCGGGTGCTGACCAAACGCGCCGTCCGCACGGCGGTCGAACGAGCCACAGGAGGAGCATGATGAGCCAGCACAGCATTACCGTCACCGTCAACGGCGAGGCCAAGACCCAAGAGGTCGACGCCCGCACCCTGCTCGTCCATTTCGTGCGCGAGAACCTCGAGCTCACCGGCACCCATATCGGCTGTGACACCACCAGCTGCGGCGCCTGCACCGTGCTGCTCGACGGCCGCGCCGTCAAGAGCTGCACCGTGTTCGCCGTGCAGGCCGACGGCGCCAACGTCGAGACCATCGAGGCTTTGGCCGCGGATGGCAACCTCCACCCGCTGCAGGAAGGCTTCTGGGAGAAACATGGCCTGCAGTGCGGCTACTGCACGCCGGGCATGATCATGAGCGCCAAGCACCTGCTGGAGAAGAACCCGGACCCGACCGAAGACGAGATTCGTCACGGACTGGCCGGCAATCTATGCCGCTGCACCGGCTACAACAAGATCGTCGAGGCCGTGCAGTACGCGGCCGAGAAGCTGCGTGAGGAGGACACGGCATGACTCATCTCGACGACCGCTTCGAGCACCACACGCCGGCACCGGCAGGCGCCTCGGCCCAGGTCGAGACCACGACCGACGTCCAGATCAAGACGCCCGAGAAGGTCTGCGGCATGGGGCACCGCATGAAGCGCAAGGAAGATCCGCGCTTCATCCAGGGCCGGGGCCAGTACGTCGACGACGTCAAGCTGCCGGGCATGCTGTACATGGACATCGTGCGCAGTCCCTACGCTCACGCCAAGATCCTGTCGATCGACGCCTCCGAGGCGCTCGAAACCGAAGGGGTCTTGGCGGTGATCACCGGCGAGGACCTGAAGGCCGCCGGCAACCTGCACTGGATGCCGACGTTGATGTCCGACACTCAGATGGTACTGCCGATCGAAAAGGTCGTCTACGCCGCCCAGGAGGTGTGTGTGGTGGTCGCCACCGAGCGGTACATCGCCGCTGATGCGATCGAGAAGGTCTACGTCGACTATGAGCCGCTCGATCCGGTGGTCGACCCGTTCGAGGCGATGAAAGACGAAGTCATCGTGCGCGACGACAAAGACGACAAGACCAATCACATCTGGCATTGGGAAGCCGGCGACAAAGAGGCCACCGACAAGGTGTTCGCCGAAGCTGCCCACACCGTCAAGCAGTCGATGCACATTCCGCGCATCCACGTGTCGTCGATCGAGACCTGCGGCATGGTGGCCAACTACAACAAAGCCACCGAGCACATGCAGATCTACATGACTTCACAGGCGCCACACGCCCACCGCACGGTGTTCGCGCTGGTCTCAGGTCTGCCGGAGCACAAGATCCAGATCATCTCGCCGGACATCGGCGGCGGCTTTGGCGGCAAAGTGCCGGTGTACCCCGGCTACGTCTGCTGCGCGGTCGCCTCGCTGGTCACCGGCAAGCCGGTGAAGTGGATCGAGGATCGTAGCGAGAACCTGCAGGCGGACAGCTTCGCCAGGGACTACCACATCACCGCCGAGCTCGCCGCCGACGCCGACGGGCGGATCACCGGCCTGCGGGTCGAGACTCTGGCCGACAATGGCGCTGCCGACGCTGCCGCCAACCCGTCGAAGTTCCCGGCCGGGCTTTACAGCATCTGCACCGGCTCCTACGACATGGAGGCCGCCCACGTCGCGGTCGACGGCGTCTACACCACCAAGCCGCCGGGCGGCGTCGCTTACCGCTGCTCGTTCCGCGTCACCGAAGCGGTACACATGATCGAGCGTATGACCGACATCATGGCGCACGATCTGAATCAGGATCCGGCCGACTTCCGGATGAAGAACTTCATCCGTCCAGATCAGTTCCCCTACAAGTCGCCGACGGGCTGGGAGTACGACAGCGGCAACTACGAAGCGGCGCTCGAGAAGGCGATGGAGATGATCGACTACCGCGGCCTGCGTCGCGAGCAGGCCGAGAAGCGCGAGCGTGGCGAGCTGATGGGCATCGGCATCTCGAGCTTCACCGAGGTGGTGGGCGCTGGACCGTCGCGCGACTACGACATCCTGGGCATCAAGATGTTCGACTCGGCGGAGATCCGCATCCACCCTACCGGCAAAGCTATTGCGCGCTTCGGCACCAAGAGTCAGGGCCAGGGTCACGAGACGACCTATGCTCAGATCATCGCCGAGGAGCTCGGCTTGCCGGCGTCGGATATCCAGGTCGAAGAGGGCGACACGGACACCGCGCCCTACGGCCTCGGCACCTACGCCAGCCGCTCCACCCCCACCGCCGGCGCGGCGGCGGCGATGGCGGCACGCAAGATCCGAGCGAAAGCCAAGAAGATCGCCGCCTACCTGCTGGAGGTCGGTGAGGACGATCTGGAGTGGAATATCGACCGCTTCCAGGTCAAGGGCTCGCCAGACCAAGCGAAGACTATCCAGGACATCGCCTTCGCCGCCTACACCAACCATCCCCAAGGCATGGAGGCCGGCCTAGAGGCCACCGACTACTACGATCCGCCCAACCTCACCTTCCCCTTCGGCAGCTACATTTGCGTCGTCGACATCGACACCGGCACCGGCGAGGTCAAGGTGCGGCGCTTCGTGGCGATCGACGACTGCGGCCACATCATCAACCCGCTGATCGTCGAAGGGCAGGTTCACGGCGGACTCACCATGGGGCTGGCGCCGGCGCTGTACGAGGAGATCGTCTACAACGAGGACGGCCAGAACCTCTCCGGCACCTTCGCCGACTACCTGGTGCCGACCGCGGTCGAATCTCCCAAGTGGGAGACGGGGCACACGATCACCCCGTCACCGCATCACCCGATCGGCGCCAAGGGGGTCGGCGAGTCTCCCACCGTCGGCGCTCCGCCGGCCATCGCCAACGCCGTCGTCGACGCCATGTGGCACCTCGGCGTGCGTCACGTCGACATCCCAATCACCCCGCCCAAAGTCTGGAAACTGCTGCGGGACGCGGGAGTGACGGACTAAGTCTATGTACGACGAGTTCTTCGCCACCGCCCAGCAGCTGATCGAAGACGGCGTGCCGTTTGCCACGGCCGTGGTGGTGCGCGCCGAGAAACCGACGTCAGGCAAGCCAGGGGACAAGGCGATCGTGACCCTGGGCGGCGTGATGTCCGGCTGGATCGGCGGCAGCTGCGCCCAGCCGGCGGTGGTGGCGGAGGCCAAGGCGGCAATCGCCGAGGACGCTAGCCGCCTGGTGCGAATCACGCCCGAGCCGGGGCGCGAGGCGCCGCCGGAGGGCGTCAAGGAGGTGGAGATGACGTGCTTCAGCGGCGGCACCCTCGACGTCTACATCGAGCCCCAGCAGCCGCGACCGCGGCTGCTGGTGGTCGGCCACCTCCCCACCGCCCAATCCCTCGCCCACCTCGGCAAGGCGATGAGCTACCGCGTGATCGCCGTCGACACCGAGACGGACGGCGCCGCCATGGCCCATGCCGACGAGGTGTTGACGAACCTCGAAGGCATCGTCGAGCGCGTCAACCCTCTGACCTACGTCGTCGTCGCCACCCACGGCCACTACGACGAGCTGGCGCTAGAGCATGCCCTGCGGACGCCAGCGCCCTACATCGGTCTCGTGGCGAGCCGTAAACGGGCCGGCTCGGTGGTCGAATACCTGCGTCAGCGCGGCTTCGACGACGCCGAGCTCGAGCGCCTCGAAGCGCCCGCAGGCCTCGACATTCAGGCCCGCCGTGGAGACGAGATCGCACTCTCGATCATGGCCGAGATCGTCCAGCGGCGGCGCAACGCGGAGCGGGTCGACTGGCCTGAAGAGCCAGAAGCCGTCGAAGCACCAGCCAGCGAACCGGCAGGGACGTCGAGCTGCTGTGGCGGCGGCGCTTAGCTTCTAGCGGGGACGACCGGGGCGACGGAAGAAGCTGGAGTCGGGCGTGCCGACGTAGCAGCGCGGAATTACCGGCCATTCTTCCGTCAAGAAGTAAGCGTAGGTGCCTTCCGGGAATTCAGGCGTGACGCCGAAGCGACCGTTGCAGGCGTCGAGATCGCCAGCGCCTTCGACGAAGCGATAGTCCTGGACAAACGTGCCGTCGTAGGTGCCGCCTGGGCCTTGCCTGCCGCCGGGACGATTACCTTCGAGCAGCCGGTGGCTCGAGCGCAGAACCTTGATCGGCGATTGCGCGTCGTCAGCGTCGGAATAGCCGAGGGCCGCGTAGAGCGGAAAACCGTCTGCGGCCCAGCCGACCAGCGGTGAGTGACGCCCCTTTTCGAAGCCGAGCTCCTCGAGCAATCCGACGGGCAGCCCATGGTAATGGTATGCGCCACTCGGCTGAACGTGGGCATGGTTGGCGTCGAGACCCAATGGCACGGCTCCGGCAAGCGCCTCGTACTGCCAGCCCGAATTGCGCTTGCCCTGCCAGAACTCAGCGGCCCCCGGGTCGAACGGCACGCCGTTGACGGCGACGCCCCAGTCGTGCATGCCGAGAGCGGTGAGCCTACCCGTTTGCTCCGGGCTCAGCGGCACCTGAAATGTGTACCGCTGAGCCGAGATCCGATGCGGATTGCCGCGATTCGGGAACGCTCCCACCCGGTGCTCGGGGATACCGTTGGCATGGATAATGCGAACTTCGCCTTGCTCGGTTACCCGAACGCTGCTCTCTACCGGAGCCTTGCGGTAAGCCGGCTCGAGATCGAGCGGTCGCGCTTGCTCAGCGGTATGACGTCGCAAACGCGGCGGCTGTGCGACTACCGAGACAATCAACAGACAAAGCCCAAGCCCTGCTGCGGTCAAGCTAGCCAGACGGATGGCTGGTCTCATCGGTACCCCCTCACTAGCCTTCGGCCTTGACCGCCCAACAGCCGTCATGTCCGCGGTCGACGAGCTGCTTGCAGAGCGCTCGCGCTTCGGAAGACTTGTCGAACTCGCCGACCTGGATGCGGAACCAAATGCCGCGATCACCGAGATCGACGCGAACGATGGCGGCGGGCAAGCTGCCGACCAGCTGCGGATAGGCGTCGCGGGTCTCGTGTAAGAACTGTTCGGCCTCGTCGCGGGCGGGTCGGGCGGCGATCTGAGCGCGATAGAAGGTTCCGGTTCTCACCGAGGGAGCCGGAGTAACGGGCGGTGGCGGTGACGCTGTGGGTGGCGGTGCGGCTGGCGCAGCTTCCGTGGCTGCAGGGGTTGGACTCCTGGCTTGACGGGGCTCAGGGGCTGGCTCGGTCCGAGCGATCGAGCGCACCGGTTCTGGCTCCAGGACCGGCGGTGGCGGCGCGGTCGCAATTCTGGACGGTGTCGTCCTGGCCAGCTCTTGCGATTCCTTGTAGGTCTCCAGCGAGCTGCGACAGGCCTCGGTGCGCTCTCGTCCCGTGCACAGGGCATCGAGCATCGACTTCGCCATGCCAAAGTGCAGCTCGGCCTCGTTGTTGCGCCCCAGGCGGGAGTATGTGGCGGCGAGCTGGCTGACGATATCGGACAGGGCCAAATCGTTGGGGGCCGTCTTCTCGCGGATGCGCAGCGCATGCTCAAAGTGCGGCGCCGCGTCGGCATAGCGATCGAGCCGCAGATAGAGGTTGGCAAGATCGTAGAGCACCGGTGCCAGACCCGGGTCGTCTGGGCCGAGCTCCCGCTGACGCACTTCTACCGCCTGACGGTAGAACGGCTCAGCCTCGACATATCGGCCGCTGCGGGCGCACATGGCGCCGAGGTTGCCGGCGATCGTCGCGACCTCGGTCGGTTGTAATCCAGCGCCGTCGCCGTCTTCGAGCACCGCCCGATAAAAGTGCTCGGCGAAGGGGTCATGCCCCTGAAGCTGACTCAGCAGGGCGATCTCAGCCAGCGTGCGGGCACGCTCCTTACGCGCCTCGCCGACGGCCTCCTGTATCCGCAGGGCGCGCAGATTGAACGATAGGGCGGAGTCGATATCGCCTTTGCCGGCAGCCAGGGCCGCCAGGCCTCGCAGACCGGGAACCAGCAGTGGACTCCTGATTCCACCGAGCAGCTGCGCCGCGTCGACGGAGCGCTGATACAGCGCTTCCGCCTTGTCGATCTCGTTCAACGCGTGACGCTTCA
>JBCCEE010000158.1:0-16021 GCA_039030415.1 Acidobacteriota bacterium
GTCATGTACTCGCAGCCGTGGTCGCCACAGCCTTCGACGACTGCGACGGCGCCGGAGTTGCGCACCGCGAAGCGCTCGCCAACTTGGCCAGCCAGGAAACAGTGTCCGCCGGTGGCGCCGTAGAGCACGGTATTGCCGGCGATCACCTGATCATGACTCGCGGCTAGCGAAGCGGGCGGCAGGACCGCGATCTCGCCTCCCGACATGCTTTTGCCGACGTAGTCTTGCGCCTCGCCGATCAGCCGCAAGTGGACGCCGCGCACCAGGAAGGCACCGAAGCTCTGACCCGCGATGCCGCGCAGGTCGAGCCGCAGACTGCCAGGCGGTAGGCCGCGGCCCTGGGTTCGGCGGGCGATCTCGCCGGACAGCCGAGCGCCTACGGAACGGTCGCGGTTACGGATGCTGTAAGTGCGTCGCGGCGGCTCGCTGGTGGCGGATCGGCGATCCGTCGCGGACAGGTCGATCACCGCGTGGCGGACGTCGCGCCACAGCTCCTCGTCGAGCGGTGGCTTGGGGGCTGGGCGGGCGTTGCGCTGCCAGCGTCGCTTGCGGGCGCCAAAGCCGCTGGGTATCGGATCGGTCAGCAGCTGAGACAGGTCGATGCGATCGCAGCGTGGATCGGAGCGCTGGCGGCGTCGCAGCAGCTCGACCCTGCCGATCAGGTCGCTGAGCCTGCGGACGCCGATTTCGGCCAAAATGCCCCGCACCTGCTCGGCTACACCGACCAGGTAGTGCACTACGTGGTCCGGGGTGCCCTTGAAGCGGCGCCTGAGCTCAGGGCGCTGAGTGGCGATGCCGACGGGACAGGTGTCGAGATGACACTGCCGCGCCATGACACAGCCCATGGCGATCAGCGGCATGGTGCCGAAACCGAATTCGTCGGCGCCGAGCAGGGCGGCCAGCACGACGTCGCGGCCGGTTTTGAGGCCGCCGTCGACCCGCAGGGTGACGCGGTCGCGTAGCTCGGCTTGCACCAGTGCGCGCTGGGTCTCCGCTAGTCCGAGCTCCCAGGGCATGCCGGCGTGTTTGATCGACGACAGCGGTGACGAGCCGGTGCCGCCGCTGTCGCCGGAGATCTGGATGATGTCGGCGTAGGACTTGGCGACGCCAGCGGCGATCGTGCCGACGCCGGCTCCCGCCACCAGCTTGACGCCGATTCGCGCTCGCGGATTGACCCGCTCGAGGTCGTAGATCAGCTGGGCGAGATCTTCGATCGAGTAGATGTCGTGGTGGGGTGGCGGCGAGATCAGCGTCACACCCGGCACCGAGCGCCGCAGCTTCGCGATCTCTTCGGTGACCTTGCGGCCGGGAATCTGGCCGCCTTCTCCGGGCTTCGAGCCCTGCGCCATCTTGATCTCGAGCTCCTGCGCCGACACCAGGTAGTGGGCGTTGACGCCGAAGCGGCCCGAGGCGATCTGCTTGATGGCGCTCCAGCCATGGTCGCCGGCTTCAGGCTGCCACTTGCCGAGGAATTCGGGCCGTCGATCTTCGGTGTAGGGCTCGAAGCGCTGCGGGTCTTCGCCGCCTTCGCCGGAGTTGCTGCGCCCGCCGATGCGGTTCATCGCGATGCTGAGCGCTTCGTGCGCTTCGCGGGACAGCGCGCCGAGGCTCATCGCAGCGGTCGAGAAACGGCGCACGATGGCGCTGGCGGTTTCCACCTCGGCGAGCAGCAGGGGACGCTCGGCCCGCTGCCAGTCGAGCAGATCTCGCAGGTTGGAGGGCGGACCGTCGTCGCTGTTGGCGGCGAAGTCGCGGAACGTCTCTTGGCCGGGCTGGCGTGCCGCTTTGTGAAGCGACTTGAACACCCGGGGATTGAGGGTGTGGTACTCGCCGTCTTTGCGGAAACGGAACAGGCCGCGCTCGGGCAGGCGATCCTCGGGGGTGTCGTGGGCTTCCTGGTGGAACGCCAGCGAGTTGTATGCCACCCGCTCCCAGCCAACCCCGCCGATCCTGCTGGTGGTGCCGGTGAAGCAGCGGTCGACGAGGTCGCCGTCCAACCCCATGGCTTCGAACAGCTGCGCGCCCTGGTAGCTCGCCACCGGGCCGACACCGAGCTTGGCCATGATCTTGAGCAGCCCTTCTTCCAGGGCATGGCGGTAGTTGGCGATGGCGCCTGCCGCTGACAGCTGGCGGCTGCGGGCGTGGTGGACCAGGCTGCGGAGCACTAGATAGGGGTGAATGAGGGTCGCGCCAAAGCCGATCAGGCAGGCGAAGTGGTGGTCTTCCCGGGGCTCGCCGGTATCGCAGATCAGGCTCACCTGCATGCGCTTGCGGCGGCGAATCAGGTGGTGGTGGGCGGCGGCGGTGGCGAGCAGCATGGGAATCGGTGCCCGTTCGGCGTCGCTGCCGCGATCGGACAGGACGATCAGCGACGCGCCATCGTCAGCAGCCGCCTCGACCCGCCGACACAGCTGGTCGACGCCGTGGCGCAAGGATTCGCCAGGTGACGCGGCCTCCGGGTTGGCCTCGAACAAGGCTTCGACGGTGGCGCTGCTCAGCCGTGAATCGTCGAGCGCCAGCAGCCACTCGAACTGCTGGGTGTCGAGGATGGGTGATGGCAGCCGCACCAGGTGCGCCGCCTCCGGCCGCTCGCCGAGGATCGAGCCCCACGGCCCGGCCATGGTCTCGAGGGAGAACGCCGAGCGCTCGCGCAGCGAGTCGATGGCTGGATTGGTGACCTGCGCGAAGCGCTGCTTGAAGTAGCTGTAGAGCAGCTGTGGAGTGTGCGCCAGTACCGCCGGCGGGGTGTCGTTACCCATCGAGCCCACCGGCTGGTGGCCTTCGAGCATCATCGGCTCGAGGATGCGCTCGAACGCCTCCCGGCTGTAGCCGAAGGTGCGCTGCCGACGCAGCAGGTCGGCATCGTCGGATTCGGGCGGAAGTGCCTCGGAGCTCGGCGCCGGGGCCTCGACGAGATAGCGCTCCACCCATTCGTGGTAGGGCTGCCTGCGGGCGAAGTCGTGTTTGATACGGTCGTTGTCGAGCAATTCGCGGCCTAGGGTGTCGACGGCCAGGATCTCACCCGGTCCGAGACGTCCCTTTTGTCGGATCGAGTCCTCGGGCAGATCGACGAGGCCGGTCTCCGAGCCGAGGATCACCAGATCGTCCTGGGTGATCCAGTAGCGTTGCGGGCGCAGGCCGTTGCGATCGAGAATGGCGGCGGCGTAGCGACCGTCGGAGAACACTACCGCTGCCGGCCCGTCCCACGGCTCCATCAGGGTGGCGTGATAGTCGTAGCAGGCCCGCAGCCGCGGATCCTCGCTGCCCTGTTCCGCGCCGCGCTGCTCCGCGCCGCTGTGGGCGGGGGTGGCCTCGGGGATCATCATCATCATGGCGTGCAGCGGGTCGCGACCGAACATCACCAGCAGCTCGAGTACGTTGTCGAGCATCGCCGAGTCGCTGCCGCGGTCGTCGAGGATCGGCAGCAGCTCGCGTACCTGGTCGCCCCAGATCGAGCTGGTCAGCTCACGCTCGCGGGCCGCAAGCCAGTTGGCGTTGCCCTGGATGGTGTTGATCTCGCCATTGTGTGCGAGCAGCCGGAACGGCTGTGCCAACGGCCAGCTGGGGCGGGTGTTGGTGCTGAAACGCTGGTGGAACAGGGCGAGTGAGCTGGTGAAGTCGGGCTGCGCGAGGTCGGGGTAGAAGGCGGCCAGGTCCGACGCCAGGCACATGCTCTTGTAGACCAGGGTGCGGTGCGACAGTGAGACCACTCGCAGATCATCCATGCCGGCGCTGCGCGCCTGGCGCTCGATGCGTCGACGCACCAGGTAGAGGCGACGCTCGAAGTCGTTGTCGGCGAGCTCGCCGGGCTGGCGGATCAGCACCTGCCAGATTTCCGGCCGCTGCTGCCGCGCACGCTCGCCGAGCACGAGATCGTCGGTCGGTACCTGGCGCCAGGCGAGCACTTCCAGCTCGCCGAGCGCGATCTCGCGCTCGATCGCGGCTTGGCGTTCGCCGGCGCTGCCCGGTTGCCAGAAGCACACCCCGACCGCTAGGCCGCGTGCGGCCCGGGAATCCTGACCGAGGTCCGTGAGGATGCGGGCGAAGAACGACTCGGGGATCTGGGTGAGGATACCCACTCCGTCGCCGCTGCGACCGTCAGCACCCACTGCACCGCGATGGGCCAGATTGGACAGCGCCTCCAGCGCCATCGCGATGATGCGCTGCTGCTGGCGCCCCTGGATGTCGGCGATGAATCCGATGCCGCAGCTGTCGACTTCGCGACCCGGAGCGCTGAGATCAGGAGGGTGGCTGCGCATGATCCCTCCGCCACTGCCAGGTTTCGTAGCCACGTCGATCCAATCGATTCGACCTACAAAACGAGCCGGTAAGGGCGAGGGATTTCATTGTCGACTCCTTTCACGCGAGGCTCGGCCAGGACGTGACGGGCACGCCTTGATGCGACATCGCGGTATCTTGCAATTGGGGACTGAGGACGAAGGCAAATGTCCTGTATGCAGGACAATTATAGTCCCTGCGGGCCGCTGTGTCAATGGCTATGTGCGAATTGAATGCTGCGAAGGGCGCATTGTGCGATTTCAGAGTCGATTTCTTTCATTCCTTTGTCAGATATTTGCAGATTGACTATCGAATTATATTCGGTGGGCATCTCGGGCCATCCGGCGCAGAGCTTTACGGCGCTCGCGCTCGTCGCGACGTCGTGCTGTTCCCGACCGAGCGATGACCGGAGCCGCTAGACGGATAGGGCGCGATGCCATAGGTTTTAGAATTAGGGTCGGTGGCTTACTGAAGCTGGCTGCCTGCTGGGGTCAGCGGCCTGCTTGGAATGGCGGTCGAACGGAGGAAAACTATGGCGACGGCACCACTGCAGCAAAGGACCACGGCCCGCGGCGACGCTTCGCCGTTGATTCGGCTGCGCGGGGTCCAGCGGCTCTACACGATGGGAGGCGGTGAAGTGCAGGCGCTGGCCGGAGTCGACCTCGACATCGCGGCCGGCGAGTACATCGCGATCATGGGGCCTTCGGGTAGCGGCAAGTCGACCCTAATGAACATTGTCGGCTGCCTCGACACGCCGACCGGCGGCACCTACGAGCTCGCCGGTACCGCCGTCCACGAGCTCGACGACGACGAGCTGGCGGCGATCCGCAACCGCGAGATCGGCTTCGTGTTTCAGAGCTTCAACCTGCTGCCGCGGGCTGACGCGGTGACCAATGTCGCCCTGCCGCTGCTCTATGCCGGGATCGACCGCGGCGAGCGGCACGAGCGCGCGGCACAGGCGCTGGGGCGGGTCGGGCTCGAGCACCGCTTGGACCACCGCCCGAACGAGCTCTCCGGCGGCCAATGCCAGCGCCTGGCGATCGCCCGTGCACTGGTCAACGAACCGTCCCTAGTGCTCGCTGACGAGCCGACCGGTAACCTGGACTCGAAGAATTCTGAAGAGATCATCGCGCTTTTCGACGAGCTCTCCCAGGCCGGCACGACGGTGGTGCTGGTGACCCACGAAGACGAGGTGGCCGAGCACGCCCGCCGCCAGATCCGCCTGCGCGATGGCCACATCGTCACTGACAGACAGTGACGGAGTCACCGACAGACAGTGACGGAATCGCCAATAGCGATCGATAGACGGTCGCGCTTGGTGGACTGCGCGGTTTGGAGATTGGTCCCGTCCCGTGGCCCGCGGGTGTAAGATCGGTGGACCATTCTGGGGGAGAAGGCGATCGGTAAAGCAGCGCGAGGTACCTGGCTCGGCATTCTGGTGAGGGATCCGGAAGAGCGGATGCCGCTGTTTCGACAGGTCTACCTGCGCATTCGCGAGCTGATCCTCGACGGTACATTACCTCGCGGGGCACGATTGCCTTCGACCCGGGCTCTGGCCACCGAGCTCGCGCTGTCGCGCAATACCGTGCTGGGAGCGGTCGAGCAGCTGGTCGCTGAGGGTTATCTGGTCAGCCGGGTCGGTGACGGCACCTACGTCGCCGCCGACATCCCCGAGGACTGGGAATCGCCGCGCCGGCCCCGTAGGCGGGGGCCGAGCGCCCAACCGGAGACGCCGCGCCTGTCGGAGCGTGGCGAGCGCATTCGATCGACTCCGATCGGGCGCGATTCGACCGAGGTGCGACCGTTCACGGTCGGTATGCCGGCGATCGACGAGTTCCCCTGGGCGATCTGGAACCGGCTGTGGACAAGGCGCAGCCGAGATCTCGATCGAGCATATCTGTGCTATGGCGACCCGGCCGGCTATCGTCCGCTGCGCGAGGCGATCGCGGCCTACCTCAACGCCGGCCGCGGCGTCCGCTGCGAGGCCGACCAGGTGATCGTGGTGTCGAGCTCGCAGCAGGCGCTCGACATCGCGGCCCGCGTGCTGATCGATCCGGGTGACGCTGCCTGGCTGGAAGATCCGGGCTATCTCGGCGCTCGGGGCGCGCTGGCCGCGGCCGGTGCTCGCATCGTGCCGGTGCCGGTCGACGAGCACGGCCTGCGGGTGGCTGACGGTCGCCGCCGTGCGGGGGACGCGCGGCTGGTCTCGGTGACGCCGTCTCACCAATACCCGGCTGGCGTCACCATGAGCCTGGCTCGGCGTCTCGAGCTGCTCGACTGGGCCGCCGATCGCGGCGCCTGGGTTCTCGAAGACGACTACGACAGCGAGTTTCGATTCGTCGGCCCGCCGCTGGCGGCCCTACAGGGGCTAGACCGTGCGGGACGGGTGATCTACATCGGCACCTTCACCAAGGTCATCTACCCGTCGTTGCGCTTGGCCTACGTCGTCACACCGCCTGGCCTGCTCGATGCCCTGGTAGCGGCCCGCGCTTTCGTCGATCGCCATTCGCCGACGCTGCCGCAGGTCGTCCTCAGCGACTTCATGGCTGGCGGTCACTTCGCCAGCCACGTCCGCCGCATGCGCTCGGTCTACCGTGATCGCCGGCAGTGCCTGCTGGATGCCCTGAAGCAACGCCTCGGGGACGCTCTCGAGATCAAGTCCCATCCCGCGGGCATGCACCTGGTCGTCGAGCTGGCGGACGACTGTGATGACTGCGCCGTCGCTCAGCAGGCCGCTGAGCGCGGCATCGAGGTCTCGCCGCTGTCGCGCTACTATCTCGGCGAGGCGCGGCGCGGCCTGTTGCTCGGCTACTCGGCAGTGAGCCAGGACGCGATCCTCGCTGGCGTCGACGCGTTGGCAGAAGTGCTCGAAGCCAAGGAGGTGTCTTGATCAGGCGGTTCGTGCACCGTGGCGAGCTTTGGGCAGCAGCTGTGCTGACGGTGTGGGGTATGGCACAGCCGGCTTCAGCGGACCCTCCTGGACTGCCGTTCTGGGCGGACCACTCGTCGGTAGTGGCGGAGCAGGAGATCTGGGCGATCGCTCAAGATCCGGACGGCGTCTTGTTTCTGGCCGCTGGCGAGGGTGTGATCGCGTACGACGGGGTGTCGACGGATCTTCTGCCGCTCGACAACGGGTCCCTGGCCCGCTCGCTGGCCATCCATCCCTCGGGAGTGGTCTACGCCGGGGGCGTTGGCGAGATCGGTGCGGTGCGCCGTGATGCCACCGGGTCGCTGTCGTATCAGCGGTTGGGGGAGACGGATGATGGAGCGCTCGCCGGTCTGCGCGATGTCTGGCGCATGTGGCCTACCGACGAGGGGTTTCTCGCCTGGACTTTGGACCGCGTGCTGGCGTGGGACGGCCGGGCGTTCGAGACCTGGCCTCTGAGCGTCCGGGCCATGCCCGCCATGCTTTCTCAGCAGCTGGTCCTGACGGATGCGGAGGGTGGTTTGCAGGTGCTGGCGAATGCGGGCTTGCGACCGGCAGGACGACTGGTCGGAATCGCAGGAGAGCGCGTCCGCCTCTGGCTCGAGCTGGCAGACGGCAGCGCCCTCATCGGAACCGACGCCGGCCATTTGTGGCGCCTGGCCGCTGACGAAGTGCGGCGGGTGACGGAAGGCGTTGGCGGTGACTTTCGACCCGCTCGATTCGTAACCGAGGCCGACGAGATCTTGCGGCAACATCGGCTCTACCAAGCGATCCGCCTGCGTAGCGGCGATATCGGTCTCGCGACCATGGACGGAGGTGCCGCGGTCATCGACCCCGAGGGGCGGCTGCGGTACCGGCTCGATCGCGCGGTCGGCCTGCCCGACAACTCGGTGTGGTCGCTGGGCGAAGACCGCGATGGTGGCATGTGGCTGGGTCTCAGCCGAGGGCTCGTGCGAGCGTCGCTCGGGACGCCATTCTCGCTTTATGGTGAGCTGTCGGGCCTCGACGGCCGGGTGCAGGCTTTGGCCCGCAGCGGCGGCCGCTTGTGGGCGGGCACCACGATCGGCCTGTTTCGCTTCGACGGGCTGGGATTTCGACAGATCGAAGGGGTACCCGGGCCGTGCTGGGCGCTGCTCGCGGCAGAGGACCGACCGTCAGAGGGGCAACCGACAGGGGGCCAACCGGAAGGCCTCTTGGTGGGTGCCGCCGACGGCGTTTACCAGGTGAGTCGCGATGGCGTCCGCCAGGTCCGTCAATCACGCCACTCATTCACTCTGTTGGAGTCGACTCGCTGGCCGGGAGTGGTTTGGGTCGGTGACGAGAAAGGCCTGGCTGCGCTCGACTGGACGGTTGACGGCTGGCGGGATCCGGGATGGCAAATCGACCTGGGGGCGCAGGTACGGTCCGTTGCCGAGACGAGCGATGGAGTCTTGTGGCTCGGCACTCTGGTCAACGGCGTCGTTCGCGTCGAGCCGCCGGCTCCTGAAGCCCTCGCGCAAGCGCCTACCGACCGTCTGGGCGTCACCGAAGGTCTCACGGATATCAACAGCGTGAAGCTCTTCACCCATCGTGAGGAGCTGTTGGCAGCGACCGGAACCGGCTTCATGGTGTGGAATGCAGCGACCGGTCGTTTCGAGCCAAGCGACGCGTTCGGTGCCGCCAGAGAGGGTGTTTCCCGAGTTGTTGCCGGTGCTGACGACACCTTCTGGTTGAGCCGGGACGGCCTGTTTCCGAGATGGGTGGATACCCGGGATCCAGAGACCCGGTCGGCGACTCATCTCTTCCGGGTCTTGCCGACTCAAGACGTCTACTCGTACTTGCCGGAGCCTTCCGGTGCGTGTTGGCTCGGAACTTCCAAGGGATTGTTTCGCTTTCACGGTCAGCTCGACGACGCGACCGTCGGCGCGCCGCCGGGGCGGCGACTGCTGATGACCGACTTCGTAGTGGACGGTCAGCGTCTTCCTCTGGCGAGCTCGTTCGAGCTGACTCGCTCGGGTAGCCGCATCAAGCTGGGCTGGGTCGCTCCGGTGTTCGATGAGCCTCAGCCCCACCGCTACCGCTTCCGGCTCAACGGTCTGGAATCGCAGTGGTCGGACTGGACCGATCTGACGACGACGGAATACATGAACCTCCCTGGGGGGCGCTACACGTTCGAGGTCGAAGCCCGCGATCTGACCGACGAGATCTTCAGCTTGCTCACGATCGATCTCGAGGCGCCCGCGCCCTGGTACCTGACCTGGCCGGCTCTCTTGGGCTGGTTGGCGATGACCGGCATGGTGATCGCGGCCATCGTCTCAGTGCGCTCGTATCACCATCGTCGAGAGCGCGAGCGCCTCGAGCAGCAGGTGTCGGCCCGAACCCGGGAGCTGGAGAAGGCGCGAGACGAGGCCAACGCCGCCGCCGCTGCCAAGAGTCAGTTCCTGGCCAATATGAGCCACGAGATCAGGACGCCGATGAACGGAGTCCTCGGGATGACCGATCTACTTCTCGCCACCGAGCTGGCGGACGAGCAGCGCGAGTATGCCGAGATCATCCGCTCATGCGGCAGCAGCCTGCTGTCGCTGGTCGACGATATTCTCGACGCCTCCAAATTCGAAGCGGGGAGCCTGCAGCTCGAGCTGAGCGAGCTCGATCTCGAGGGAGCTGTCGATACCGTTGTGTCAATGCTCGGTGCGCTCGCCATGGAGAAAGGCATCGAGATCTCCACTCGGGTCGACGATGCGATCCCTTCGCCGCTGCGAGGGGACAGCTCTCGACTGCAGCAGGTGCTGTTGAATCTGGTCGGCAACGCGATCAAGTTCACGTCCCAGGGAAACGTTGGGATCGTTGCCGGCCTCGATGGTCGAGATCAGGATTCGGTGACGGTTCGATGCACCGTTGTCGATTCCGGTATCGGTATCCCGGCGGACAAGATGGACAGGTTGTTCAAGCCCTTCTCGCAGCTCGACGGTTCTCGAACTCGCAAATACGGTGGCACTGGGCTCGGACTGGCGATCTCGAAACAGCTGGTCGAGCTCATGGGAGGCGAGATCGGAGTCGAGAGCACTCCTGGAGAAGGCTCGCGCTTCTGGTTCACGGTCCGACTCGAGCGGAGCGAGCGCCAACCCGCGGTGTTCGAGGAAACGTCGGGCCTTGAGGAAACCTCGGCGGCAAGAAGGAGCCTCGGGTAGTGAGCTCCAGGACTCACGCTTAGGCCTACAGGATGGCAAGGAGGTACCAGGACGTCTACCCCTCGTCGCCGCTGGTGCGCAGCGATGAGCGGGTGCGTCCGCTGGCTTCGGAGCTGCTGTCGCTCGAGTATTTCGAGGCAGAGCCAGGGGAGATGCCGACCGAAGTCTTCGAGCAGCACCACATCTTGATCAATCTGAAGGACGAGCCGCATCGAGTCGAGAACTGGCGGGCGGGGGAGCATCGCGACTTCACGTTCTGCCGCAACGAGATCGTCGTGACCCCGGCCGGCGTAGAGAGTGGCTGGCGGTGGTACGAGCGGTCGAAGGTCATCGTGATCACGCTCCAGCCGGAGAAGCTGGAGCGATTCGCGCAGTCGGAGCTCGGCGTGCTGTTGACCGAAACGCAGCTCGAGAACGTTCCGCAGTTCCTCGACCCTGACCTGACCGACGCCGGTGTGATGCTCTACGACGCGCTCGAGCAAAGGATCGGATCGGCCGTGATGTTCGAGAGTCTGGCGCGGGTCTTCCTCACCAAGCTGGTTCAGAGGTACGGCCAGGAGCGCGACGAAGAGCGCGCCTTCTCGGCCAGCTTCACGGCTCGTCACTACAAGCGGGTACTCGATTTTGTCGCCACTCACTACGGTCGCGGCATCACGCTCGAAGACATGGCGGCAGAAGCCGGTATCAGCCCTTACCACTTCGCGCGACTGTTCAAGCAGACGATCGGCCAGCCGCCCTACCAATTCGTCATGGCGTATCGCGTCGAGCAAGCCAAGAAGTTGATGGCGGAGCCGACGCGGCCTCTCGCGGACGTCGCAGTCTCCTGCGGTTTCTCAGACCAGGCCCATTTTTCACGGACCTTCAAGCGCTTCACCGGCAGCACTCCGACGGCCTGGCGCAAGGCAACTTAGAAGAGGGTTCGTGAGAGTCCACCCAGCGCGACCGTCTATCGACCGCTCTCGGTAGCAAGAATCTTCAAAACTCGAGCAGGGTCCTGCAAGCCGGGAAGGCAGGGCCGCGCATAGGGTTGTTCCCGTCACGAGCCAAAGGCTCTGACCGCAGGAACCGACGAAACAGGCACTCGCCAGAGAGCCTTGACCCTTCGCCCGCGAGGCACCCATGGAGAACGCTATGAAGCACACCGTTCACTTCGACAGCCACGGCCAGACGCTGGCCGGAGACCTCTACCTCCCTGACACTCTCGAGGACGGCCAGACGCTGCCAGCCGTCGTCGTAACCGGCGCCTGGACGACCGTCAAGGAACAGATGCCGGCCACCTACGCCGCCGAGCTCGCCGACCGCGGTTTCGCCGCCCTAGCCTTCGACTTCCGCGGCTGGGGGCAGTCACCAGATGCGCCTCCGTTCCTCGAGGATCCGACGCGCAAGACCGAAGACATCCACGCTGCCGTCGCCTTCCTGGCGTCTTGCCCCGAGGTCGATGCCGACCGAATCGCGGGGCTCGGGATCTGCGCTTCTTCCGGCTACATGAGCGACGCGACGCTGGGCAACCCTCGCCTCCGCTCGCTCGCTCTCGTGGCGCCGTGGCTCCACAATGCGGAGATCGTGCGCGAGGTCTACGGCGGTGACGACGGCGTCGCCGCCCTCGTCGAGCAGTCGCGCGCTGCCGCCGCGGCGCAAGAGCCCGTGCTGCTCGAGGCTGCCAGCCTCACCAACGAAAAAGCCCTGATGTTCCAGGCTCCCTACTATACGGAGAAGCATCGAGGGCTCGTGCCGGAGTACGACAATCGCTTCAACGTGGCCTCGTGGGAGCCTTGGCTCACCTACGATGCCATCACGACCGCCGATTCGCTCACCAAGCCGACCCTGTTGATTCACTCCGAGGCGGCGGCGATTCCCCAGGGCGTGAAGGAGTACGCTCGGCGCTTGGGCGACCCAGCAGAAGTGATCTGGCTCGATGACGTTACACAATTTGACTTCTACGACCAGCCCGAAGCCTTAGGGACCGCGAGCGACGCGGTCGCAAGGCACTTCCAAGCCACGCTGAACCCAACAGAGCGCGATAGCAGCGCGATCGATACCGCCGCGATCGATACCGCCGCCCTCACGACGCTCGTTGAAAGTGTCGCTGTCCTCGCCGACCTGGGTCACTTCGAAGCGCTCGAACAGCTGTACGGGCCGGAGATCGAGCTCGACTACACGAGCCTCAACGGCGGCGAGGTCGAGCTCAAGAGTCCGCAGGCGTTGATGACCGTGTGGGCCGGAGTGCTGCCGGGATTCGACCGCACGCATCACCAAATCTCGAATGTCGTCGTCGATCTGCAGGGTGACCGAGCCGTCGCGACGGCCGACGTCACGGCCGATCACTGGGTGGCCGGGCTCTCTTGGCAGGTTCAGGGCGACTATCGTTTCGAGCTGCGGCGAGACGAGGCCGACTGGCGCATCTTTGGCCATGCGTTTTACCTCGAGAGCGAGTCGGGAACCCGGGAAGTCTTTGGCCCAGCGAGTAAGAATGCCGCTGCACATCCGCCGGCCTACATCGTCCGTCAGCAGACCGAGCAGGCGGTGCGCGACTTCCTGACGGCGCTCGAAACCAAAGACATGGAGCGGTTCGCCGATCTCTGGGCGGACGACGCCGTGCAGGACATGCCGTACTCGCCCGAGGGGTTCCCGAAGCGCGTGGCTGGCCGGGACGCTCTGATCGCGCACTATTCAGCCTGGCCTGAGAACAGCGGTGAAGCCGACTTCACGTCGCAGCTGGTGTTCTACCCAATGCAGGATCCGCAGAGGGTCTTCGCGGAGTTCCGTGGCCGAGTCGAGATTGTTCCAACGGGACGGACCTACGACCAGACCTACGGCGGGTTGTTCCACGTAGCGGGCGGCAAGATCCGGCTATTCCGGGAATACTACGACCCGGCGGCCTTCCGCTACGCCTTCGGGTTGGATGAAGGCGGAAGCTTTCGCTAGCTCGATCGCATCCAAGCAGCGATCGATAGACGGCCGTGTTTGACGGGCTGCGCCGGGCTGCGGAACTCGCAGGGTCGCTATGCCGCTGCGTAAAGCACTAACTCACGGAGGTTTACGAGCAGGTATCTAGCCTGCACGCTCAGACATCTCCGCCCTTGCTCGCTCCGTCAACACGGCCTACCATCTCACAAACGCTGTTCTGGGACGCGATCTAGCTACTGTTCGTGAGCCGAGAAGTCGCGCTGGTGGAGCGAGCAGGCGAGCTAGAGGATCAGCAGCAAGAGCCCGAGCACGCCGCAGACGATGGCGGCACGACGCATGAATTTGGAGCCCGAGTCGGCCTCGCGCAGCAGCTGGTCGCGGTTCTTGACGCTGATCAGCAGCTGGCCGTCGGCAGGCCGGGCCATCCTCAGCTCCCCATCGGGGTCGGTGACTTCACCGAGGATGAAGACTTCGTGACCGACGGGGATCGCTTGTTCGCGAAAGCGGTACCCGACGGTGCGGCCCTCGGTGGTCGGTGGCG
This sequence comes from Acidobacteriota bacterium, assembly GCA_039030415.1. Lineage (GTDB taxonomy): Bacteria > Acidobacteriota > Thermoanaerobaculia > Multivoradales > J023 > JAAELT01. The sequence continues at coordinate 13,823 of JBCCEE010000158.1, forward strand.
GATTGGAGACATCCATGGCGAAGGTGCCGAGGCGCAGGCTCTGCCCGCCGTCCGCCGCGGGCTCCAGGCGTGAGATGGTCTGCTCGGCAGTGAAGGTGGCCCCGGCCGGGTCGACTTCGAGCCGACCGGTGGCGTCCTCCAGGGTGAAGCGCACGGACTGCGTCTGCTGGGTCAGCTGGTCGCTGGTTTGTTGAGTCTGTGTCTCGCCGCCAGAGCTGCGAGCCTCCCGCTGCTCCTCCCGTTCGCGGTGGACGCTCATGGTGTAGTGCACCGATGGGACTCCGCTGAGCTCCGCGGTCAGCGGCTCATCGCAGCGCACCGTGCCGCTGACCGCAGCGCCGAAGTGCAGCGATCCTGGCCCCAACCCTTCGGTCATCGAAGCCGCCAGCTGCCGCAGATGGTCGACCGTGCAGACCTCGGTCGAGGCGATCAGGCCGAGCTTGCGCTGCTTCGAGCGGTGGCCATAGAGCAGCCCGCCGGATGCAGCCAGCAGCAGCAGGCCGAAGAACCACATCAGGTGATCACCTGAACGGTGGGGCGCTGCCGATCGGAGGCCGGCTGCCGACGGAAGATGAAGGGAAGCATCAGCAACAGTTTAGCAGGCCAGTGCGGTCGTCAGCGACTCGGGGTGACGGCTTTTGACCCTGGAACTTGGCGCTCCAGACTTTACCGACGAGATCATCGAGATGATCGCTCAGGAGCTGCGGATCGAGCCCGAAGCTCTCCAAGTCCGAGCCGATAATGCCAACGATCTGCTCCTTGGTGTAAACCTGGCGTTCGGTGACGGTGACTTCGTCGAGTCCTGCGGCGCGCAGCCCGTCTAAGTAGGCTTCTTCGCGGATCGCTCCGGAGACGCAAGCGGCATAAGCGGCAGAGTGCTGACGGATTGCCGCCGGCAGCTCCTCGACCACGATATCCGAGATCGAGAAGTGACCTCCCGGCTTCAAGACGCGATGGATCTCGGCGAAGACGCGCTCTTTCTCGGGCGAGAGGTTGATCACGCAGTTCGAGATCACCCAATCCGTCGAGTCGTCGGCGAGCGGCATCGCTTCGATCAATCCCTTGCGTACCTCTATCTGCTCGGCACCCGCACGGGCGGCATTGGCCCGCGCCGTCTCGATCATGGCGTCGGTCATGTCGACCCCGATGACGCGTCCTTCGGGCCCGACCTTCTTGGCGGCGATCAAGAGATCGAAGCCGGCGCCGGAGCCGAGGTCGACCACCGTTTGGCCGGGCTCGACGCCGGAGAACGCCAGCGGGTTGCCGCAGCCGAAGGACGTGACGGCTGCTCCGTCGTGCTCTTCGAGCTCGGCGTCGTAGCCGGCGATTTTGGCCGCGGTGCCGAACGGCGTTTCCGACGCACCGCAGCAGCCGGCGTTGGCCTGCTGGGCTTGCGACAAAGCGTTGGCGTAAGCGTCGGCGACTTGCGAACGGATGGTCGTGCTGTTGTCACCGACGCTGTCGAGTTTTGGTTCGGGATGGGTTTGGGTCGACATCTCAGTTCTCCTTTTCTCAGCCGGCGTCCGGAACGGCGCCGGAAGCAGGTCCGCGGTGGTTCGATTGGGTGCAGCAGGCGGCCTGGCAGCTCTCGATGGCGTCCGCCATGCCCCGCAGCACCGAGGTCAAGGCCTCGCAGTCCAAGCGATAGCGCACCTCCCGTCCCTGTCGCTCTGCCTGGAGCAACCCGGCTTCGTGCAGCATCTTCAGATGCCGCGAAACGCCGGAGATGTGGACGCCGCAACAGCTCGACAGCTCGGTGACCGTCGCGGGTTCGGCGGACGCCGCCAGCTGGGCCAGCAGGGAGAGGCGTTTGGGATCCGCCAGGGCGCGAAAAATGGTGGCGTCGAGATAGCGTTCGAGCACTGACGTGCAGGCTTCAGGGAGGGGGGGCGTGGTGTCCATAGAGGCAATCTAGCATATTTGCGCAATTGTGCAAATAACGTTCTTTGAGCCAACTTGGCTCTGAGCCGCCGTGGGTGAGGGGCCTGACGCAGCCGCGGCTACACCGTGCTCGCCTGCGCTAGACCGTGCTCGCCTGCGCTACACTGTGCTCATGTCGAATCACGATCAAGAGCAGGATTTTGCCAGCATGCTGGCGGATTACGATAATTGGGGCGAGCGGCCCGAGGTCGGTCAGAAGGTCGAGGGCACGGTCATGTCGATCGCCCCGGAGGTCGTCTTCGTCGACCTCGGGGGCAA
>JBCCEE010000159.1:0-15908 GCA_039030415.1 Acidobacteriota bacterium
CGTTCGACCGACGAATGAACCCGATCCTCCTCAAGCCGGCTGCCGGCCGGAGCCATGTCGTAGTGATGGGCGAGGAACAAGCCACCGTCGATGCCGTGGGCTACGGCCGCACCGCGAACTTCCGGAGCGCCGACGCGCTGGGTGGTGTCGACATCGGCGAGCTCCGGCATGGCGGCCAGTACATCGCGCACCTGGGCGGCATACTTACGGAGCTCGACCAGATCGTCGCCGTGGACTTCGACCTCGACCGGCGTCTTGAAGCTGAACAGCACGGGGCGAACGACCCGCGCTTCGAGGTCTGGAATGTCCGCGAAGCGGTCGCGCAGGCGTTCGATGACCTGGGCCTCCACCGCCGGGTCGGAGCTGTCGAGCAGCACTTTGAAGCGGGCGGTGTGCTCGCCTTCGTCCGAGCGTTGGGAGTTGGCGGCATCGTAGCCGACCGTCAACAGCAGCGACTTCATGCGCTCGCGCTCGGTGAGAATCACAGTCTCGACCGGACGCAGCACCTCGTCGGTCTCTGCCAGCGGAGTGCCCACGGGCAGCGCGACCTCGATGGTGAATTCGCCCTGGTGCACTTCCGGCAGCAGCTCGCTGTCGAGGCTGCTAGCCAGCCAAGCGGTGGCGCCAAATAGGCCGAGCGCACCGAGCAGCACTACGCCGGTGTGGTTCAGCGCCCAGCGTAGGCTGCGTGGATAGAGCTCCTGCAGGGTGGAGAGCATGGCGCCGATGAGCTTCAGCGGCACGTAGGTCACGACCTTGAACACTGCGGCAACGAGCGGCGCGAGCAGTTGGGCGACCAGGTAGCTCACCGCGAACAGCAGTCCCAGCAGGGCGAGCCCGATGAACTCGAGCGCCAGGTGCAGCACTAACCGGAGAATCAGGTAGATCGTGAAGATGAACCAAGGCAGGGCCTTGAACGCCGTGCCGGACGCCTTGAGCCAGCGGATCGAGCCGCTGAGATCCGTCAGAAAGGTCGACCAGGAGTCGAGACGGCCAAACCGCGAGCGCACCGAGTCCGTGAAGTTGAGGTCGATGCCGCGGCGGCTCGCCAGCATGGGAATGAACGAGATGGCGACGACAACCGCCGCCAGCAGCGAGATCACGACCGCCAGGCCGAGGTCGCCGAACGCTTGGCCAGCCACGCCCTCGACGAAGACCATGGGGAAGAACACGGCGATCGAAGTCAGGGTAGACGCGATCACCGCGCCGCGGACTTCCCGCACGCCGCGCACCGCGGCTGTGGCGATGTCGTCTCCTTCTTCACGACAGCGGAAGATCGACTCCAGGACCACGATCGAGGAGTCCACCAACATGCCGATGCCTAGCGCCAGGCCGCCCAGGGACATGATGTTCAGGGTTACACCAAGCAGGTTGAGCGGGGCGAAGGTGACCAGCAGCGAGATCGGAATCGATACCGCGATGATGGCGGTCGCCTTGAAGTTGCGTAGAAAGACGAACAGCACGGCGATCGCCAGCATGCCGCCGAGGATCGCCGTGTTGCGCACTTCCTGGATGCTCGACTCGATGAACACCGAGCGGTCGGCGACAACTTCCAGCAGCAGGCCTTCGTTCTCGTAGATCTGTTCGCTGAAGCCCTTGGGCTGGGCTTGCGGCCCGCCGCGGCCTCCGCGGCCCCCTGGGCCACCACGTCTTCCGGGGCCGCCGCGTCCTCCCGAGTCGCTGGAGCCGCTGGCCAACCCAGGGTCTTTTGCTTTCGTCCCCTCCGCCAGCTTATTCTCGTAGGACTCGAGATCGAAGTCTCCGAGGCGTGCCCGGACGCGTTTGGACAGCGCCACCATGTTGGCATCGGCCTCTTTGAATATGTCGATCTGGACGCTATCGCCGCCGTTGGTGCGGGTCAGGATCTCGCGTTCTTTGTGGGCCAGCTCGACCCGAGCCACGTCTCGCACCCGCACGTCTCTGCCGTTCATGGAGGTGATCACCGTATCGGCGATCTGCTGCAGATTCTCGTATTCGTTGAGGGTGCGCACCATGTACTCGGTGCGCCCTTCTTTGATCGTGCCGCCGGCGACATTGACGTTCTCCTGGCGCAGGCGATCGATGACGCGCTGGATCGAGAGTCCGGTTCGCCGCAGCTGCTCTTCGTCGACCAGGACGTGGATCTCTTCTTCCAGCCCGCCGCGCAGGCGTACCGCCGCGACTCCGCGAATCGGTTCCAGCGCGCGCCGCACCTGCAGCTCCGCGATGCGCCGCACCGAGCGCATGGTCTCGGACGGATCCGCGCCCTCGAAACGACTGCTGTGGGCGGAGAGGCTGAGCTCCAGTACCGGATCCAGGGAGGGATCGAAGCGTAAGATCAGTGGACGTTCGGCTTCAGCTGGGAGAAAGACCAGATCGAGCTTCTCGAGCGTGTCCTGGATGGCGTCGGACATCTCGGTGTCCCAGGAGAACTCGAGCACGACGTCGCTCACCCCAGAGCGACTGATGCTGCTGATGCGACTCAAGCCTCCGACCACCCCGAGGGTTTCTTCGATCGGCCGGCTGATGTCGTTCTCGACCTCTTCGGGTGCAGAGCCAGGATACTCGGTGCGCACCGTGAGGGTGGGGTAGCTGAGCTCCGGCATCAGGGTGACGGCCAGACGCTCGTAGGAGAAGAACCCGAAGGTGACGGCGGCGATGAAGACCATCAGCACCGCCACCGGGCGGGTAGTGCTGAAGCTGGTCATCTTGCGCCGGGGAGGCGGCGTACCGGCGTTCCCCTGCATCTCTTCGGAAGACGCCTCCGCCTGAGAAGCCTCGGCCAGGCTTTCCTGAGCATCCTCGGGAGCCGTGTCTTCCTGGGACCCCTCTGGGGTTTCGCTCGTCTGGGACTCCCGTGAGCCGCTCACTAGGCTTCTCCGGCGGAAGCTTCGGCTCCGGGATCGGGTTGCGAGGCAGCCTGGCCGGCCAGGCGGACTTTAATGCCGTCTTTGAGGCCAGCCTGGCCGGCGATCACGATCGAGTCTCCAGCGCGCAGGTTGGCGAAGGTCTCCTCGCCGGTCGCAGGCAGCAGGAACTCACGGTCTTCCAACAGCACCTCGATGCGCAGTCGCTCGGCGGTCTGATCGTCTTGAACGCGATAGAGGAAGGCCTGATTCTGGTCGTAGATCACCGCTCGTTTGGGAACTAGCAGAACGTCTTGCCGCGTATCGGTGACCAGCTCGACCTCCACATACATGCCGGGCAGCAGCCGCTGGTTGGCCGGTATGCCGACCGTCACTTTGACCGTTCCGCTCTGCGGATCGACGATCGGTGCGATGCGAGTGACTTCGCCCTGGCGTGCCTCGTCGCCGAGAGAGGCTGAGAACAAGCGCGCCGTCTGGCCTGTCTGGAGGCGCGACATCTCCTTCTCGGGCACATAGACGCGGGCTACGATGGTGTTGAAGTCGACGAGATCGAACAGGTGCTGGTTGACCGTGATGTGGTCACCGAGGTTGACGTGGCGCCCGGTGATCGTGCCGGCGATCGGAGCCCGCACCTCGGTATAGCCGAGGTTGCGCTTGGCGTCGTCCAGCGCCAGCTGCAGCTGCTCGACCTCGTAGGTGGCGTCGTTCATCACCTGCTCACTCACCAGCTCTTTGGTGAAGAGGTTCTTCTGGCGCTGGTACTCGCGCTCGGCCTTGGCCAGCTGGCTCTCGATGCGGGCCAGCTCGCTGCGCTGCTCCTCGTCCTGCAGCCGCACCAGCACTTGGCCTCTGCGTACCCGATCACCCTCCTCTACCGCCAGCTGGGTGACCTGGCGGGCCGCCTGTGAGAACACTTGGATCTCGCTCTCGGCCTCGAGGTTGGTCGAGAACCGCAGCACCGATTCGATCGCGCCGCGGCCGAGGCTCACCACTTCCACGGGCGGCAGCTCTTCCTTTTTCTCCTCGTCTCCCTCGGCGTCCTCTTTCTTCTCGGTGGCGGTAGCGTCGCCGTCGTTGGCGTCGACGGTCGTTCCCTCTGAAGAGCAGCCCAACAGCGGCAGGGCGAGAGCCGCTAGCAGCGCCAGAAGACTCAGGATCGATAGTCCTGACGCCCATTGCTTCCGAAGCTGCGTCAACCGCAGCGTGCCGTACTCGATGATTGAAATCACGTTCAAGTCCCTCTCACGTGCCGTCCCATTCAGGTCGGTAGCCAAGACTGCATCAGCCACAGAAAGTGGCGGGGGCACGAGATAGTCGAATTCTGCGCTCGACAGCCAGGATCCACGTCGAGAGATCCTCATCAGCGCTGGTGTCCTCAAGAGACCTACGTCGGTAAGCCTTCGATGTTACCTTTCGTAGAGCCGGTTCGGTCTATTCGCATCAAAATCGGTAAGGCCAAATGCTTGGCGATAAACTATCGGTTCGTCGCAGAGTCGTTCGAGGGACGCCTGGGCCGGTGGCAAAGCCATCGCTCATAGAAACCGTTCGCCAGCGTTTGCCGAACGGTTTGTAAATCATGGTCAGCGCGCCGAGCGACATTCCAGCCTTGACGTGAGGAGGAAAGCGAGCATGACGATCCGTTTCGACGACCGGGTAGCCATCGTGACCGGAGCTGGTCAAGGGCTCGGGCGCTGCTATGCGCAATACCTGGCAGCCCGCGGCGCCAAGGTGGTCGTCAATGATCTGGGTGGCGGACTCGACGGCTCGGGTAGCGACCGCGGGCCGGCGGAGCAGGTGGCGGAGGAGATTCGCTCAGCGGGGGGGGAGGCGGTGGCGAACCACGACAGCGTCAGCGATCGTGAGGGCTCGGCCCGCATCGTTGAGGCGGCGCTCGATCACTACGGCCGCCTCGACATTCTCATCAACAACGCTGGCATCCTGCGCGACAAGATATTCAGCCGCATGAAGCTGGAAGACTTCGAGGCGGTGGTCGACGTACACTTGCTGGGCGCCGCCTTCGTCACCCGGGCCGCGTTTCCGGTGATGCGCAAGCAGGCCTATGGCCGCATCGTCATGACGACCTCTGCGGCTGGGCTCTGGGGCAACCTCGGCCAGGCCAACTATGCGGCCGCCAAGCTCGGCGTCGTCGGCCTGATGAACTCGCTCAAGATCGAAGGCAAGAAAACCAACATTCGGGTCAACACCGTGGCGCCGGTGGCCGATACTCGCATGGGCGCCAAAGTCTTTCCGGACTTCTTCAAGGCGATGATCCGCCCTGAGCTGGTAGCTGCCGCCGTCGCCTACCTGGCGAGCGAGCAATGCGAGGCATCGGGCGACGTGCTGGTGACCGCGGCGGGCTACTTCGCCAAGATCCAGCTGGTCGAAGGTGAAGGCGTCGCCTTCGACACCGATTCCGAGGTCACGCCGGAGATGGTAGCGGCGCGCTACGACGAGATCACCGACATGTCGCAGGCGGTACCGCACGACACCGCGCTCGACTCTCTCAAGAGCCTGTTCTCGAAAGTGGCGCCCCAAGAGGTGGCCAAGGCGTGACGCGGCTCAGCCGGCGTCTCGCTGGCGTGGGCCTGAGCGCACTGGCTGCGACACTGGTTGCGAGCCTGCTCCTGCTTTCGGCCGCTGCTACCGCGCAGCCCAAGCCCGTCGAGGATCGGCCGGTAGAGGTCTTCGCCGCCCTCGACGGCACCTGGCAGGGCCACTTCGTGGGCTACGACGCCACCGGCAAAGAGCTCTACCGCATCAAGGCGCGGCATTCTTACCGCACCGTTGATGCCGTGCGCCAGGAGGCCCGCATCGCCGACACGATGCCCGACGGCACGGTGATCACCGGTCAGGGCTACAACATCGCCAAGCGCCAGCCGGATGGCTCCTTGAGTCTGTTGTGCGTCATCGAGAAGTCCGATGGTGACCGCGTCGAGCACCACGGTACGGTGAGCCGCGGGCCCGACGGCGTCCAGCAGATCGTATGGTTCACCGACACGCCCAATCGCCATGAGGTCTTCCGTGAGCTGGTGCGCCGCGTCGACGGCCGTTGGGTTTACACCATCGACGGCTTCGGCCGCTACGGTGACTCGGTGACCGTCATGGCCGGCCGCTACGGCCGCGTCGAGTAGAGGGCGACCCTACGAGCCGTCGCCATTCCTCAGCCCTAGCAGGCTGGGCCTGAAAATTCCTGGCCAACATTTCTAGCGGAAGGGCAACACCTCTACCACGAACGTGGTGAGGGAGGTCGATCCGCCGTTTGGCGGGTCTCAGGCGTCTTCGGACAAGAGCTCTCGAGGGAGGAAAGCGTGTCGGGTTTTGATTCAAAGCCACCGGGTCGACGACCAGCGGTCGCGGTGGACTCTATCGAGGCCGGCGGCGACGTCATCGTCGCTGGCGAGATCGGCACGGTGAACCTTCAGGGCAGGCCCATACTCATCGGCGGTGCCGTCGCGAATCGCCCCGGAGGTAGCGCTGCCATCGCCACGATCCACTGCCAGGAGTTCATCATCCGGCAGTACACCGGCGTCGATGTGCCGGCCGATGCCCTGATCGCGCAAGCGCGCGCCAATGGCTGGTATCACGACGGCAGCGATGCGCGACCCGACGATGTCGGGAAGCTGCTCGAGCTGCACGGTATTCCGACTCGCCGTTACGCCGCCGCCAGCCCGCGCCAGCTCGCGACCGAGCTGGGAAGCGGCCACAGTGTCATCGTCGGTGTCGATCGCCCCAATCCTGAGAAACCGCATCCGATGCTCGAGGACATCCGCCAGCGGCTCGGTCTGGGCACCGCTGACCCGGTCGTTGTTTCGCGAGTCGATTCGGGGGCACCCGGTGCGGAGGAGGTCGTCGTCGTGGCTCCCGGCCAGCGCGGGGCGGCCATCCGCTATCCGATGAAGCCGTTTCTCGGAGCCTGGAAGGACCGCGGCTTCACCATGATGGCGACCCAAGGACCGCCCCCGATCAAGCTCAGGCTAGGGTTCGAATTCGAGAGCGCGAGCCGTCGCGAGCACGGCACCGGCGGCCTGATCAAGATCCCTGAAATCGAGGGCTACACCGTTCCGTCCCGTCGCGCGGTACCCCTCCTCGAGCCTCGCGAGCGCGGCGAGGATCGGACTTCAGACGGTGCCTCAGACCGTGCTTCAGACCGTGACGAAATGCCGAGCGGGACCGATCCGAGTCCCCGCGGTCAATCCTTGCAGGCACCCTTGCAGACACCCTTGGAAGAGGGCTTGCGAGAGCCCTACGTGCCGCTGGCCTACGATCCCGACGATCCCCTCGATGCAGATCACGAGGGCGAGCTGCTCGACGGCGACGGCCCGGGCGAAGACGGAGGCTATGACTTTGGTTGACGCGATGAATTCGCCTGGCGCCGTGCATTTGCCTGGCGCAGTCAGCTCGGCTGGCGCAATGGGCTCGACTGGCGCTGCCGACACTTCCGGGGCTTCGAGCGTCGAGAGCCTCGACGCGATCACCGACTTCAAGGAGCATTTGAAGATCGTCCGCGAGCTCCTGGAGCGCTATGTTTCGGAACCCCGACGGGCCGCTTTCGAGCACAAGATCGACAGCATCACGCGACGCGTGGCCGATCCTGCCCTCAACCTCGCGGTGATCGGCGAGTTCTCGAGTGGCAAGAGCACCTTCATCAATGGGCTCCTGCGCTCGCAGCTGCTCAAGACCGCCAGCGTTGCGACCACGGCGGCGGTGACGCGGATTCGCAAGGGGCCGGCGCTGAGAGTCACGGCGCTGTTTGGCGACGACTGGACAGTTGCTGCCGTAGCGGAGGACTTTGGCGAGCTGCGTCGAGTCTTGAGCGCGCTGCAGCCCGAGGCCGCTACGGACACCTCGCTGAAGGACCTGCTGCATCGCCTGACGTCGGATCCCGAGGTGGCTGATCGCGTGCGGTCGATCGATATCGAGTTTCCAGCCGAGGAGCTGGCCGAGGACCTCGTCATCCTCGACACGCCGGGGATCGGTGCAGGTGCCGAGACGGCTTCCAATCACGCTCGGGTCACCCAATGGGTGGTCAACGAAGTGGCGGATTGCGCTCTGGTCCTCATTCCCTCGGCCAACCCGATGACCAGCACGCTGATCGAATTCCTCGAGGAGTACGCTCGGGCGTTCCTGCACCGCTGCATTTTCGTGGTGACCGCGATGGACCGACAGGACGAGGCGGAGCGAGCCGAGACCCTCGCCTATGTTCGCTCGAAGCTGCGCGAGAAGCTCGGTCTCGAGTCGCCCACCGTCTTCGAGTCGGCGGCCGTCACGATGGTGCCGATCGCGCGCGTGCCGCCCTCGTTGCAGGAAGCCTGGCCGGTTTGGCAATCAAGGTTTGTGGCGCTCGAAGCCTCGGTGCGCGCTGCGCTGTTGCGCGATCGTTCGCTCATCATCGCCGAGCGACTGATCCGCCTGCTGCAGGAGCTGTTGGCGGAGATGGAGCGTGAGCTGGGCGAGCGACAGAAGACTCTGGAGACCGAAGCGCAGGTGCTGCGCGAGAGCACCGTGACAGCGCTCGAAGTCGTCCTCGAGGAACTGCAGGCTCGCAGCATGAAAGAGCTCGAGCAGACTCGCCGAAACGTTCAGGTGCGATGCCGACAGCAGCACGATACCGTGGCCGCGAGCACCCGGGAGTGGCTCCATGGGCTGATCGAAACCGCGGGTTGGGACGTCAAAGAGTACGAGACGAAGCTCCATCCCCAAGTTTCGGCCGGGGTCGAGCACTACGCTCGGCACTATACCCAGACGGTCGATCAGGAGCTCGCGAGGCTGCGCGCTTGCTGCGATGCGTTGGCCAAGGGATTCGCACGACAGTTCGAGAACAGCTACCAGCAGCTGTCGTCCCTGGGGGTGGCGGTTTCGGTGCCTGCGGTCGAAGTCGCGGCGGTGCCCGACCCGAGCGCTTTCGGTTCCGCGCTCACCCATTCGGCACAGCAGGTCGGCCGGGACCGACGGCTCGATGCGGCGGGTGGCGCCGTAGGCTGTCTCGCGTTGGGCTGGATGGGAGCACTGCCTGGAGCGCTGCTCGGAGCGCTGCTGGGAGGGACGATCGGCGGGATGTTCGGCGACAGTGTCTGGACACAGTTCTTGAACGCCATCATCTGGGCCGTGGTCGGCCTGGGACCCGGCGCCCTATGCGGACTCATCGCGACCACGCGCGCTGGCGACTCCCTCGGAAGAAAGATGGCAGGAGCGGCGGGACCGAAGCTGGAGGTCCGCCAGAAGCAGCTCCAAAGCCATCTCGAGACCGACATCGCGGCGTTCTTCGAGCAGGCGAGCCAGCGCTTCGAGGACCACATAGACAGCGTCGCGCGCGCCGCTCTCACCGCGTTCGGTACCGCCGTCGATCGGCACAAGCAAGAGTACGGCTCGACGGTCGAGAGGCTGCGCCGCGAGCACGACCGTCAACAGGAAGCCGTCGCGCAGAAGTTCGCCGAGACCCGCGTCGCCAGCGCGGACTTGGCTCAGCGCGCTGCACGGCTCGAAACCACACGCCGCCGGCTGATGCGCTCATCCACAGCGGCTTAGGAGTCAAACGTATGCAAGACAACAAGTTCTCTGACGTGGTGCGGTCCCTGCGCGACCTGACTCGGCGGGTGGGGCGGACCGATCTGCTGGAGGCGATCGACAGCCACGTCGCCAGCTCTCGGCGCGACCGGATCACTCTCGTCTTCGCCGGCGGGACGAACGCGGGCAAATCCAAGCGCATCAATGCGCTGCTCGAGCGCGACATCTTGCCGGTGTCACCGAGGCGTTCGACGGCCGAGATCTCCATTTGGGCGGAAGCGCGTGAGCGGGTCGTCATCGACGGCGAGACCGAGCGGCTTGCCGCGCTGGACGCCATGCATCGTCAGGCGGCTTCCGAAGTCGAGGTTGCCCTCGCCCATGACTGGCTCGAGGCGCACCACCTGTGCCTGGTCGAGCGGCCGGCGCTCGACGCCTCCGATGAGGAGCTCGAAGCGGTGCTTGGCGAGATCCTATCCGGCGCGGACGCGGTGGTTCATCTGATCCATGGCCTGATGCCCATCAGCCACCTCGATGCCGCGCTGCTCAACGAATGCGCTCGCCGCGAGCTGCCGGTGATCCTAGCGATCTCGCATGGTAATCAGCTCTCGGCCGAGGATCGCAGCACGGTGTTGCAGCACGTGGAGCGACACGTCGCCGGCTCGGGACTCAAGGCGCCGGTGATTGATACTGAGGCTATGGCCGGTGTCGAGGATCTGCGCGGGGCGATCGACGGGCTCGTCGACTCGGTCGACTTCGCGAGAATCCGGCTGAAGCAGTCGAAAGAAGGGCTGCTCGAAGTCTTGGGGCACCTCGAGCTGGCGGCCCGCGCCGGGATCGAGGCCCAGGAGTCCAGAGCCCGCGAGAGCAGAGCGGAACACAAACGTCGGGAGCAGGGGTTCGAACGGCAGGACCTCGCCTGGACCGAGATCGAGCAGTGCCTCGACGCCCGTCGCCTCGAGGCCGACGCCCAGGTTCGGCAGCATCTCGAGCGCAAGCGTGAAGCGGCGCTCGAGAACCTGTCGTTCGGTCTCGAGCGCAGCCGCAACGTAAGCCAGTGGTGGCATCGCGAGCTCCCGTACCGTTTGCAGGGCGAGCTCAAGGGTGTTTCGCATCAGGTGTCGAGGGCGATCAGCGACCAGGTCACCGCCGATGTCCGATGGTTGCGGGAAGAGCTGCGCCGCCAGTTTGGGTTTCCATTACCGGCGGTCGTGGACCCTGCGATCCCCATCGATGATGTCGAGATCGAGCCGTCGGACATCACCCTCGCCGATATGCGGAGCCTGCGCATCGCGTCGCGTATCGGCACCGCGGCAACGGTCATTCTGGCTGGCCTGATGTTCACCCAAGCCAGCATCGGAGGCATGATGCTGGCGGCCAGCTCGATGTCCGGCGTGGCCGCCGACCAGATCGCGACGAAGCTCACCGACAAAGACCGTTCGGCGGTACGCGCCGAGCTCGATCGGCTCGTCCAGCAGGTTTGGCTCGACCGCGCCGAGCAAGTCTCGGCCGGACTGAAACACGGTTACGGCGAGATCATCGTTGCGATGAAGAAGGAGCAGGAGAACTGGCGCGAATCCCAGAAGCTGGCGCTCGACCGCTCGGCCCGCTCGGATGCCGAGGTCGACTGGCAGCAGGGACTCGAAGACACTCAGGCGCTCGCTGCCAAGATGATGAGAAGAGGTGAAGCATGACGTCTGCGATCGAACCCTCCCTGAGCCTGCTCGAGCTCTATGTCCACCGTCGTTCCGAGGTGCTGGCGGTGGCGCGCCGGCAGCATCAGATCCTGGTAGATCTGGGGCTCGACGAGACGCAGTTCGAAGGCACGACCCTGGTCGAGCTGGTCGAGGAGGTGATCAAGCGCTTGGAATCGGAGCGGCTGCGCGTGCTGGTGATCGGCCGCTTCAGCGCGGGTAAGTCGACGCTGATCAACGCCCTGCTCGGTGAGGCCGTGCTGCCGGCTTCGCCGGTGCCGACGACCGGTGTGCTGTGCGAGATCCGCCACGCGGAACCGCCTCACAAGAAGGCGACGCTACACCCGAAACCCGGCATGGGGCCGGCAGGAAGCAGCGAGCCGTTCGACGTCGCGATCGCCGATCTGCGCGAGGAGATGGGCAAGTACGTCAAGATCGATTCGCGCAACGCGAAGTGGGAGAGTCGCTACCAGAAGCTCGAGCTCTACTGGCCGCTGGCGCTGTGTGAGCATGGGGTCGACCTGATCGATTCGGTCGGCCTCGACGATCCCGACGCGCGCGATCAGATCACGATGGAGCAGACCGCCACGGCCGACGCCATCATCTATTGCATGAAGAGTCAGGATGCCTACTCGGGTAAGGACAAGCAGGTCATCCGATTCCTTCAGTCGCTCGGCTATCGCTCGATTCTGTTCGTCATCACCTACTGGGATCACATCCAGGAATCCGCCGCGTTCGGCGAGATGTCGGAAGAGGAGTTCGCGGCCGAGCAGCGTCGTAATCTGGCGGAATGGACGGAGCTGGGCAACGATGGAATCGTCTTTGTCGATTCGAAGTCGGCGCTCCTCGGCAGAATTCAAGGGGATGCCGGCAAGACTGCCAGCTCCGGAATCGAAGGGCTGGAGGAGCGACTGCAGCACTTCCTGAGCGAGGAGAAGGGGCGCGCCAAGCTGCTCACCTCGCTGTGGACGCTGCGGGCAGCGAACCGGGACGTGCGTAGAGCGATCCCGACCCGCATGGACCTTTGGCAGACCGCGACCAGCGAGCTCGAGCAGCGCTATCAGGAGGCGGAGATCCCTTTGCAGGACTTAGAGACGCAGCGCAAGCTGATGGTCGCCAAGGTTCGGGTCGCCGCCAGCGATATCTCTCGTGAAGCTCGTGATCTCGCCAGCCGCCACCTTCTCGGGCTGCCGGACCGGATCAAGCTTTGGGCGGACGATTACCAGATCGAAGGTCAGTTCGTCTTTCCGCCGACCAAGAGCAAGAGCAAGATCGAAGCTGCCGTCAAGGAGATGATGAGCTACCTCAAGGAGAAATCAGAAGAAGACATCGCGCGCTGGACGCAAGAGAAGCTCGCGCCGATGGTGGCGGAACGGACGCAAGAGCTGCAGGAGGACCTGGAGCCCAGGGCCCGGGCCTTCCTCGAGAAGGTCGACCAGCTGCGCATTCAGGTCAGCGTCGGGGTAGACGCCGATGTGATCGAGCAGCGGGAGGTCTCGGTGTTCGGTCGGATCCTGGCGGGTGCCTACACGGTGATGACCCGCGACGTCCTCACCGGCAGCATGGGCGTGTTTCTCGGCGCCAAGGCCATGGCGACGACCATGGCGCTCCAATTCGCCGCCGGAATCCTGCTGGCGGCGCTGGGGCTGGTAAATCCCTACACGCTGGTCGCGGCCACGGTGGCGGGAATCCTCGGCGGTAGCTTTCTGAATCTACAGGCGCTCAAACGCGGCATCAAAAAGAAGGTGGGTGAATCTCTGTCGCAGAACCTCGTGGCGCAGCGCGAAGAGCTGAGTCGTGCGATCGAAGAGAAAGTCGCCGAGCGTCTCGGGGAGCTCGAGAAGGCGCTCGACTCCGGGCTGGGCCGAGAGATCGCCGGAGTGCGTCACGAGGTCGAGAAGGTCTTGGAAGCCAAGCAGCGGGGTCAAGCCGATGCCGAGGTCGAGATCCAGAAGCTGAAGACGATCCAGGACGCCAACCTGGCGATCGAGGAGCAGATCGACGCGTTGATGCACGAGGCGGCTCCCACCGCGTCGCGCCGGCGCGCGTCATGACACGCGCCATAACGCCTAATGTAGCGTCCCTCGGGGGTGCTCAGCGCCATTCGCCCTCCAGGACGAAGCCGGCCCAATAGTATGCCGCCCGCCAGCGCTCCTGCCCGCGCATCCAAAGCTGCGCTTGGCGCAGCGCTGCGGGAGGCGATAGCCCTTCGACCAGCAGTCCGCGGTAGAACGCCGTCATCAGCTCGGCGGTGGCCTCGTCATGGACGTCCCAGACACTCACCAGCAGACGCGAAGCTCCGGCGTAGAAGAAGCCGTGAGCGAGCCCGACCAGGCCCAGGCCCTGGGCCTGGCGAGTCACCGCCGTGCGGCAGGCGCTGAGCACGACGAGGTCGGCAGGCAGATCGAGAGCGTAGACCTCGTGCAGCCGCAGGTGCCCGTCGCGGGCGCGTCCCGCCGCGTCGAACATCGAGAGGGCGATGCCGGAGAGCTGCGGATGCTGCTCATGCACCAGCCCATGGGTCGCGAAGTGCACGATCCGGTAACCGTTGAGCTCGCCGCCGCGCACCAGCTCGGGGCGGGCCGCGTAGCCCAGGGCCGCCAGCCGTTGATCCGGCTCTACCAGAGCCAGAATCGACTCCGCCTCCCGCTGGGTGTACGGCAAATCGGCTAGAGCCGGCAGAGTGGAGGCTGCCCTGCCGGGGGAAGGCGCGGAGGCGTCGCTGGTGGTGTAGACGGCGTCGGCGATGACCGCCAGCTCCTTGGGCGGCGCCGGGCGCTCCGCCGCACGCTGGCGCAGCGTCTTGATCACTGCTGCCGACGGCAGGTGGACGACCTCGTGGCGGTCGATGACGACCTCCGGCGCGCCGTCCGGCGCGTGGCCTCCGAGGGGCAGGGCAGCGAACGGCACGTAATGCAGCAGGCCGTCCCCCACCACCAGCAGCCGGCGCTCTTCGAGGTCGTCGAGGATCGGCTCGAGCAAATGCTCGCTCAACTGCCGGGTCAGCTCCGGCAGCTGAGCGCGCAGGCGTCGCTGCTGGCTGTTGCGCAGGCCCTGATAGACCCGCCACGCCAGGTCGTCGATGATGCGACGCGGCGGCAGTGTATGGCTCGTGATGCTCTCGTGGCTGACGACAAAGAGGTAGCTGCGCGCTGCACCCAGGACATAGCTCAGCAGCAGCGTCTCGGGCCCCAGCAGCTCGCGAATCTCTTCCAAGCGGATCGGCGAGGGGTGGCGCAGCTCGGCAAAGCGAGGGTTGGCCGTGCGGATGGCTGCCTGCACGTCAGCCAGCTCGCGCAGCAGCCCGCGCACGGTCTTGTCGAGCGGGTCCAGGTCGTGGCCTCCCGACGCCAGCGGTACCAGCGACTGGCGGCGCAGCTCGGCGGCGTTCAGACGGCGTTGCACGGCGCGTTCTCGCTCCAGCAGCTCCTCGGCGACCCCGGAGCGAACGTCGACGCGCGTTTCCAGCAGCATTTCGTAGAGGTGGCGCGCGCGCGCCAGGTCGCTGACTTCGAAGGCGCGGGCGACGCGGCTCGCGTCCAACTCTCGTTCGTGGAGTCGCATCAGGATCTCGACATGGAGCTCGGTGTATTCCTGCCACAGCGCCAGGACGGGTGCCGGGTAGCCTTTGCGCAGGGCGGCAGCCCGCAGCTGATCCACCAGGGCGATGGCTTGCTCGATCCGTGCGAGGGCCTCGTCGAGGCGGCCGGCGTCGCGTTCGAGCCGCGCCTGGCAGAAGCGCACGTGGCCCAGGGCCGCGCGATCGCCGAGCGTCGTGAAGGTCTGCTCCGCCGCCGCGAGCAGCTCGGCATCACGCTTCAGGCAGCCCAGATTAGTGGCGGTGTGGGCGGTGTGGACGCGGTCTGTGGACGCCCGATAGATCTCGAGGCTGGCCTCGAAGGCGCGCTCTGCCTCGTCCTCTTGTCCGAGCTCCAGGTAAGCGCTGCCCAGGCGGTCGAGCGCGCCGGCCTCACCGAGCGCCGTGCCGGCCTCCTGGTAAAGCTCTATGGCGCGCAGAAAGTGCTGGACCGCGTCCTCACCGCGGCCCGACAGGTGCTCCACCCAGCCGATGGCGGCCAGCGTGCTGGCCAAGGGTTCGGGCAGCGCCTGCTGCTGGCGGATCTCGAGGGCGTCGCCCAGCGCATCGAGGGCCTGTTGATAGCGGCCGAGCTGGGTGAGCGCTGCGCCCAGGCCGTTGAGGGCCGTGGCCTCCTCGGCTTCGATCCCGAGCTCGCGGTGGATGGTGAGGGCTTCGCGATAAAGCTCGACGGCGGTGGTGAGGTCACCGCTCGAAGTCTCCCACAGGGCGAGGTTCGAGAGCGCCGCGGCTTCACCCAGGCGGTAGCCTGAATCCTGTGCCACCGTCCTCGCCCGCTCGAACGCAGCCCGTGCCTGCTCGGGCTCGCCGGCCAGATGGCGAGCGTTGCCCGCCAGATTGAGCACCGACGTGGTTTGGATCGATTCCTCCGAGACGTGACGCAACAGCGCGAGAGCCTCCTCGAAGCGGGTCACGGCGGTCTCCAGTCGACCGCGCTGGAAGCTGTGCCACCCAGCTTGTTTGAGAGCTATCGCCAGGGGAAAGTCCGCGTCGACCCGGCGCCACCGTGTGATTGCTTCATCATAGAGCGCTGCCACCTCGGGGGAAGCTCTGTCCCGGTGCGCCTCGGCTTCCGCCAGGGCCCGCAGACCCGCTTCGCAGTGCTGAATTCGTTCCACCGCCGCAGCCAGTCGTCTAATCCGGTAGGGCCCCGAGTCCTCGGCCGACCAAGGGCCGACGCGCAGCCGGTAGCGCCCCGCTTCACGGGCTGCGAAGCAAACGTGCTCGAAGCCAAACGCGCCGATCGGCAGGTCGACCGACAGCAAGATC
>JBCCEE010000160.1:0-15863 GCA_039030415.1 Acidobacteriota bacterium
CAACGGCAGCGGCACGTTCTCACAGCCGCCCGACCAAGCCTGTCAGTTCGGCATCGCCGGCGACATCCCTCTGATCGGCGACTGGAATGGCGACGGCGACGACCAGCTCGGCGTCTACCGGCCCTCGAGCCAGCTCTTCCTGCTCGATTTCGACGAGAACTGCATTTACAACCCCGCCAACGACCAGACGTTTCAATTCGGCATCGCCGGCGACACTCCGATCGTCGGCGATTGGAACGGCGATGGCGACGACGACATCGGCATCTACCGGCCATCGATCCGTCTTTTCCGTCTCGACGACGACGAGGACGGCGTTTTCGGCGCCAACGATCGCCAGTTCCTGTTCGGCCTAGCCGGCGACACGCCGCTGGTCGGCGACTGGAACGACGACGGCGATGACGAGGTTGGCGTCTACCGGCCGTCCAACCGGCTGTTCTTGCTCGACAGCAACGAGAACCTAGTCTACGACCCGGGCGTCGACACCGGCCTGCTGCTCGGTCTGCTCGGCGACACGCCGCTGGTCGGAGACTGGAACGGTGACGGCGACGACCAGATCGGTGTCTACCGGCCGTCCAACCGTCTCTTCCTGCTCGACGGCAACGAAGACGGCATATGGATGCTGGGGACCGATCCCGGCTTCATCTTCGGTATCGCCGGCGACACTCCGATCATCGGAAGCTGGTAGCTCACCGGCGGCCGGCGCCCAGGGTCTCGAGGACCAGGCGTCGGCCCACGTCCGCCTCGCACGATCTGGCCGGCCCAACGTAAGCTATGGTCATGGCAGATCTCCCCCAAGACGCGACGATGCGCGAGGTCACCCACCACCTGCAGGCCTGGGGAGATGGGGACTCGCGGGCTGAAGACGCCCTGCTACCGCTGATCTACGACGAGCTTCGGCGGATGGCGCAACGCTGCTTGGTCGGTGAGAAACCGAGCACGCTGCAACCCACCGCCCTGGTGCACGAAGCGTATCTGCGCCTGGTCGATCAGAAACATGTCGACTGGCAGGGCCGCAAGCACTTCTTCGGCGTCGCGGCCAGCATGATGCGACGGGTTCTGATCGATCACGTCCGCTCCAAGCGCTATGCAAAACGCGGCGGCGATCGTGCACGCGTGCCCTTGGCGACCGCCGCTGGGCTGACCGTTGAACGGGCCGCCGACCTGCTGGCCCTGGATGACGCCCTGGCCGATCTCGCGCGCATCGATCCCGACAAAGCTTCGATCGTCGAGCTGCGCTTCTTCGGCGGTCTTTCCCTCGACGCTACCGCCGAGGTGCTCGGCTGCTCCCGGCCCACCGTTGTACGCCATTGGCGGCTGGCCAAAGGCTGGCTGCTGCGCGAGCTCGAAAGCTAGCGCAGCAGCGGGTTGCCGCGCCGCAGGTAGAGATCTAACCAGCCACTGCCGGCAGCGTCGAGCCGGATGCGCCGCTTGATGTGTAATCAAACCATGGAGGAATGAAACGATGGGATTCTTGAAGAATGGCCCATTCGGGGAGCGCGAAGCCCGCCTCCTCAGCTCTGCCGTCCTGCTCTTGACCCTAGGCTCATCGACACCTGGCATAGCATCGGGCCCCGAAACCACTGAGCCTGCAGCGCCACGGGTCGAAACGCTACAGAATGCCAACGGCGATACCATCCTGGTGTCCCACGGTTTTCGTGGCACCGCACCGACGATCCAGGAGATCATGCTGCGCTACGTCGGATCGGAGGCCTACAACCAACCTGAGATTACGGTCTTCAACCCTTCGGTGACGGAGCCACCACTGCCCATCCGGCGCTGGCCGGATGCTGAGTCGGACGCCGCGATGCGGCCGCCGTCTAGCCGCCGCACACATGCTACCGGCCTGAGCTTTAGTGGCTACGACAGCTCGGACAACGTCAGCCAAGGACTGGGAGCGGTTTCCCCGCCTGACACCAACGGCGACGTCGGCAAACGATACTACGTGCAGTACACCAACTTCGGCTGGAAGTACTTCAACAAGTCGGACGGCTCGCTGGCTGGCGGCCCGTTCCCCGGCAACAGCTTCTGGCAGGGCTCGACGCTGCCGGCGACCAGCCCCTGCGTCACCAGCAACTTCGGCGACCCGATCGTGCTGTTCGACCACGTCGCCCAGCGTTGGGTGTTCAGCCAGCTCGCCTTTTCCGGGCGCGAGGGCCGCCAGTGCTTCGCTATCACCACAGGGGACGATCCGGCGGGTCCCTACTTTGTCTACGACTTCCTCATCGGACCGCCGTTTCCCGACGGCGAATGGAACGACTACGGGAAGATCGGCCTGTGGGACGATGGTGGCGACCAGAGCGCTTACCACATGTCGTCGAACCAAATCGACTCGTCGTTTGGGACCTTTCTTGGTATCCGGGCGACGGCCTTCGAGCGCGACGAGATACTGCTCGGCAACGCAGCAAAGGCGATCTCATTCTTCAAGGGTCTGTTCACCGACCTCAGCACCACCGGCCACGTGCCGTTCACATTACAACCACCGCATCTCGAAGGACCGTTGCCACCAACCGGACGCTGCGCCACCTACATGCAGCTCAACGATGGCGCCTTCACGGGCAGCACCGGCACCGAGCCTGACGGCTACCAGTTCTGGGAGTACTGCGCCGACTTCAGCACGCCCTCGAGCTCGACCTTCACCGAGGGCCCCTTCGTGGCTTCGGGAGCCTTCAATATCCCGGCCGGCGACGTCCCTCAGCCAGGCACCGCGGTGCGGCTGGACGTAATTGAAGGCCGAGCGATGTCCCGCTTCAACACTCGGATGATCGATGGATCGCTGGAAGGCGTCGTCTCCTACGACGTCGATGCCGGCAGCGGCCAGCATAGCGTGCGCTACGCCCAGTTTTCGCTGCCCAGCCTGGCCGGCGTGAGTCTCAAAGACCAGGGCACCTTGTCACCGCCCGACAGCCAATCGCGCTGGATGCCTAGCGCCGGCATCGACAGCCAGGGCAACATCGCCATGGTGTATACGCGCTCCGGCAGCGGCACCGGCGAATTTCCCTCCGTTTACTACACGGCGCGCGAGGCCGCCGATGCCACCGGCACGCTGCAGACCGAGACCGTATGCATCGACGGCACCGGCATCGAAAACGGTCGCAGACGCTGGGGAGACTATGCGTCGGTCAGCATGGATCCGGTCGACGACTGCACTTTTTGGATGACCCACGAGTACATAGAGACCACAGGCTCGATGGATTGGGACACTCGGATCTGTAGCTTCAGCTTCGCTTCGTGTCGGCAAGCGGTGAGCTGCAAGATCGGCATCTACCGTTCCGCCCATCGACTCTTCCTACAGGACGTCAACGGTAGCGGCACGTTCTCACAGCCGCCCGACCAAGCCTGTCAGTTCGGCACCTCCGGAGACATTCCGCTGATCGGTGATTGGAACGGCGACGGCGATGACCAAATCGGCGTCTACCGGCCGTCGAGCCAGCTCTTCCTGCTCGATTTCGACGAGAGCTGCACCTACAGTCCCGCCAACGACCAGACCTTCCAATTCGGCATCGCTGGAGACATTCCGATCGTCGGCGACTGGAACGGCGACGGTGACGACGACATCGGCATCTACCGGCCATCGATCCGTCTCTTCCGTCTCGATGACGACGAGGACGGCGTGTTCGGCGCCAACGATCGCCAGTTCCTGTTCGGCGTAGTCGGCGATACGCCGCTAGTCGGCGACTGGAACGACGACGGCGATGACGAGGTTGGCGTCTACCGGCCGTCCAACCGCCTCTTCCTGCTCGACAGCAACGAGAACCTAATCTACGACCCGGGTGTCGATACCGGCCTGCTGCTCGGTCTGCTCGGCGACACGCCACTGGTCGGAGACTGGAACGGTGACGGCGACGACCAGATCGGCGTCTACCGACCGTCCAACCGCCTCTTCCTGCTCGACGGCAACGAAGACGGCGTCTGGACGCTGGGGACCGATCCCGGCTTCATCTTTGGTATCGCCGGCGATAAGCCGATCATCGGTCGCTGGTAGTCTGCTGATAGCCGCCGTCGGCCGGTGCGCCAAGTGTCGGCCGACGAGCCGTTTCGTCATCTTCTGATTCCTTCCCTCGATGCCACCACCGAGGTGCTCGGCTGCTCCCGGCCCACCGTTGTGCGCCATTGGCGGCTGGCCAAAGGCTGGCTGCTGCGCCAGCTCGAGCGCTAGCGCAGCAGCCGTCTCAGGGCACTGTCGGTGCGGAGTCCTACTCCGACAGGCTCTCGACCACGACGTCGTCGAAGTAGGCCTTCTGATCGAGTGAGGCCAAGCCAAACCCTCCGACGACGAAGTCTTCATCCCACAAGTTGATCAGCTCGCGACCGCCGACCGACACCACCAGACGATGATCTTCGGCGACCACTTCGAGATCGACGAATTGATTGACGTCGACCTCGGTATCGACGATCTGTATCTCGTTTTGCGGCTTGAAGAGCGTCACCGTACCGTCGTTGCGCAGGTAGACAGAGTAGCCGCCCGACCACGGAGTCGAGAGCGGGTTGCCGCGACGCAGATAGAGACCGGCCCAGCCGCTGCCGGTAGCGTCGAGCCGGATGCGTAGCTTGGCGCGCACCGAGTCGACCGCCGGGCCACGGCGGATCTGCTCCAGACCGCTGCCAGTGTTCTCCAGCTCGCCGGTCGCGGCGCTCCACGTCGCCGTCGTCATCGCCCAGGGCGCGACATCGCCATCGGCAAAGTCATCTTCGAAGATCAGCGTCGCCTCGGGATATCGCGACACCTGGAAGTCTTCGAACGTGGCGGCCTGGCCGACCGTGTCGAGACTGACCAGGCCGGAGCTGTAGGTGCTGTCGACGTAGTCGATGCACGCGACGCTGTTGGCGAAGGCACGAATACGGTCACCAATGGCTTCAATCCGCAGGTCAACCGTTTCGACCGTTGGATCGACACCGGTATCGCAATCCTCCAGCACGGCATTGGGTGCGTAGAGCGACACCATACCGTTGGGACGCAGGTAGACCGTATAGCCGCTCTGCCAAGCCACGTCCCCGGACTGCTTGCGGAAGTGAACCCCAGCCCAGCCGCTGCCCGCGCCGAGCTGTAGTCGGGTGCGAATGGCAACGTCCGCCATCGGTTCATCCGCAAGCTCGAGGCGAGCGTTGACGTTGGTATCCGTTTGCTGCAGGCTCCCGCCAAGCGTCCCCCAGCTTCCGGCCGTCGTCAGCCAATCAGCAGTCGACAAGGCCCCCTCGAAGGCGTCGCTGAAGTACGGCACGATCACCCGATCGCGCACCGCGGTGTCGAGCGCGACTACGTCGCGAGCGAGATTCATCCAGGAGAAGGCGTCGTCCTCCGGTCCGACGCGGGTGGGGTAGTTGTGCCAACTCGATGGCGCATAGATGTCAGGAGCGCCGCCGGCCGCCCGGAACTCCTCTGCGTAGCGCATCACCAGGTCGTAGGTGCCACGGTTGGCGATCTCTTCCTCTTCCGGAGGGAAAACGGTCATGTTGTAGTCGATTCCGGGATGCACCAGCAGGCCATGGCGCACGCCAGTACTCTGGATGTGTCGCTCGACGTCGATCAGGCGACCGAAGTCCCAGGAGCCGTCATTGCCGCCGTCGAAGCGCGGCGCCTGCGGACCCGCGTCGGTGAGGAAATGATCGAGGGTCAGCCCTCGCGTCGCCATCTCGGCCAGCAGATCGCTCCAGAAATCGCGGAATCTCGTAGGCGGCTGGATGGCGGTGCTGTTCGGCGGGTACACATAGCCGGCCTCGGTAGCGACTTCGAAGGCTGTCGGACCTTCGAGTAAACCGAACTTGACGTTGGGGATCGCGGCAGCGATCGTCACGTAGTAGTCCACTAGCTCACGGATGAGATCTGCCATCGTCATCGTCGGGATTGCGGGATCTTCGTTCATCTTGTTGAATGAGATCAGGATCGGATGGTCCGGGGTCACAAAGTCGATCCGCCCATCACCACCCTCCATACCGTCCGTGTCGGTATTGAGCCAGCGCTCCATCAGCTGCAGCTCGCGTATCGCTTGGTTGTCGCCTGCTAATTCCGGCGCCTCGCCCGCCCTCAGACGTAGACCGCCGACCTCGAAGGCCACCAGTAGCCCCTGCTCGTTGGTGAAGCGCACCAGCTGCTCGAGCTCGGCATCGGTGAGGGGCTCGACCGAAACGTCGTTCCACAGGTTGAAGTCGCGCGTGATGTTGACGTAGGAACGCCAGGTGGTCGTCTGCGCGAGCAGCTCCGGCCACTTGGTGGAATCGGTGACGTTCTCCAGGTAGTCGTCACGCATCCGGTCGTCATCGGTGTCGATCACCGTATCTTCGCGCCACGTCGGAGGCGTTACCCAAAGCTCGTCTTGGGCCGCGACGGGGGCGCTGCCGATCAAGCTCGCTAGCAAAACGCATAACAGCAAGAAGGCCCGATTCACGGGTCGCTTGCCGGTCGTGCCGATCGATTCGAGAACAATTCGCATGGTGTCAGCTCCTTTTGGACCAGGGTCCGGGTTGGTTTTCGCAGTGCGGCTCCGCCGACCGAACCCCTGTCTCGGCCGGCCCGCCCCACGGTTCAGGGCTAACGCGAGAAGCAGGCCTAAAATCGGATCATCCAGGTCGGATTTCCTCGATGTCGATTCCTCCTCGCCTACCCGATCCCACCTCTGACGCTGAGCGCTGGCAGCGCGTTGAGCCCCTGGTCGCCAGGCTGCTCGAGCTTTCGCCGGAGCGCAGGGAGGAACGTCTCGCGACCCTTTGCAGCGGCGAGCCGGAGCTGAAACGCGAGGTCGAGGGCCTGCTCGCCGCCTGCGATCAGGCCGATGAGCTCTTCGAGCGTCCAGCGTTCGACATCGCCTTGAGCGCACCGGAGGTCTCAGCAGCGAGCGCCGAGATCGAGCCCGGTGCGATATTCGGTGCTTACCGGATCCTACGGCCTATTGACGAAGGCGGTATGGGGCGGGTCTACCTCGCCGAACGCGCCGACCACGCCTACCGCCAGCGCGTCGCCGTCAAGGTCTTGCGTACCGCCGCTCCGTCGCCAGCTTGGCACCGTAGGTTTCAACGCGAGCGGCAGATTCTGGCGCAGCTCGATCATCCGAACATCGCACGCCTGCTCGACGGTGGCACGGGCTCTGGCAGCCCGCTCAGCGGCGAACAGCCGTACCTGGTGATGGAGCACATCGAAGGCCAGCCGATCGACGTCTACTGCGATGCGCGGGGGCTAACGATCGCTCAACGTCTCGAGCTGTTTTGCAAGGTGTGCGATGCGGTGCGCTATGCCCATCGCAGCCTCGTGGTTCACCGCGATATCAAGCCGAGAAACATCCTTGTGACAGGCGCGGGAGAGCCCAAACTGCTCGATTTCGGCATCGCCAAGCTGCTCGATCCAGCCAGCTTCGACGTCACCGTCGAAGCGACGGCAGTCGGTGCCCAGCCGATGACGCCCCAATACGCCAGTCCCGAGCAGCTCCGCGGTCAACCCACGACGACCGCGGTCGACGTCTATGCGCTCGGGCTGCTGCTTTTCGAGCTACTTGCCGGCTGCCGTCCCTACCGGCTGGGCTCGCTCACACCGTCGGAGATCACCAGGGTGCTCGAGAGCCCGCGTGTGAAACCGAGTAAGGCAGTCGCCGAGCAACCCGATGCAGGGAGCATCAGCGCCCGCCGCTCAGCCAGCACTGCCGCCCTCGAACGCAGCCTCTCAGGCGATCTAGACACCATCGTCTCGATGGCGCTACGTCCCGAGCCCGAGCATCGTTACGGCTCGGTCGAGCAGCTCGCTGATGACCTGAGGCGCCACCAAACAGGGCTGCCGATCAAGGCACGTCAAGACGACCTGGCCTATCGCTCAGTCAAGTTCTTGCGCCGCCATCGTGTGGCGGTCACCGTAGCGATCTCGATCTTCAGTGTGCTGCTCGTCTTCGCCCTTGCCATGGCACACCAGGCCAGCCGCATCGCCGAGCAGGCCGAGCTGCTTGTGCGCGAACGCGACGGCGCCAAGCTAGAACGTGCCAAAGCCCAGGAAGTCGCCGACTTCATGATCGATCTATTTCGGGTGGCGCGCCCATCTGAGAGCCTGGGGCGTGAAGTCACCGCCCGCCAACTGCTCGATGAAGGGGCGCTACGTATCGAAAACGAGCTCCATGAACAGCCTCTCGTGCAGGCCACGCTCATGGATGCGATCGGTGACGTCTACAACTATCTACAGCTCACCGAGGACGCCAAGCCCTTGCTCGAGCGAGCGCTGAAGCAGCGCACGCGATTGCTGGGAGACGACCATCCCGACGTCGCGACCAGCCTTCAGCACCTTGGCAACCATTACCGAGTGGCCGGCAACACCACTGAAGCCGAAACGCACTACCACCGCGCTCTGGCGATTCGCACTCGGGTTTTTGGAGAGGATCACCTGGCGGTGGCTGAGACCAGAGACAATCTGGGGGTCCTGCTGTGGTCACTGGGTCGCTTGGACGAGGCCGAGGCGCTTTTGCGCCACGCTCTCGAAGTGCGCGATACCCACCTCGGCAGCGATCACCGTCGCGTCGGGGACACCCTCAACAACCTGGCTATAGTTCTGCAGCGCCAAGGCCGTTACGGCGAAGCGGCCGAGCTGCTGAGTCGATCGCTCGAAATCCAGCTGAAGCGCCTGCCCTCCAACCATCCGGAGGTCGCTACCGCCTACAACAACATCGCCTTTGCGGACTGGGAGCTCGGCAGCCTGGCCTTGGCGGAGGAGCGATTCCGGCGCGCCTTGGTCATCCGTGAGGAAGTCTTGCCGCCGGATCATTTCCTGATCGCCCTCACCCTCAACAACCTTGGGCTGGTGTTGGCCGACGTTGGCCGCTTCGATGAAGCTGCGGACGCCTTGAAGCGCAGCCGTACGGTCTGGGAACAGCGCGAAAACTCGGCCGGCAGCGTCGCTACCAGCTGGCACAATCTCGCTACGGTGTACATCGATCGCGGCGACAGGGATCGCGGCGACGTCGCGAATGCCGAGAAGATACTTCAACGGGTCGTCCACACGCGGCAAGAGCTCTACGGGCCGGACAGCCCATGGGTGGCCACCAGCCTGGTCGCCCTGGCGCGCTGTCAGCGCACACTCGGACAGCTCGACTCGGCGCAACAGGCTCTGCTGGGCAGTCGAGAGATCTTCGAGCGACTGCCCGCAGAGCAGCGCGCCGGCACTTGGACTCAAAGCTACTTCGCCGCCATCCAGCTCGAGCGCGGCAACATCGCCGCGGCACGAGGCGACGAGGCCGAGGCGCGTGCAGCCTGGCTGAGCTCCGTCGAGCTTGTTACTCCCCTCTCCAGCCAGTTCCGCGTCACGCGCCACCTCAACATCCATGCCCAGGCGCTGATCCATTTAGGCCGGACCGAGGAAGCCCTACCGATGGTGCAATGGCTGCGGGACGTCGGGTGGAGCAACCGCGATTTTGTCGAGCTCAGCAAGACACTGCCGTCCGGGTGATGCCGCCGATCGCAGGAGGCAGCCCAACCGGTTGGCTCACTCGGACTGGTTCTCCCACCATTCCCGTGCCAGGCGCTGAGCCTCGGCGACCTGCTCGGCGGTCATTTTCTCGGCCAGCTCATCACGCGAAGTCTTGGCCTGATCATCGCCGCTAGTCGACGCCAGGTTGAGCCAAAGGTGTGCGTGAACGTGATCATTCGGCACTCCGAGCCCTTCAGCATAGGCCATACCGAGATTGAGCTGCGCAGGCCCGAAACCCTGCTCTGCCGCTCGCCGATACCATTTCACAGCCTGCCGATAGTCTTTCGCCACCCCGGAACCCTGAGCGTGCATCTCGCCGAATCGATTCTGCGCCTCGGCGTCTCCCTGCTCCGCGGCCTCGCGGGTCGACACCACGAGCTCGGCAGCGGGCTCGGCAGGTTCCGTGCTGTCGTCTTCCGAGGCATGGCCCGCTTCGGCCACCTTCGGCTGCCCCGCCAGTGGAGTCTTCAGCTCGCGGCAGGGACCAGCCGAGCCTTCGAATCGACTCAGGATCAGAATGCGACGAACCCGATTGTGTTTCTCAACGCCCAGGAACCAGTTACCAGTGCGCTCGGTCGAGTGAGTCTTTCCGGTCCCGCCGGTCGCAATGTCCCAGGCGGCCCTCAAGGTATCGTCGCTGGCGATCTCAGAGAGCGTAGCGAAGCGCCAGCGATCAAAGCCCTGCGCATCGCAGAAGGCCTGGGACTTCTTGACAATCTTCTTGTTGGCCCGGTTGAGGGAACCGGTGTACAAACCGCCGCTGGTGAACGTACCGGCTTCCCAGCTCACGACGTATCGTGCTTCGCCCTCTACCGAGTCGATCAAATCGGCCTGTAGTTTGGCGGCCAATCCGGGTGTTGGGCTAGATAGAGCCCACGTTGCCGCTGCCAAGAAGCCCAAGGTCCTGCTGATCTTGCTCAAGCTGTCACCTCCAAGAACTTCGCCGGATTATTGGCCCACACTCGTGTAACAATTGACCGGCCTCAGAATGCCGCTGTGGAGCGCCGCCGTGGGATGCGATCCAATCACCGCGGGATTGCCGTTCCCGAAGCGGCTTGGAACAATAGAGTATCGGGGACGTTAGGGGCTCGAAGACCCGAGAGCGAAGACAGGTGACTCGCTTGCCCCATACTAAAGGTCAGCTGAAGCGAGCCTAGATGCGAATGGTCCAGCAAAAGGAAACACTCGAGATGAACGAGTTTCGCACCGAGAAAGATACCATGGGTGAGATGCAGGTGCCTGCCGACGCGCTATACGGCGCATCGACAGCCCGCGCGGTAGAGAACTTTCCGATCGCCAAGAGACCTCTGCCACCGGCCATGATCCGGGCGTTCGGGCATCTCAAGGCGGCCTGCGCCCGAGCCAATCGCGACCTCGGCAAGCTCGACACGAGAAAAGCCGACGCCATAGCTGCGGCCGCCCAGAAGATAGCCGACGGCAAGCACGACAGGCAATTCCCGGTCGATATCTACCAAACTGGCAGCGGCACCAGCACTAACATGAACGCCAACGAGGTGATCGCCTCGCTGGCCAACGCGCACCTCGGGCTGGGCGCCACCACCAAGGCCGAAGGCGGTGTCCATCCCAATGACCACGTCAACATGGGGCAATCGTCCAACGACACGTTCCCGACCGCGATGTGCATCGCGGCTACGCTCGCACTGCGCACTCAGCTGAGCCCGGCGCTCGAGCGGCTCGCAGCCCAACTGGGCGATCAAGCCGAACAGTGGGACGCGATCGTCAAGGTCGGCCGCACTCACCTCATGGACGCTACGCCGATCCGGGTCGGGCAGGTGTTCTCGGGCTTCGCTGCTCAGGCCAAAATGTCGAGGAACCTAGTCGCTGCCCTGCAGACCGGTAGCCTGGCGGATCTGCCGATCGGCGGCACCGCGGTCGGAACCGGTATCAACACTCATCCCGAGCTCGCGGAGCGAGTGTGTCGCGAGCTGAACGCGGCGCTCGGCACCGAGCTGCGGGAAGCCGCCAACCATCCCGCCGCGCAGGGCGCCAAGGACGCTTTTGCCGAGGCTCACGGCCAGCTCAAGACGGTCGCCGTCGCGCTGTCGAAGATCGCCAACGACATCCGCCATCTCGGCAGCGGCCCGCGCTGCGGCATTGGCGAGCTGATCTTGCCGGCGACCCAGCCCGGTAGCTCGATCATGCCGGGCAAAGTGAACCCGGTAATCTGCGAGAGCATGATCCAGGTCTGCTGCCGCGTCATCGGTAATGACGCGACGGTGACAGCAGCAGCGCTGGGAGGCGTCGGCTCGATCTTCGAGCTCAACGTCGCCATGCCGGTGATGATCGACGCCTTCCTCGAATCGGTCTCGCTACTGGCCAACGTCACCGAAGTCTTCGTCGACAAGCTGCTCGCCGGCCTGGAGGTCAACGTCGAGCGCTGCGCCGAGCTGCTGGACGCTTCGCTGATGACGATCACGGCGCTGGCGCCCGAGATCGGCTACGAGAAGAGTGCCGCACTCGCCAAGCAAGCCCATGCCGAGAACAAAACCATCAAGCAGCTGGTCGCCGAGCTCGGCCTGATGCCCGAGGAACGCCTGAATACGTTGATGAGCTACGACCGCATGACCCGCCCCGAGTCCTAGCCCTCACGCGACACCCGCTTCTTGGCGGGTGTCACGTTTTCAACCAGAGGCAAGCGCTACATAGCCTTCCGAGCGTTTGGTAGCATCCATCGGGATGCCAGTTTCGCGCGCTACTCCACTGCGACTCTCTCTACTCGCGGCGCGGCACGTAGGAGTGATCAGACACCTTGCCTCGCGCCGTCTCCCCTTCTCGAGGTGCCTGTGGCTCCCAACGCACGCCGCTCCAGGAAATAGCTGGTGACCGATCCCGGGCGTCAGCTGCAGGCGATCCGGCTCATCGAGCAGTCTTTGGAGCTCGCGGGCACCGAACGCCAGGAGTTTCTCGATGATGCCTGCAGCAATGACCTCGAGCTGCGTCAGGAGATCGAATCGCTGCTGGCGGAGGAAGCCGACGACGATTTCCTCGAACAGCCCGCCGCCCAGATCGGTCGAACGATCGTCACGACTTCAGCGCTCGAGACCGATCTACCGTTAGAGCCGGAACAGCTCGGGACCTACCGCATCGTCAAGCTGCTGGGCCGCGGCGGTATGGGCGCCGTCTACCTCGGGGAGCAGGAAGCACCGGTTCGGCGCCAGGTGGCGCTCAAGATCATCGACGCTCCCCAGCACCTCCATGGAGCGCAGCGCTTCGCTCAGGAGTGCCAGGCCCTGGCCCACCTCAACCACCCCAACGTGGCTTCGCTCTATGAGGTGGGCTCGACTGAGGACGGACAACCGTTCCTCGCCATGGAGCTGGTCGATGGCACTGCCATCACCGATTGGTGCGATAGCCGTCGCCTCACGCTTGCACAGCGCATCGAGCTGTTCTACGGCGTCTGTGCTGGAGTTCGCCATGCCCACCAGAAGGGCATCCTGCACCGCGATATCAAACCCTCCAACGTCTTGGTCACCGAGATTGACGACCAACCGATGGCCAAGGTGATCGACTTCGGTGTCGCGCGCGCCCTCGATGAGCGGCTACTCGGCAACAAGAAGCAGGTCACCCTCGATCATCAGATCGTCGGCTCTCCGGCCTATATGAGCCCAGAGACCGCTCGCGGCGAGAGCGACATCGACACCCGAGCGGACGTCTATGCCCTTGGCATGCTGCTCTACGAGCTGCTGGTCGGTGTGCTGCCTTTTGACCTCGAAAAAGAATCGCTCGCCAGCCTGCTGCGACGCCTCACCACTGAGGAGCTGACTGCGCCAAGCGTGCGCTTCGTTGCCCTTGCGGGCGAGAAGCGCAGCGAGATCGCCCGTCAACGTAGGCTCAACAAACGCACGCTCGAGCGCGCCGTGCGCGGCGACCTCGACGCCATCATCGCGACCGCCACCGCTCGTGATCGCGACCAGCGCTACAGCTCTCCCAGTGAGCTCGAAGAAGATCTCAGTCGCCACCTCAGCTATCAGCCAATCAGCGTGCGCGCAGCGTCGCTGCACTATCGGCTGGGACGCTATGTCCGTCGCAACCTGGGCGCTGTGTTGGCGGCCGCAGCCTTGATCCTGGCCTTGCTGGCGGGCATCGTCAGCAGCACGCGCCAAGCTCAGCGGGCCAACCGCGAAGCTCAGCAGGCCCGCGAAGTATCGCAGTTTCTGGTCGATCTGTTCGAGATCGCCGACCCGGAGCGCGGTCCAAATCAGCCGGTGGACGTCCGCAATCTGCTCGATCGCGGCGCCGAGCGACTGCGAGAGGAGCTTCAGGAACAGCCAATCGCACGTGCACGTTTCCTTCAAACGCTGGGGGAGATCTATACCAAGATGGCACTGTTCGAACGCGGCGAAACCTTGATCCGCGAAGCCCTCGAGCTGCGGCAGCGCGAGCTGCCGGCGACGCACCCTGATTTGATCGACAGCACCAACCAGCTCGGCGTCATACTGCGCCGCCAAGGACGTTTCGATGAAGCCGAGCCGCTGTTACGCGCCGCGCTCGCGGCCCGTGAGAACGTAGATCCTCCAGATCCGCTGAAGACTGCCCAGGCTCTCAACAACCTGGGCAATCTGCTGTGGAACCAGGGCAGACGAGAGGAAGCCCTGGAGATCTACGAACGCGCATTGAGTATCCGTGAGCGCGAGCTCGGCCGCGACGATCCGGACGTGGGAGAGACCGTCAACAATCTCGCCGTCTTGCTTCGTGACTTGAGCCTTCCGCACAAAGCGCTACCCTACGCCCAACGCGCTGAAGTCATCTTCTTACGCGCTCTGGGAGAAGCCCATCCGCTAAGGGCTGCGGCGCTCAACAATCTTGGGCTGACGGAGCGGAGTCTGTATCGATTCCAGGACGCTGAGAGCCATTTTCGGCAGGCGGTAACCATCTGGAAAGACGCTTATGGTCCGCTGCATCCACGCACCGTCAAGGCGCGTTACAACCTCGCCAGGCTACTGATTGAAGTCGGGCGCGAGCCGGAGGCTGTAGAGTTTCTGCGGGAGAACCTCCAAACACCTGATGAGCTCACCGGCTCGGCATTGAAAGTACTTCCCGGAATGAGGCGTAGCCTCGGACTCGCCCTGGGTCATCTCGGCGACTTCGAAGCCGCAAAAGCCGCTTTCCAAGCCAACTTCGAGCACTACCGAGCGACGCGCGGTGAGGACAACTACTCTACGCTCCGGGCGCGCGCCAACCTGGCCTGGTTGGACTGGCGCCAGGGTCGGTACGCCGAATCGGAGACGACTCATCGCGAGATACTCGAGCTGCGGCAGCGCAGCCCCGATTCGACTCTCGCGATCGCCACATCTCTGCGCGGCCTGGCTCTCACCTTGACCAGCCAGTATCGGGACGCCGAAGCCGAGCCTCTGCTGCGCCGCGCCCTTTCCTTGCGCGAAACCGGCTACGGTGCCGATCACCGGCTGACCGGCGAGGTTTTGCTAGAGCTCGGCGAGCTAGCCCAGCGCGCTGGACGGCTTGACGAAGCCAAGAAGCTGCTACTGCGAGCGCAGGCTATCTACCGTCAGGTCCTGCCATCGGATCACCGCGATTTGAAGCGGGTCATCGCGGCTCTAGAAGGGACGTGAAATGCCCTCACCATGGATCTGTACCGATCGGTCAATAAAAGTATTGACCATTTGGTACACACTCTGTATAGTCTCTCCGTCAGCTGAGCTGGCGAACGCAATGGAGACACCTGACTATGCCGTGGGAAAAGCAATTCGACGTCGATGAAACCTTGGCCAAAGCCGGAGAGGCGTTCTGGGCGCAAGGTTACGAGGCAACGTCGATGCACGACCTCCTGAATGCCATGGGCATTCAGAAGGGCAGTTTCTACAGCACTTACGGCAGCAAGCACGAGGCCTATCTCAAAGCCCTCGAGCAGTATGCAGGTGCTCGCAACGGTGAGCTCAAGGACCTCGTTCGAGACCTGGAGCCCATAGCTGCGCTCGAGCGCTTCTTCGACTTGATCGCGGAGGACTGCCTGGGCCCAACGGGCTATCGTGGCTGCATGGTGATCAACTGCGCACTCGAGCGGGCGTACGACGATCCCGAAGCTCAGGCGGTCGTACAGCGCGCGCTCGCCAGCAACGAGCGCTTGCTGCGCGAGCTGATCCAGGCTGGCCAGCAGATCGGGGAGATCGACACCGCAGTAGACGCCGCCGCCACCGCCAAAGCGATGATGGCGATTGTCATGGGAATGCGGGTCTACTCCCGCTCGGGTGCCGATCCGGATTCGGTGAGAATTCTCGCCGATCAGGCCCTGCGCCTGATCGGGTCGACTCGGCAAGTTGTTGAGTAGCGCAGCTTAGAAGACAGCTCGTTTCGAAAGGACAGCACGTCAGAAGACCGCACGTTCGAAGACCGTACCGCCGATGGAAGCGACTCTCCAGAGTCGCGTTTAATAGACACCACGTTTTAACCA
>JBCCEE010000161.1:0-15863 GCA_039030415.1 Acidobacteriota bacterium
CGGTGCTGGCCCCGGCCGCCGATCTCGCGATCACCAAGACCGACAGCGCTTCCGAGGTCGTAGCGGGCGGCACCACCACCTACACCGTCGTCGCCAGCAACGCCGGCCCGAGCCAGGCCACGGCCGACGTCGTCGACGTCTTCCCCGCCGTCACCGACTGCTCCTGGACCAGCGTTGCCGCGGGCGGCGCTAGCGGTCACGGTAATGGCTCGGGCGAGCTCGCCGACACTCTGACGCTGCCGCCCGGCAGCTCCGTGACTTACACCGCCGTCTGCGTCATTGATCGCTCGGCCAGCGGCACCCTCAGCAACACCGCGACGATCACCTCGCCCGTCGACGTTACCGCCGGCAACAACGCCGCCACCGACGACAGCGGGATCGTCCAGCCACCGACCGCCGTTATCGAGGTAACCGGCTTTGGCGACGTCGTCGCCACCGACGGCGTTTGCACCCTGCGCGAGGCGCTCACCAACGCCAACGCCAACGGCGAAACCACCGGCGGCGACTGCACGGCCGGGACCGGCGACGACACCGTGATGCTGCCCGCGGGCGTCTATTCGCTCACCATCGCCGGCACCGACGACGACGGCAACCTGAGCGGCGACCTCGACGTCACCGATCCCTTTGGGCTAGCCATCCTGGGTGGCGACACCCGCACCACCATCCTCGATGGCGGCGC
This sequence comes from Acidobacteriota bacterium, assembly GCA_039030415.1. GTDB lineage: Bacteria > Acidobacteriota > Thermoanaerobaculia > Multivoradales > J023 > JAAELT01. Next base: position 680 of record JBCCEE010000161.1, read on the forward strand.
CCTTGACCGCGTCATCGACGTGCACGGCAGAGCCGGGCTGAGCCTCGAAGGCGTCACCGTCCGCAATGGCTCGGTCCCGCCCGCGCCCACCACCCGGTCCACGACCCGGAACAACGTCCCGCGCAAGGCGCTCGGCGACGTCGGCGGCGGCATCCGCAGCTCCGGCAGTCTGGAGCTGATCGAGGTGCGCGTGAGCGGCAACGCCAGCCCGGGCGACGGCGGCGGCCTGGCGGTGACCGGCGGCACCGCCGCCATTCGCCGCAGCCTGTTCGACGACAACCAGGCCCACACCGCGGCCGGCGCGACGGGCGGCGGCATCGCCATCGGCGCGCTGGCCGGCGCCGTCACGATCGAGCAGACCACGCTGTCCGGCAACACCACCGAAGCGAGCGCTGGCGGCGCGTTGTCCCATGCCGGCGACCAGCCGGCGACCCTGAGCTACGTCACCGTCACCACCAACTCCTCGGGCGTCGACCTGGCGGGCTCGGGCACCCTCGTCCTCGAGAGCTCGATCGTCACCGGCAACGGCGTGGACTGCTCAGGCGGTGTCACCTCGGACGACTACAACGTCGTCGGCTCGGGCGGCGACGCCGCGGGCTGTCCGCTGGCCACCAACGACCTCGTCGCGAGCGGCGCCCCCGGCTCGGTCGTCGACCCGCTGGCCGACAACAGCGGGCCGACCGACACCCACGGCGTCTTCTTCGGCAGCCCGGCGATCGATCGCGTGCCACTGTCGGTCAAAGGCTGCGGCACCACCCAGGACGTCGATCAACGCGGCATGCCGCGGCCGGACAGCGGATCCTGCGAAGCCGGCGCCTACGAGGGCGACGCGGTGCCCGTCGAGCTGATGCGGTTTGCGGTCGAATAGGGCCTTGGCCGCCTCAACGGAACCCGTCAAAAATTAGCAAATCGGCTTGACAAATAAAAACATGCACGACATGCTATTCACAACCTGCCGACCGAGCTGAGAGCCGCCCGAAGCTCAGCTCAGCGTGATCGCCGGATGTACCGGCCTATCCGCAACGTCCTGCAGGAAAACGAATAATGGCTCTCTCGAGCCAAAGGAGGTTCTGTGAGGAACTTGAAGAAGAGTTCTGTGTTGTGGTGCGCGTTTGCAGTAGCAACTCTATTCTTGGCTACCGCCGTTCCCCTGGCCGCTGCTTCGGAACAGTGCGAGGCGCCGGCTGAAAAGGCAGAAAAAATCGAAAGCAATGCCTTCTTCGAAGTCGTCGGGGCCAATGAGGTTAAGTTCCGCGACGGAGTCGAGTTCGAGATCGTTCAAGACGCCGACGGTGTCTGGAGCGTTCGATACGGGATTGATCTCAAGAGTGAGTCACAGCGGACGCTGGCCGGGGCCCTCGAGTGTGACTGCTCAGGTATCGGTGGCTGTGCGGGAGAATGCACAACCGGCGGTGCCGGAACCGGAGGTGCAACCTGCCGAGGGGGTTGCTATCGAGATAACAACACCGCTTGTCAGAGCTGCATCTTCCGCGAAGTGATTACCACGGAGCGATAGAAGCCTGTATGCCCTACGGCTCGAGCCTACTGCCGGCGGCTGCAGCTGGCTCGAGCCGCCCCGCTAGCCAACCAGGAAGCAGGCTGGCGACTCATCAGTGCGCTCGGACTGGCTACCGTCGCATCGTCGACGGCTAGCGCTCGCCGCCAACGCCCGAACCGCTGAAGCCGGGCGCTGCCATCGGCGCAAGAACCGAGTCGCGTCGGGAACCACGATTCTCGGAACCTTTGGACGGGCCAGGCGGTCCATTGAGGTATCAGTGGCGTCGCCGCTTCTCTGATAGACCGCAAAGAGGTGAGCTTTCCTTGCTTTGAGAAGGGAGGTCGCAGACATGAAGATCCGCTCTCACCCAAAGCCAGGAGCCGACCGCAGTGGAACCGACTACAGTGGAACCGGCCGCAGGTGAACGGGTGTCCGGTAGTACCGGCCACGTTGCCCGGGCGACGTGGCCGCGCTCTCGGAACTGGGTAGCGTCGAGCCGACTGCCGCAGCGGTTGATACCGTGGCTGCTGCTGCTCCTGGTATCGGCCCCTGCTGCTCAAGGGAGCCCGAACGCTCTGGGGCCGACACCATCCCGAGACGCCGGCCGACTTGCTGAAGGCCGTGTCGAGGCGAGGACGCTACACGTGCCGGAGCTCCGCCAGCGCGTCCGCCATCTGGTCTTCACGCCGTCGAACTATTCAGCGGACGGTCAGCGTCGCTGGCCGTTGATCGTCGGCCTGCACGGCACGGCCGGCAACCCCGAGCAAGTGATGGAATTCCAGCGCCTGAGGGAGCTGGCCGAACGCTACGGCTACCTGCTGGTCTGCCCGTTCTCGAGTGGCGTCGGCGAGCTCCACCAGAGCTATGTGCTCGAGGTGCTGGCCGATACTCGAGATCAGTACCGGGTCGACCCGGAGCGCGTTTTCCTCATGGGATTCTCACGCGGCGGCGCCGGCGTCTGGGGCCTGGGCGCCGCCCACCCCGAGCTGTGGGCCGGGCTGGCTCCGATCTCCCCCGCGACCCCCCAGGATCCGAAGCCACTCGACCGCATGAGCCGCCTACCGACCATCGTCGTCCTGGGCGACCGGGACGACGCCGTGTCCCAGGGAGCCGTGCGGCGCTGGGTGCAGCGCATGGGCGAGCTCGACATGCCCCATCAATTCGTCGAGCTGCCCGGATTGGGCCACGACCTGTCGCGGGTCAACTTTCTGCCGGCGGTCTTCGAGTTCTTCGAGCGTCAGGCGCGGCAATAGCCGGTGCGGCGGCACCATCGGTGGGGCTCTCGCCGTGGCCAAAGGAGCTCGCCTTCCAACCGTGGAACTTGCGCCGGTGCAGTAGAGTCCAAGATCGACAGGACCCGCGGCAGGGTTGCCATCGCGGTCCTTTACCGATCCTCCACCCGAGACGGGAGCCCGAGATGAAGCCAGAGAGGACACTGTCAACAATCCTGCATGCTGTGGCTTGGAGCGGACTGCTGGCCGTCTTCGGATGCGGCCCGACCGAGATTCCTCAATCCTGGATCGAGCCACCTCCCGATCCTCCTCAGAGAGTGGCGGAAGGAGAAGCCCCCGGCAGCCCCGCTTGGCTGCAGGTCGACGCGACCCTGCGCGAACAGGGCGACCTGGGCTCCTATGGTGATCTGCGCGCCGGCCTCGATGAGCTGGGACAGCATTTCCATGTGACCATCAAAGACTCGGGAGCCCGCTGGTCCGTGAACCTCTGGCCCCATTCCGATGAAGGCCACGACTACTCATTCGGCGTGGTCAAGGAAACCGGCGAGATGGTCGACACGATGATCGGCAGCATCTTCCCGCCGCCCGATTGAGCACCCAGTCGTCCAGGTGAGCACCTCGGGTCCTTCGCGATCTCACGCCTCGCTACAATGACGCGATGCGCCAACCGTCGTTCTTGACCGCGCTCGGCTTCGCCGCTGCCGGGTTGTTCCTCTGGGGTATCGCGGCTGACCTGTATGCGGTGCGGCTGGCGACCAAGCCTTGGCCGGTAATCCTGATGGCGGTGGCGGTGTGGCGCTATGGCGAGCGACCGCGGGCTTCGCTGATCGTGCTCGGGCTCGGGCTGTCCGCCGTCGGCGACGTTCTGCTGGAGGTTTCGGACGCGACGTTTCTGCCGGGAGTCGGCGCCTTCCTGCTGGCGCACCTGGCCTACATCGCGGCCTTAGTCGGTGAAGCCAAGGCCCTGAAGCTGGCGCGAGCCCTGCCCTTCGCGATCTGGGGAGTCGGCCTGCTGTGGTGGCTGCACGACGGACTCGTTGCCGCCGGGATGCTGACCCCGGTGGCGGTCTACGCTCTGGTGATCTGCTCGATGATGTGGCGCGCCGCGGCCTGGCTCGGCACCGGAGGACGCTGTGCCGTCACCGCGTTCCTTGGCGCTTTGCTTTTCGCGACCTCCGATAGTCTCATCGCTATCGACCGTTTCGACGGTGGTGAGCCGTTGTTCGGGATCCGCTACTTCATCATCGTGCTCTACTGGCTGGGCCAAGCCGGTATCTCAGCATCTGCCCTCAGACACTCCGCGGAGCCCGTCGACCGGTGAGAGTCGGGCTGAGATTCAACCTCTAGCCTCCGGGGCCGGAAAATACCGCTTCAACGAGCGACGTGGGTCCTACGCTCCGCTGAAAGTGGGCTTTGCAAGCGATGTGAGCCTCGCGCTCCGCCAAAAGTTAGCTTTGCAAGCGATGTGAGCCTCGCGCTCCGTTGAGCGAAGGGCCGCGCAAGCCCTGTGGGCCTCGCGCTCCGTTGAGCGAAGGACCGTGCAAGCCATGTGAGCCTCGCGCTCCGCTGAGCGAAGGACCGTGCAAGCCATGTGGGCCTCGCGCTCCGTTGAGCGCGGGTCGCTCGGGTCTCTTGGGTGTCGACGCTCAGCGGAGCGAAGCCTCCACAAGCGATGTGCGGTCGACTTGGATCCGAGCGCGGCGCCAGCAAGCGATGCGGAACCGGCGTCCAGCGGAGCGTGACGCCCGCAAGCAATGCGGAACCGGCGTCCAGCGGAGCGCGACACCTGCAAGCGATGCGGCGCTGACAAAACCTGAGCGCGGGTGGTCCGCCGGACTGCGGGAGCTCGACACCCGGAACGCCTAACAACATTACATTGAGCTCATGTTCGCGACACGAGGAGGCCAGCTGCCGCCGCCATACTCCCTGCGCACCCCCCGCTGACCGAACGTCTCTGCCGCTGGAGATCAACGCAGGAGGACTCCCAGGTGTCTCAAGAAAGCCTCGATGCAGCCCGGCAAGCGTCTGCCCTACGTCAAAACCCGCGGCTCGACCGCCGACGATTCCTGCAAAGCACAGGCGCTCTCGGTGTGGCGCTCGGGGCTGCCGCCGCTGGCCCGGCAGCGGCAAACGCCACCGGCACGCCAACGCTCACCGACCGCCAGCAGGCGTCGCGGTTCCTGGCCCAGGCCACCTTCGGCGACGATGTCTCCCAGATCGACGCCGTCGAGTCCGCCGGCCCTGCCGCCTGGCTCGACGCCCAGATGGCGCTGCCCCGGCAAGCGCTCCTTCCCGAAGTCTTCGCGTTGATCGATGCAGCCGGCCCAGAACCGGAGCTCATCTTCTACTTCGATTGGGTGTGGTGGAAGCACGTCATGACCCAGCCGGACGTCGTGCGACATCGCGTGACGTTCGCGCTGTCGCAGATCTTCGTCATCTCCCGCCAGCCCGAGGAGATCTACGAGGATTCGCGCGCCACCGGCGCCTACTGGGACGTTTTGGCCGACCACGCCTTCGGCAACTTCAGGGATCTGCTGCTGCAGGTCGCCCTGCAGCCGAGCATGGGCATCTACCTCAGCCACCTCTACAACCGGCGCAGCGACCCGACGCTCAACCGCTTTCCCGACGAAAACTTCGCCCGCGAGGTGATGCAGCTGTTCTCCATCGGCCTGTTCGAGCTCAACCCCGACGGCACCCGCCAGCTCGACTCGGACGGCAAGCCGATCCCGACTTACGGCAACGCCGAGATCACCGAGATGGCCAAGATCTTCACCGGCCTGAGCCTGGCCCCGGAAGAGCCGGGCGGTGAGATCTCGTTCGGCGATCGCGGGCTGCAGACGCGACATCTGCCGATGGTGATGTACGAGCCCGAGCACGAGCCGGGGCCCAAGACCCTGCTCAACGGCTTCGTCGTACCGGAAGGCCAGACCGGCATGCAGGACATCGAGATGGCCATCGACCACCTCTTCAATCACCCGAACGTCGGCCCGTTCCTCGCCACCCACCTGATCAAATTCCTGGTGACGTCCAACCCGAGCGCGGCCTACGTCGGGCGGGTGAGCGCCGCCTTCGACGACAACGGCAGCGGCGTGCGCGGTGACCTGGCGGCGGTGGTCCGCGCCGTCCTGCTCGACAGCGAGGCGCGCGATCCGGCGAACCTGCAGGATCCGCAGTTCGGCAAGGTGCGTGAGCCGCTGGTGCGCTGGGTTCAGCTGGGTCGCGCCTTCCACGCCACCTCCGACAGCGGCCTCTACCGTCACTTTGGCGCTGATCAGCTCGAGCCCTTCCTGCCCGAGCCCGAGAGGGTCTTCCTGGCCCAGTACCCCTTCATGGCGCCGAGCGTCTTCAACTTCTTCTCGCCCACCCACCAGCCCGCCGGCGCCCTGACCGACGCCGATCTGGTGGCCCCCGAGCTGGAGATCATCCACGCCTACACGGCGGTCGCGACGATCAACGCCATCGACCGCGCCGTTATCCAGAGCTTCTACCTCTACGACTACGACCCCGACGCCATCATCTCGCTCGACCTGGCGCCGGAGCTCGCTCTCGCCCAAACCGATCCGGAGCTGCTGATCGATCACCTCGACCTGATCCTGACCTACGGCACGCTATCGGACACCACCCGCACCACCGTCCGCGACGCCATCCTGCCGCTCTCCGCCAATCCTCAGAACCAGGTCCGGCTAGCCCTTTACCTGATGATGATCAGCCCCGAGTACGCCGTACTTCGCTGAGACCGAGCTTCGCTGACCTAGGAGACCCTCATGACTCAGACCTCACGCCGCCGCTTCCTCGGCCAGGCCAGCTGCACGGCCGTCGGCGCCACGTCCCTGTTCTCGAGCCTGCTCAACCTGCGCGCCGCCGGCGCCATGGCGGCTCCTCGACCGTCGATCCCGAGCCGTGGCGCCCTGCCCGGCGACGACTACAAAGCCCTGGTCTGCCTGTTCCTGGCCGGCGGCAACGACTCGTTCAACATGCTGGTGCCGCGCGGCGCCGCCGAGCATGCAGAGTATGCCGCCATCCGCGGCGATCTGGCGCTGCCCGCAGCCAGCCTACTGCCGATCACTCCGGCGACCAGCGACGGCCGCGAGTTTGGCGTCCATCCCGGCATGCCCGAGGTCCAGCAGCTGTTTGGCGCGGGTCAGCTGGCGTTCGTCGCCAACGTCGGCTCGCTGGTCGAGCCGACCACCAAACAGAGCATCCTCTCGGGCAGCGCCAACCTGCCCCTCGGCCTGTACTCGCACAGCGATCAGATCATGCACTGGCAGACCAGCATCCCGGATCAGCGCGCGAGCCTGGGATGGGCCGGACGTACCGCCGACCTGCTGCGCGACTCGAACGCCAACAACACGGTGTCGATGAACATCTCCCTATCCGGCACCAACGTCTTCCAGGCCGGCACCAACGTCGTGTCCTACGCCATCCGCCCGGAGGGCAACGGCAGCATCGGCGTCACCGGCTACAACCAGCCGGATCCCTTCAACCAGCTGCGCACCGCGGCGATCAACAGCATGCTCGATCAGCAGTACCAGAGCCTGTTCATGGACACCTTCGCGAAGGCGAATCGCTCCGCGGTCGACGCCCACCTGCTGTTCTCGAGCGCCCTCGGAGCGGTGTCGCCGCTGACCACTACCTTCTCCGAAAACTCAGTGTCCCAGAGCTTCCGCATGGTCGCCCGCACCATCGCCGCCCGCCAGGCCTTGGGCGCGCGGCGTCAGACCTTCTTCATCCTGTTCGGCGGCTGGGACCACCACGACGAGGTCATCAACTCCCAGGCCGAAATGCTGCCGGTGGTCAGCAAAGGGCTCGGCGAATTCCACGCCGCGCTCACCGAGCTCAACGTGCTGAACGACGTCATCACCTTCACCGCCTCCGACTTCGCCCGCACCCTGACCTCGAACGGCCAGGGCTCGGACCACGCCTGGGGCGGCAATCACATGGTGATGGGCGGCCCGGTGGTCGGCGGCGACATCTACGGCAGCTACCCCCAGCTCTATGCCGACAATGACCTCGACACCGGCCGCGGCCGTCTCATTCCCACCACCTCGTGCGACGAGTATTTCGCCGAGCTCGCCCTGTGGCTCGGCGTCGCTCCCTCCGACCTCGCCACCGTCCTGCCCAACATCGGCCGCTTCTACACCCCCGGCTCCGGCGCGCCGATCGGCTTTCTCGGCGGCGGCGGGCCGGCATCCCTCTTCGCTGACGGCTTCGAGTCCGGCGATCTATCCGCCTGGTCGTCGGTTGCCGGCTGATTCCACGGTCGCCATCTGCGGCAGCTCGAACGCTGACTCGAAAAGTCTAATAACCTCGGGGGCACACGAACGACGAGACGACCTGCGAGAACCCATACGAGAACAACGTGGAAGGGTGGGCCGATGAACCTGCGAGGCAAAACCTCCGGCATCTATGTGCTGCTCCTGTGCCTAGCACTACCCCTGGTCGGCGCCTGCGCTGCGTGGGACGCCAGCTCGACGGGCGAGCCACCAGGCGAGCCCCCCGGGCCGGCAGCGGACCCGCTGTCCGCGTGGAGCGACACCGCGGTCAAACGGACCATCCTCGAGTACCTGGAGCAGATCACCCGGCCGGGCGATCCCCGCTTCATTCCGCCGGAGCACCGGCTGGCGACCTTCGACTTCGACGGCACGATCGGCTGTGAGAAGCCGGACTACATGGAGGTCATGGTCGCCATCCACCGGCTCTGCGAGCTCACCCGAACCCAGCCCGCTTTGCTCGAAAAATCGCTCTATCGTGCGGCCTGCGACGGCGACCTCGAGACCGTCAACGCCAGCGTCGAACAAGCGCTGCTCGAGGCGTTCCTGGGTGAGACCCAGACGTTCTACAGCGACTATGTGAAGCGCTTCCTCCACGAGCATCACCACCCGCGCTTCGATCGCCCCTACGCGCAGCTCACCTACCTGCCGATGCGCCAGCTCATCGAGCTCCTGCACGCCAGAGGCTTCGCGGTCTACGTCGTCTCGGGATCCCAGCAGGGCTTCACGCGCCGCTTCGGCACCGACGTCCTGGAGCTTCCCGCGCCCCGTTTGATCGGCTCACCCGTGCAGCTCAGCTTCTCGCTCGAAGACGATACCTCCGCCCTCGTGCGTCAGGACGCATTCCTATCGCCCTCGCCGGATGGCGCGGGCAAGGCGGAGATCATCCGCAACCGCATTGGCCTGCAGCCGGTGCTCGCCTTCGGCAACTCCATGGGCGACTTCGAGATGCTGCAGTACGCCACCAGCAGCCCATATCCCAGCCTCGGGCTGATCCTCGTCCACGACGATCCTGAAGAGTACGTCTACCGGGACGATAAGCTGATCCAGCACGCCGAGCAGAACGGCTGGCTAAGGGTCAGCATGAAGGACGACTTCGAAGTCGTCTTTGCGGAATAGGCGCGAGCTCGCGACTCGAGGAGAGGGGCCAGCAGAGGGGTGTTTGGATCCACAGCGGGCTCCGCCGACATCGTTGGGTTGTCGGGTAAAGGCCATGGCTCAGGAGAACCACCGACAGCGCGGAGGGCAGCATGAGCAGTGATTCACAGAGTCCTCTCGAAGTCCTCGAAGGCGAGCTCGAGGCTTGCGGTATCGATATTGACAGCGACGAATGGAGAGGGTTGAAGGCTGAATGCTCCGAAGCCCGTTTCCGACGCCGTGCGGATATCTTTCCGATCAGCGTGGTGCCGCGTCACGTTCTTTTTATGACCCAAGGTATCGCCGCCGCCACCTACTTGGGAGATGACGGAAACCTCTTCGTCTACCGCTTCTTCGAGCGCGGACAATTCTGCACGACGATAACGAGCGTTTGGCGCAACGAGCCGACCTGCGACGCGATCTATGCCGTCACAGCCAGCCAGGGCGTACTGATTCCTTTCGATTCCTGGCGACGCCACTACGCGCGCTCGGGTCCCTTGGGGAGCTACTTTCGCGAGAAGCTCGTAGAGGCGATGCTCTTTGACAAGGAGGTGATCCTCACCAAGACGTTCAATCGCACCGAGTCTGCCTATTCTTTTCTAGAGACCCATCAGCCGGAGGTCATTCGTCAAGCACCACAGAACGTCATTGCACAGTTTCTGGGCGTGACGCCGGAGGGCTTGAGCCGATTCTTGCGCAACCGGCGCAGGCACGAGCTCTGAACGCATCTGAGCTGCACTCGAGCTCGGCATTGGCAGCGTTCGATCGCCGTGAGTTAACCCACATCAATGGCCGTTTCGCCGGCGGATGAGAACCTGAGTCGCGAGCCCTATACCCTCACGATCTCCCACCTCGAGGCGAACCGGTGAACATCAAGCACGCCATGGAACTGCTGAAATCTGCTGGCCCCATTCTCAAACACGCGATAGCCAGCGGACAGATCCTGAATCCGCAGTGCGAGCTGACCCAGCCAGACCCAGACATACTCTGCGAGTATGGCGTTACCGTGCCTATGTCCGACGGCTTCTCGCTCACCGCGAATCTCTATCGCTCGCAGCGAGCAGCAGCGGCCGATGAACCGATGCCGGTCATCATGTGTGCCCATCCGTATGACAACCGTTTGACTGGCCATCAGGGCAAGACGCCGTTGAACGGCCCTCCGCAGCAGTATCGACTGATCCCTCAGGCTGGCCGACCGCGATTCTCCAACCTGACCAGTTGGGAATCGCCGGACCCCAACTTCTGGGTGCCCTCGGGGTATGCCGTCGTGAACCTGAACTTGCCTGGCTATGCCGGCAGCGAAGGCCCCCCTGGAGTGTTCACCGAAACTCAGGCGAAATGCTACTACGAGGCCATCGAGTGGGCAGCAGCGCAACCCTGGTCGACCGGAAAGGTCGGACTCAACGGCGTCAGCTTTCTCGCTATCACGCAGTATCACGTTGCCGCCTGTCAGTACTACGGCGGCCCGCCGCCGGCTCTGAAATGCATCTCACCGTGGGAGGGCCTAACGGACATGTATCGCGACGCGTTTTGCCCTGGCGGCGTGAGCGAAGTCGGCTTCCCGGATTTCTGGTGGAGCTCCGAGGTACTGCCGGCACTCAGCGGTACCGAAGCAGACTTTCTTCACGTCGAGGGAGCCAAGCCAAAGCAGTTCCTCACCGAGCACCCACTCTTCGACGCCTTCTGGGCCGAGAAGGCCGCCAAAGTCGACCAGATCGATCTTCCGATGCTGGTCTGCGCCTCGTTTTCCGATCACGGGCTTCACACGGTCGGCTCGTTCCGAGCCTTCGTTCATGCGAAGTCGAATCACAAGTGGGTCTATACCCACCGCTACGGCAAATGGGACGTCTACTACTCGCCCGAAGTGCAGCAGTTGACGCGTGATTTTATGGACTGCTTTCTGAAAGACGACACCTCCAGCGGATTTCTCGATACGCCGCCGGTTCGGCTCGAAGTCCGCTCGAGCCGCGATGTCGTCCACGATGTCCGCTACGAGTCCGAGTGGCCACCAGCGGCAGCCAAGCGAAGAAAACTCTACTTCGATGCCGGCTCGCCAACGCTCTCGGAGAGCCCCATTACCCATACTGCCGAGATCACCTATGAGGGCAATGGCGGTGAGGTGGTCGTCCAGTATCGCTTCGAGACCGCGACCGAGGTCGTCGGCGTCATGATCCTCGAGCTCCATGTCGAGGTCCGAGCTGCCGAGGGCGAAACGGATGTCCCGGATGATCTGACCGTCTTCGCAGTGGCGGAGAAGCTCGATGTCGAAGGCAAACCGGTGCGGTTCTATGGCTCGGTGGGTGAACGCAACGATGTGCTCAGCAAGGGCTACCTGAGAGCCTCGATGCGGGCTCTAGACGAGGCGCGATCGACGCCCCATCAGCCCGAGCTGCGACTCGATCTCGTCGAGAAACTATCGCCCAATGAGGTCGTGCCGGTCACGATTCCCATGTTTCCTCACGCCACCTTCTTCGAGGCGGGTGAATCGCTAGAGATCCAAATCTCCTCGAAAGAGATCGTCTCGCATCCAGTGTATGAGAAAGTCTCCGATGACAACGCCGGAATCCACGTCATCCATGTAGGAGGGCCGCACCCGAGTCATCTGTCGGTGCCGACCCTGGACGCGTCCGGCTCGAGCAGCTCATGAATCGATGAGCCAGGTGCTTTGTGCCAAGGTGGCGGCGGTGCAGCCTGCAGACTGAGGCCTCGTATCCTACGGCAATCAACCCTAACGCTTCTCCACCAGCAGGCTCTGCGCGCTGCGCCCGAAGACGCCGCGGCGATCGCGCAGCCGGGCTTCGGCCAGGCCGATGCCGCCATCGCCGGCGAACGAGCGGATGTCGAGCCCCAGCCAGCCGGTCTCGGGACGGCGGCCGAAGTAGACGGTGAGGTCGGGATTGACGTAGGTCCACTGCAGCGGATCGACCGGCGGGCCCATGCCGCTCTCGGCGTCGGCCAGGATCAGCGCGTGCGCTTCGGGAAGCAGCTCCTCACCGGCGATGAGCGGCACCCGCGACCGCGCCCAGCAGCGCATCGGCGTGCTGCCCCAGGGCGGATCGAGCAATCGCACGTCGACCGCGGTTTGGTAGCCGGTTTTCCACGGAAAAAACGGGAAGGTGAACGTCTCGTGCTCCTCCGGGGGCGGCCACGCATCTCCGAAGTCCTCACCCTCCATGGGCTGCTCGCGAATGAACAGCGCCGAGGCCTGCAGCACCTCTTTGTCCGCGAACAGCCTGGCCCGACGGCGGCGCACTGAGCGTCCCTCGGTCACCTCTTCGACCTCGACGCGCAGCGTCGCGATCGGCACGGGACGCAGGAATTCGAGCGTGATGCGGGCCAGCGCCATCCCCTCGACGCCTTCGAGCAGCAGGGTCGCGAGCAGCGCCGAGGGCGGTCCGCCGTGCTGGAAGCGCCGATCCCACGGGCCGCGGGTCAGCACGGTCGAGGCGAAGCCGTCGCCCTCGCGGGTGAAGAACGCAGCGGGCTCGGGCGGCTCAGGGCTGGATGACACGGGGGGATTCATCGATGGGCGTCTCCTTCGTCGCGGAAGCCTAGCAGTTATGGCGTGGGCTCTCTGCGAAGCAAATCGCAGCCCGTTGGGAGACCAGCACGATATTTCACGCTGTATGGAGCGTAGACGAGACGCACCAGTCGTTCCAAGTTAGCGCAATCCTATGAGGCCCATTCCGCGTCAGACCGAGTGGCTCGCAGCAGTCATGTCCAGAAACTCCCCCGAAGCCAAGGGTTCGCTGACGCGGTATCGGGTTAACCTGCTGCTCTTCGCGGTACTGACCGCCGCCGCGACGCTGTGGTTCTTCTTGCACCTCAAGCTGTGGATGGAGGCGACGTCGCTGCTTGGCGGCACGGTCAGCCTGTGGGCGCTGTGGAAGCTGCTCTCGTCGCTGCCGTCGAGCGTTACCGACGAAGCTGGAAGTCTGGGCGAGAGCTTCGTGGGCGAGAGCTTCCTGGGCTCCCGGGCAGCCACCGAGCTCCTGGCTTTTCTGCTCGTCCTGCAGGCCCTGCTCTATGCCACGACGTCCTCAATCTACTTGACCTACGATGCGGCCCCGGGTCCCAGCGAGTACCTCGTCGAGGTGAAGCGCTTTGGCAACCCCTACCTCGAGCCCCTGAAAATCCGCTCGCAGCAGCGGGTCGTCGGCCGTCCTTTCTTTCTGGCCGGGAAGCGCGAGCTGGAATTCCGCATCGTTCAGCCCCCGGGCTTCGAGCCGGAACGTCGCACGGTATATCCCTGGAATCCCGTCCGCCTGCAGGTTCCCGGCAGCTTCAAATCCCGCCAACTGGCGACGCTGCGCGTCGTTCCAGGACTGAGCTTGCTCCAGCGCCTGCCGAAACGCAGCGACGACCCCGAAACCCTCTATTCACTGCGGGTTGCCATCGGTGGCCAAACGTTCCAGCTCGACGATCTGCGCCGCGAGTGCGTGCTGCTCGGCGCCTCCGGCGAAGCTCTCGAGTGGTTCGCCGCCGGGCAGGACAAGGACGCCTTCCGCCAAGTCTTGCTCGAGTACTTGACCAGGGCACGCGTTCCAGAAGCCAAGCAAGCGCAGCACCTGGTTCGCTGGCAAGCCGAAGCCAGGCATTTGGCGACGTCGGAGCTGAAGCCCGAAGACTCGATCAAGGTCGAAATCTACCGGGCAGGTGCCGACCAACCCATCGCGTCGCGACCCGTCACCATGAAAGGCGGCGCGAAAGACCATATCGACACTCTGGTCCTGGAGGTAGATTGATGCTGCCGAGACCTCGTGACTTCCTGATTTCGCTCACGCTAGGAGCTGTGGTGGCGAGCCTCGCGTTTCCGCCGGCCGCGGCCGGCCAGGGCTCCAAACCGATCGTGTCGACCGCGCTCGTCATCAAGGCCCCGCATTTCGTCGACAACCTGAAGGAGAGTCGCCGGGGTGTCGAAACTCACGTCGCCACCGAGCTGGCGTTGAAAGCCGAGACCCACTTCCAGTTTCTGAGCTGGCTCCGCACCGACGGGTCGGCCGAGCCGGTCGACGCCGAGCTGGAGCTGCAATTGGTCACTGAGCAGCGCCAGTACGGTGCCGCGGTGCTGCTGAAATACGTCGCCCGGATCGCGGGAAAAGAGCTGGCGCTGCCCCAGCTGCCGGCGCAGGAGCTCTACGACGTCTATGACGACCAGCCATCCCACAGTCCATCTCTGCTGCGGCAGGATCTGGTGGCTGTCGTGCAGACCGACTTCGCCAACGACAGCTTCCTTCGCAAGCTGCACAAACAATTCCTGAGCAAGATTCCCATCGCGAATCAGGTGCACGTTCACGAGGTGGGGGAATCGATCGTCGTGCCCTTCGCCTGGGCCGATCTGCAGGCGACGCAGGAATCTCAGCTACGGGTCGAGTTCGAGGGAGAGGGTCCCGCAGCGTCGACAGAGCCTGCTGCCCACGGAGCTGCGATGGCCTCTCTGCCAAACCGTAGCACCGGCCTGGCAGCTAGCGCTCAGCCATTGCGCGCCAAGCAGGAAGGCAACATGGGGCTGGACCCAGTCGGCGAGATCGAGCTCGACGCCTGGCGCGGCATGGTGCAGTGCAACGTCGCTTTCTTTTCCTTTCCGCCGATTCGCGTCAGCGAGGTCGGCTGGGACGACCGGATCCCGGGCGTGTTGGCCGAAGCTCAGTCGCTCAGAGTCTTCATGGAAAAGTACGAGCTGGATACGGCAGCGGACGTTCGAGATGGCACCGTCGGAGAATACTGATGCGCGTGAGGAACCTGCCGTGAAACACCATGCCGCCGGGGTCGCCCTCCTCGTTATCGGGCTGTTCGGCGCGTGGCCGATCCGTGCCCAAGCTCCGTTCGAAGCAGCCCTCGCCAGCGGCCGAGCCGATCTGGAGGCCGGTCGCTACGAAGAAGCCTTGGAGCACTTTCGTCACGGTCGTCGCCAAGCCAGGGAAGCGAACGACGACGCGGGTGAAGCTCGCCTGATGTTCTACCAGGCTTTGAGCTGGCAGCGACAGGCCCAGGCGACACCGGACGACTCGAGAGCCATGCTTCGCAGAGCGGCCAGGCTCTACCGC
>JBCCEE010000162.1:0-15852 GCA_039030415.1 Acidobacteriota bacterium
AGCAGGACGGCCACGCCGCTGCCCCCCAGGGTGCCGCTGGCCTGGGCATCGAACGGACGGCAGTGGCCATCGCGAGAGCCGATGCCGCCAGCCTCGAACAGGTACCCCTGGGGCTGCTGTCCGAGATCGGCGAGTACCCCTTGCGGATCGCCAACGACAAAGACTTTCTCGCCACGCGGGTGTCGTACAAGCTCGGCCTGCGCGGCCCCAGCGTCGCCGTGCAAACCGCCTGCTCGACTTCGCTGGTGGCGGTGCACCTGGCGGCTCAGAGCTTGCTGACCGGCGACTGCGACATGGCCCTGGCGGGCGGCGTCGCGATCACTGTTCCGCAGACCCAGGGGTACCTGTTCGAGGCTGGCGGCATCGGCTCTCGCGATGGCCACTGCCGTCCGTTCGATGCCCAGGCCAGCGGCACCCTGGGGGGCAGCGGCGTGGCCGTCCTGCTGCTCAAGCCGCTGGATCGAGCGCTGGCGGACGGTGACACCGTGCGGGCGGTCATCCGAGGGTCTGCGATCAACAACGACGGTTCGGACAAGGCTGGCTATACGGCGCCGAGTGTCGAAGGACAGACCGAGGTCCTGCGCCGGGCGATGGCTACGGCCCGGGTGGAGGCGGATTCGATCGGTCTCATCGAGGCGCACGGCACCGGTACGGCGGTGGGAGATCCGATCGAAGTGCGGGCCCTGAGCCAGGTGTTCGAAGAGCAGACCGAGCGCAAGGCGTTCTGTGCGCTGGGCTCGGTGAAGGCGAACCTCGGACACCTCGACGCCGCGGCCGCCGGCGCCAGCCTCATCAAGGCGGCACTGTGCCTGGAGCGCGGCCAGAGTCCTCCGCTGGTGCATTTCGAGGAGCCCAACCCGAAAACCGCTCTGGCCGACAGCCCGTTCTACGTCAACACGGAGCTGCAGTCCTGGCCGAAGCACGGCGCGCCGCGGCGCGCGGGCGTCAGCTCGTTCGGCCTCGGCGGCACCAACGCCCACCTGGTGATGCAGGAAGCACCGGAGCCGCAAGCGCTCGATCGGCCTCACCAGCCCTGGCATCTGCTGCCGATCTCGGCTCGCAGCGGCCAGGCTCTGGAGCAGGCGACCGCTCGCCTGGCGGGCTATCTGGCCGGCGACGATGCCGCCGAGCTGGCCGACGTCGCCTACACCCTTGGGGTCGGGCGCCGGCAGTTCGAGCATCGCCGAATCGTCAGCGCAAGCGATCGTCAGGATGCTGCCGAGGTGCTGGCCGGCTCAGATCCCGAGCGGATCTGGACCTCGGTGGCAGAGAGCTCGGAGCGGCCGGTGGTCTTCTGCTTCCCCGGCCAGGGGGCGCAGCACGTCGGCATGGCGCGGGAGCTGTACGAGCACGCGGCCGTGTTCCGACGCGAGCTCGATCGCTGCGCCGAAATGCTGGTGCCGGAGCTCGAGCTGGACCTGCGGGATTTGATCTATCCCCGTGCTGAGGCCGCGTCGCGGGCCGCGTCGCGGCTCACCGAGACGCGCTTCGCCCAGCCCGCTCTGTTCAGTATTGAGTACGCGTTGGCTCGTCAATGGCAGGCTTGGGGCGTCGAGCCGCAGGCGCTGGTGGGCCACAGCGTCGGAGAGTACGTGGCGGCGTGCCTGGCCGGGGTGTTTACCCTTGAGGATGCGCTGGCCGTCATCGCCGAGCGAGGACGCGCCATGCAGGCGGCGCCCACCGGCGCGATGATCGCCGTCGATCTGACCGAGGCCGAGGCGCGCGAGCTGCTGGCCGAGAGGCCGGAGCTGGACCTGGCGGCGATCAATGCGCCGGGGCTGTGCGTCCTATCCGGGCCGAGCGCGCAGATCGAGGCCTGCGAGGCCGAGCTGGTGGCTGCGCAGCGTCGGGTTCGGCGGCTGCACACCTCTCATGCCTTCCATTCCGCCATGATGGAGCCGGCGATCGAGCGGCTGCGCGAGCGGCTGCTACGGGTGGATCTGCAGCCGCCGCAGGTGCCGTTCGTGTCCAACCTGACCGGAGATTGGATCTCCGCGGCGCAGGCTACAGACTCGGACTACTGGCTGCAGCACGCGCGCCAGCCCGTGCGTTTTGCCGATGGCTTGGCGAAGCTGCTCGAAGACCCGGATCGGGTGCTGCTCGAGGTTGGTCCGGGGCGCTCCCTGACCACCCTCAGCCGGCAGCAGGCGACTCGGCCGCCGGCCGGCGCGGCGCTGTCGAGCCTGCCCCATGCGCGCGACGCGGTCTCCGATCTGGCCGCCTGCCTGAACGCCTGCGGTCGGCTCTGGCTCGCCGGCGTGCCGATCCGCTGGCAGGCCCTGCATGGCGACGCACCGCGTCGACGGGTCTCGCTGCCGACCTATCCCTTCGAACGCCAGCGCCACTGGATCGACGCCGGCACGTCGTTACCCAGGGCAGCCGGGCCCGCCGAGCTCGAGGATTGGTTCTATCTGCCGTCCTGGAAGCGCTCGCTGGCGCCGCCGCTGGGCAGCCTCGAAGCCGGTGACCGCTGGCTCCTGCTGGTCGACGGCTGGGGTTTCGGTGACACCCTCGCACGCCGTCTGCGCGAGCTCGGTCAAGACGTGGTCGAGGTCGCGCCCGGCGAACGGTTCGAGCGGACGGACGGCCGCTTCACCGTCGATCCGTGCCGGCCAGAGGACTACCAGCAGCTGTTCGATGCCCTGGAAGAAGACGGCGGCGTGCCGAGCAAGATTCTTCACCTCTGGACCTCGGGGCCGAACGCCGCGGGCGAACAGGGCGATATTGACGAGCTAGAGACGTTGGAGACTGACGCGCTGCAGACCCTGGCATTCCGCAGCCTGTTCGTCCTAACGCGTGCTCTGGGGAGCCGGGGCGTCGAGAAACCGGCGCACCTGCTGGTGGTTACCGAAGGGGTTCATTCGGTCCTGGGTGATGAGCCGCTCTCTCCGGCCAAGGCTATGGTGCTTGGCCCGTGCCGGGTGGCGCCACAGGAATATCCTCAGATCAGCTGCCTCCACATCGACGTCGCCCTGCGGCAGCCGACCGGTAGGGACGCCGAACGGCTGGCTACGCAGGTGCTCGCCGAAGCGCTGTCGCTGACCGCCGGGCGACCCGCCGTGACCAGCGTCGCCTACCGCTCGGGGCATCGTTGGCTGCAGAGCTTCGAGCCGATGCCGCTGCCGGCGGTCCCAGGCAACGGAGAGGCGAGCGGGGACGCGCTGTCGACTGAGGAAGCGCATGCGCCGCTGGCCTTGCGGCGTGGCGGTACCTACCTCATTACCGGCGGACTGGGTGGCGTCGGCCTCGAGCTGGCGGGATACCTGGCGCGTCGAGCCGAGGCGAAGTTGATCCTGACGACGCGGCGGCCGCTGGCGGCGGCCGAGTCGTGGTCCGAGAGCGAGGCGCGGTCTATCGAGGCCCTGCGGCAGCACGGAGCCGAGGTCATGGTGGTGCAGGCCGACGTCTGCGACCTCCCCGGCATGCGGCGGGCGGTCGCCGAGGGCGAGCAGCGCTTCGGCGCCATCCGCGGCGTGATTCATGCGGCGGGTGTGCCGGGGGGTGGGCTGATCCACAGCCGCAGCCCGGAGCAAACCGCGGCAGTGCTGGCTCCCAAAGTGCGCGGCACCCTGGTGCTCGAGTCGCTGTTCCGCGGCGATTCCCGCGAGCTCGATTTTCTCGTGCTGTGCTCGTCCCTGAGCTCGGTGGTCGGAGGCATCGGCCAGGTCGACTACTGCGCCGCCAACGCCTTCCTGGACGCGTTCGCTCAGCGCAGCGACCTGCCGGTCCTCGCCATCAACTGGGACCGTTGGAAGGAGGTCGGCATGGCGGTTCGGCCGCCGGCCGAGGTCGAGGATGCGGGCGTCGCCGTCGCCGGCGACGAACCGAGCGCCGAAGAGGTGCCGGACAAGGGCGGTACCGCGACCCAGGTCGATCACCCGCTGCTCGAAGAGCGTTGGGATGCGAGCGCCGAGCATCAGGCCTTCACCCGCCGGCAGGTCTTCACCAGCCGGTTCAGCGCGGAGGAGGATTGGGTGGTCGGCGAGCATCGCATCGCGGACCAGACCCTGCTGCCGGGCACCGCCTTCCTCGAGCTCGCCCTCGCCGCGTCGTCGGCCAGCCCAGGCTCGCCGAGCGCCGCGGTGCCGGTCGAGCTGTCTCGGGTAGCGCTGCATCGACCCCTGCTGGTGCCTTCGGGTGAGGCGCAGGACGTCCGATCGGAGGTGCGGTTCGGCGACGACCCCGAGGCTCGGGAGCTCGAGATCAAGGCGCGCCCCGCTGACGGCGACTCCCCGTGGCAGCTGCATGCCAGCGGCACGATCCGCCGGCTCGAGTCGCGCGGCGCGCGGCGCATACCGCTCGAGCCGATCCGTCAGCGCTGCCGGCGGCGGGAGATCCTGGGCGATGCGCCCGAGAACGCCACCACCCACGGGCTCCGGTGGCACAACGTGCGGGCGATTCGTCTGGGCGATGGCGAAGCCCTGGCCGAGATCGAGCTGCCGGCGGAAGTCCGATCCGAAGCGCGCGACTTCACTCTCCATCCAGCGCTGTTCGACAGCGCGACCAGCTGCGGCCTGCGCTTCGTCTACGAGGGCCAGTACGTGCCGATGTGGTACGAGCAGGTGCGGGTGTTCGCGAGCCTGCCGTCGCGCGTCTTCAGTCACCTGCGGTTTGGCGAGGAAGAGGCCGCCGACGGCGCGGTCGTGAGGCTCGACGTCGACGTGATGGACGCCTATGGCGAGCTGCTGGCGGAAGTCCGCGGCTACACCCTGCGCCGTCTCGACGTCGATCTCGAGTCGCAGGCGGCGGAGGACCGTCCCTCGAGCTCGGCCTCGAGCTCGGCCTCGAGCTCGGCCGCACCGCAGCCGCCCCTGACGATCGGAGCGGGTGACGGAGGGTTGGCCCCGCACGAGGGGGTGGAGGTGTTCCATCGACTGCTGGCGAACGCCCATGTCCCGCAGTGGGTGGTGAGCCAGCGTGATCTGGAGACCGTCATCGCCGGCTACCGCGATGCGGATGTCGACCAGCTCTTGAATCGACTGCAAGCCAAGCAGCCGGGCTCCGGTGAGCGGGCCGGCCTCGAGAGCGACTACCACGCGCCTCGCAACCCGACCGAGGCGACCATCGCAGCGATCTGGTCGGAGCTGTTGGGCATCGCCGAGATCGGCGTGTTCGACAACTTCTTCGAGCTCGGAGGCCATTCGCTGCTGGGCATTCAGCTCACCGCTCGGCTGCGCGAGGCCTTTGGTCGCGAGCTGCCTCTGCACGTGATCTTCGAGGCATCGAGCGTTGCCAAGCTGGCCGACTTGATCGATGGCGAGGCCGCGGGTGATGGCGAGGCGATGAACCGTTCCGCGGTCGAAGCTTCCGCGCCGGCGATGATCCAGGACTCTGGCGGTCTGGCGCTGGAAGACCCAGCGCTAGGAGACCCGGCGCTGGAAGACCTAGCGCTCAAAGACCTGGCGCTGGAGGAGTTTTCCGAAGGTGAGATGGACGAGCTCCTCGCAGAGCTCAGTCTCGAGGAGGTCAGTCATGAATGAAGCGCCGGTCACCGGTCAGCAGCCGTCCACCCTGCAGCAGAAGCGCGCTCGGTTGGCCCGTCTCATGCGCCAGAAGAAAGGGGGACCGCGGGTCGTCCCGCTGTCTCCGGGTCAGCAGCGGCTTTGGTTTATGGAGCAGATGGTGCCGGGCACCTCGCTCTATCACCTGCCGTTTCCGGGCATCCTCGAGGGTGATCTCGATCCCCTTGCCCTGGAGCTCGCCATTCGCGAGATCCTTCGCCGTCACGAAGTGCTGCGGGCTCGCATCGTCGAAGTGCAGGGCAAGGCCGTTCAGGTGGTCGCCGCCAAGCCGCCTTCGGTCGTGGGTCTCGTCGACCTGACGGCGCTGCCGGCGGCCGCTCGTCGCGCCGAAGCCGACCGCCAGCTGATGAGCGAGGCCACGACCCTGTTCGATCTCTCGCGCGGCCCCCTGGTGCGCTTCACGCTGCTGCGCACCGGGCCGAAGCAGCACCTGTTCTCTTTGAACATGCACCACATCGTCTCCGATGGCTGGTCGCGGGCGTTGTTCCTGCGCGAGCTGTCGATCCTCTATGGCCGGTATGCCGGCCAGCCGGTTGGGGTACCGGCTCGCTCGCTGCCGGAGCTGAGCGTCCAATACGGCGACTTCGCCAGCTGGCAGCGGCGCTGGCTCGAGAGCGATGCCTGCGCCCGTGAGATCGCGTTTTGGCGCGCCCGCCTGGAGGGAGCGCCCCGCACCCTGGAGCTGGCGACGGATCATCCGCGTCCGGCCGTCCAGAGCCATCGCGGCCGCAACGGCAGTCGGCTGCTGGCCCCGGCGTGTGGTGACGGCCTGAGGGCGCTCGGTGCGGAACGCGGAGCCAGCCAGTTCATGACCTTCCTGGCGGCGTTCACCGCCCTGCTCGTGCGCTACACCGGCGACACCGACCTGGTCATCGGCACGCCGGTCGCCGGCCGCAGCCGCGAAGAGACCCAGAACCTGATCGGATTCTTCGTCAACATGCTGGCGCTGCGCGTCGAGGCTCCGGGCGATCCGACTTTCCGTCAGCTGCTCGAGAGTGTGCGCCAGCTCAGCATCGAAGCGCTGGCCCATCAGGATCTGCCGTTCGAGCGGCTGGTCGAGGAGCTGCAGCCGGATCGGCACCTGAGTCACAGCCCGCTGTTCCAGGTGGTGTTCGATTTCCTGAGTCACACCGGTGATGGCTTGCGGCTCGGCGAGCTCGAGCTGTCCAGCCTCGCCGTCGATCGGGGCACGGCGATGTATGACCTGCTGCTGATGCTCGAAGAGCGGGCCGACGGCAGCTGGGAGGCCGGACTGCAGTGGAACGTCGATCTGTTCGAAACGACCACCATGCTGCGGTTCCTGGGGCATTTCGAAACGTTGATCCATGGCCTGCTCGCCGAGCCGGACCAGCGCGTCTCGGAGCTACCCCTGCTCGACGTCGCCGAAGCTCAACAGATCATCATCGAGCGCAACGAGACCGGGCGTCGAGCGCTGCCCCAGGCCTGCATCCACGAGCTCGTGGCGTGGCAGGTCGAGCGTCGTCCCGACGCCATCGCGGTCGAGGACGGCGACCGGGCCGTGACCTACCGCGGTCTGAATCGCATGGCTGAGCGGCTGGCCTGCGACTTGCGCCAGCGGGGAGTGGCTGCCGAAGAGCGGGTAGTGGTGTGCATGAACCGCTCGGTCGATCTCGCGGTAGCGCTGCTGGCCGTGCTCAAAGCCGGTGGCTGCTACGTCCCGATCGATCCGGCCTACCCGCAGGATCGCATGGGCTTCATGCTCGACGACGCGGCGCCGCGTTTGGTCCTCGCACAGCAGGGGCTCGCCGAGCTGCTGCCGGCCTGCGAGATCGAAATTCACTGCCCGCGCTTGGCCGGCCTGATGTCTCAGCCTGATAGCGACGCGCACCCGCCGGCGAGCGAGAGCGCGGACACGCCTACCGGTGAGCACAACCTGGCCTATGTGATCTATACCTCGGGCTCGACGGGAAGACCGAAGGGGGTGGCCGTGCGCCACCGCACCCTGATGAATCTGATCGGCTGGCACCTGGGCGCCTACGAGATCGGTCCGGAAGACCGTTCGACGGTGCTGGCGAGCCCGGCGTTCGATGCTTCGGTTTGGGAGCTTTGGCCATGCCTTGCGGCAGGAGCGACGGCTCGCGTCATCGACCCGGCGACCGTCGGCTCGCCGCCGGAGCTCGTCGAGGAGCTGGTCGCCACCGCGATCACCTCGAGCTTCCTGCCCACTCCCCTGGCCGAGGCGGTGTTCGAGGAAGACTGGCCGACCCATCATGCGCTGCGCGCCGTGCTCACCGGCGGGGACAAACTGCGCAACCGCCCGCCCGCAAGCGCCGGCTTCCGCTTGATCAATCACTATGGGCCGACCGAGAACACGGTCGTGGCGACCTGTGGCGAGGTGCCGCCCCAGCAGGGCACGGAAGATCGGCGTGTGCCTTCGATCGGCCGTCCCATCGACGGCGTGCGGGCCTACGTGCTGGGCCCCCGAGGCGAGCTTGCGCCGCCCGGAGCTCACGGTGAGCTGGCGATCGGCGGCTCGAATCTAGCGCGCGGCTACTGGGGACAGTTCCGGCTCACCGCGCGGCGGTTCGTGCCGGATCCCTGGAGCCCGCAGCGCGGAGCTCGTACCTATCTGACCGGTGACCGGGTGCGCTGCTCGGCCGATGGCAGCATCGAGTTCCTCGGCCGGCTGGACCGGCAGGTCCAGGTGCGAGGCTTCCGGGTCGAGCCCGGAGAGATCGAGGCCGCCCTGCTGCGCCATCCGGCGGTGCTCAACGCGGCGGTCGTCGCTCGGGAAACCGCTACCGGCGTTCGCCTGCTGGCCTATGTCGTGCCCGATCCTGAGGAATCGCCGGCACCGGCCCAGCTGCGCGTCTTCCTGGCGGACAGCCTGCCGGAGGCGATGGTGCCGTCGAAATTCGTAAGGCTCGACGCCATGCCGCTGACGGCCAACGGCAAGGTCGACCGCGACAATCTGCCATCGCCCGACGAGCACTCCGTCGAGGTGCCGCGGCGGGCTCCCAAGAGCGCGACAGAACGCACCATCGCGGCGATCTGGAAGGACATTCTCGGGCTCTCCATCGTCGGCCTGGACGAGAACTTCTTCGACCTCGGCGGGCACTCGCTGCTGATGGCGCGGATCCAGCGTCGGCTGAACAAGGAGCTCGAGCTCGATCTGGCGATTGTCGAGCTGTTCCGCTACCCAACCATCAGCTCGCTGGCTGAGCGGATCTCGGGTGGCGCTCCGCAGAACGACGTCGCGAGCGATCTCCAGGATCGGGCCCTGCGCCAGCTCGAGGCCACGTTCGTCAACACCCGGGCGGCTCGGCAGGCCGCCCAGCTCCACAGGGGGCCCCAGCATGGCTAACGCCGATCCAGCGCTTTCCAGGGCCGTTGCCGTCATTTCGATGGTCGGCCGGTTCCCGGGGGCTCGGGACGTCGAGTCGCTCTGGCAGAATCTGCGGCAGGGGCGAGAGTCCGTGGCGTTCTTCAGTCCGGACGAGATGCGCCAGGCCGGTGTCGATCCGGCGGTGGTCGCCCGCTCGGACTACGTCCCGGCGCGCGGCATCCTGGAACAGGTCGAACGGTTCGACGCCGAGTTCTTCGGGTTCAGCCCGCGCGAGGCGGAGATCATGGACCCGCAGCATCGCCTGATGCTGGAGTATGCCTGGGAGGCGCTGGAGCTGGCCGGCTACCCGCCGACCGTCTGTAGCGATCCGGTCGGTATCTTTGTGGGCAAGAGCGCCAACACCTATTGGCGCAACAATCTGGCGACCCACCCCGAGCTCGCGCAGACGCTGGGAGAGATGCAGCTGAGCCTGGGCAACGATGCCGATTTTCTGGCCACCAACGTCGCCTACAAGCTGGATGCGCGGGGACCCTGCGTCACCGTTCAAACCGCCTGCTCGACCTCGCTGGTGGCGTCGTGCATGGCGGTGAGCTCGCTGCTGAGCTACCAATGCGACATCGCGCTTGCCGGCGGCGTCACCGTCGCGGTGCCGCAGCAGCGCGGCTACCTCTACCAGAAGGGCAGCGTCGGCTCACCCGACGGGCGCTGTCGACCGTTCGATGCCTCGGCGGGAGGCAGTATCCCGGGCAACGGTATCGGTCTGGTCGTGCTCAAGCGCTTGAGCGATGCGCTCGCCGATGGCGATGCGATCCAGGCGGTGATCCGCGGCGCCGCGATCAACAACGACGGCTCGTTGAAGGCGGGTTTCACCGCACCGAGCCAGCGCGGCCAGGCGGAAGTCATCGCCCTGGCGCAAGCGCTCGCCGGGGTCTCGGCGGACAGCATCGGCTATGTCGAGACCCACGGCACGGGAACGGCGCTCGGAGACCCGATCGAGATCGCCGCACTCAATCAGGTGTTGGCGAGCCCGGCCGGCGGGGAGCGGTGCGCCATCGGTTCGATCAAGAGCAACTTCGGTCACCTCGATGCCGCCGCCGGGGTGGCGGGGCTGATCAAGTCGGCCCTAACGGTCCAGCATGGCGAGATTCCCCCCAGCCTGGGTTTCGAGACCCCCAATCCGGAGATCGACTTCGCGAACGGTGCCGTCGCCGTCAATACCCGGCTGCGGCCGTGGCCCGAGTCGTTGACGCCTCGGCGAGCCGCGGTGAGCTCCTTTGGTATTGGTGGCACCAACGCCCACATGATTCTCGAGCAAGCCCCGGAACCGACCCCCTCGGGTCCTTCGCGGCCCCACCAGCTCCTCATGCTGTCGGCCAAGACGGCGACGGCCTTGGACGCGGCCACGGACAACCTGGCGCGTCACCTCGAGCAGCAGCCGGAGCAGCATCTGGCGGACGTCGCCTACACCCTGCAGGTCGGTCGAGCGTCGTTCGAGCACCGCCGCTTCGCGGTGTGCAGCAGCCATGAAGATGCCGCGGCGAGACTGTCGGAGCATGAT
Source organism: Acidobacteriota bacterium (assembly GCA_039030415.1). Taxonomy (GTDB): domain Bacteria; phylum Acidobacteriota; class Thermoanaerobaculia; order Multivoradales; family J023; genus JAAELT01. The sequence continues at coordinate 10,388 of JBCCEE010000162.1, forward strand.
CCCGACCACGTGCTGGAGGCGGTCCAGAGCACGGCGGACCGTCCGGTCGCCTTCATGTTTCCAGGGTTGGGCGATCAGTACGTCGGCATGAGCCGGGAGCTGTACCACAGCGAAACGGTGTTTCGGAGCGAGATCGATCGCTGCGCGGAGCTGTTGGAGCCGCTGATCCTTGTCGATTTCCGCAAGCTGCTGTACGCCGAGGAGTCGGAAGCGCCGGCCGAGGCGACGACAGACCTGCGTCGCATGCTGGGCCGCTCGCGTAGGGGCGACAGCGCGGCAGGGAAGGCGCTGCACCGCACGGCGATCGCCCATCCCATGATGTTCGCCGTCGAGTACGCCCTGGCCAAGCAGTGGATGGCCTGGGGCATCGAACCCCAGGCGATGATCGGCTACAGCCTGGGTGAGTATGTCGCGGCGTGTATCGCAGGTGTCTTTTCGCTGCCCGATGCGTTGACCCTGGTGGCGCGTCGCGCCGCCATGATAGAAGCATTGCCCGAGGGAGCGATGCTCGCGGTGCCGCTGGGCGAGGACGAGGTCCAGCGCCTGCTCGGACCCGAAGTGTCCTTGGCGGCGATCAACGGACCGCCGCTGAGCGTGCTCTCCGGTTCGGAGGCCGGCATCGCTAGCGTCGAGTCGCGACTGCTCGAGGAAGGTGTGCTGTGCCGCCGGCTGGAAACGACCCATGCCTTTCACTCCTGGATGATGGCGCCGCTGGTGGAGCCGTTGACCCAGCAGGTGAGCAGCCTCCAGTTGGAGCGACCGCGCATCCCCTACCTATCCAACGTCACCGGCACCTGGATCACGGACGAAGAGGCGACCGACCCGGCCTATTGGAGCAAGATTCTGTGTCAGTCCGTGCGTTTCGGCGCCGGCCTGGCCGAGCTGTGGCAGGAGCCTGGCCGGATCCTCTTGGAGCTGGGGCCGGGGCAGGCGCTGGGCAGCCTGGCGCTTCAGCATCCGGGGGCTACGAGCCAAGAGGATCCGGTAGTCCTGAGCTCGCTGCGCTCGGGATTCCAATCGGGCTCGGATGTCGAGTTCGCGCTGCGCAACCTCGGCCTACTCTGGCTAGCGGGCAAGCCCATCGACTGGGCCGGCTTCTATGCCGACGAGCAGCGCCACCGGGTACCGCTGCCGACCTACCCGTTCGAGCGCCGGGAACATTGGATCGAACCCGCTCATGGCATGACGATGAGTGCGGTGGCACCGCAAACGGTCGCCAAGCGTTCGCCCGACGAGTGGCTCTACGTCCCGTCGTGGAAACGGACACCCGTGCCGACGGCGGAGCCGCCGGACAATGAGCGTCCCTGGCTGGTGCTCGGGCAGGGCGACGGCTTCGGGCTAGATCTCCCGGTTCAGCTGATGGAAGCGGGACGCTCGATCACCATGGCGGTCGCGGGTGAGCGCTTCGAGCGCGGCGCGGACGGTCGCTTCACCTTTCGACTGGATCAGCCGGGGGACTACGACGAGCTGCTGGAAGCGGTGATTGAGCTCGGCGGCTCGCCGCCGGTGATCGTGCACTGCCTGAATGCGACGGCGACGCATGAGACGTCATCCTCTAACACGTTATCGTCGAGCGACGGGTCGCCGAGCGACGGGTCGCCGAGCGACGGGTCTCCAAAAGACAGGTCTCCAAAAGACAGGTCGCCGAACGATCGCCAGGCGCTGGGTCTTTACAGCCTGCTCTACCTCGTCCAGGCCCTCGCTCGACACCACTTGACGGATCCGGTCCGTTTGGAAGTGATCACGAGTGGCCTGTGGGCGGTCCATGGGCACGAGCCGATCGTTCCCGAGCTGGCCACGTTGCTCGGAGCCACTACGGTCGTGCCGCAGGAGCTGCCGCACGTCGCGTGCCGGGTCATCGATGTCGACGCTGAGGACCTCGAAGTGGACTCGGATCGCGTGGTGCGATGGCTCTTGCTCGAGCTCGGGCGGATGGGCAGCGAGAGCCAGCTGGCGTACCGTCGCGGCCAGCGTTGGGCCCGCGTCTTCGAGCCGCTGCACGCCGGCGAGATCATGGCGCCTCCGATCCCTCTGCGCCGTCGGGGCGTGGTTATGATCACCGGTGGATTCGGCCGCGCCGCGCTCGTGCTGGCGGAACATCTGGCGACCTCCTACAGCGCACGTCTCGTGCTGCTGGGGCGGACCGAGCTTCCGCCCGAAGACCGCTGGCAGGAGTGGTTGGAAGGCCACCCCGCCGACGATCCCGTCAGCGTTCGGATCGAGGCCGTGGAGCGCCTGCGTGCTGCGGGTGCCGAGGTGCTGCCCCTAGCGGCCGACGTCGCCGATCCGCAGCGCATGAATGCGGTGGTACGCGAGGTGCTCGAGCGCTTCGGCGCCCTCGACGGCGTGCTGCATACCGCCGGCGTGCTCGAGGACGATGGATTTCCCGCCGTCCAGCACACCGGGCCGCAGCAGTGTGCGCTCCACTTCCGATCCAAGCTCGAGGGTACCCAGGTCCTGGCCGAAGCGTTGGCGGGACGAGAGCTCGACTTCTGCATGCTGTTCTCTTCGCTGTCGACGGTTCTCGGGGGGCTCGGCTACAGCGCCTACGTGGCGGCCAATGCCTTCCAGGACGCCTTCGCGGAGTCGTGGTCGAGGCATACGGGAGTGCCCTGGATCAGCGTCGACTGGGATAGCTGGCCGCAGGCTGAGACCGACCCCGAAGCTCCGTCGGGAACGACTTCCTCGACGCTCGCCGAGCTGATCATGACCCGAGAGGAAGCGGCCACGACGTTCGAGCGGATCCTGGCTTCTGGGGCCACCCCGCGCTATGTCGTTTCGCTCGGCGATCTCGAAACGCGGCGCAGTCAGTGGACCGCGACGCCGGACAGCCAGGAAGCCGGCGAGCAAGCAGCCGGCGAGAGTCCTCAGTCGAGCCACCCGCGGCCCAACCTGCGCACCGCCTACGTGGCCCCGCGGAGCGACTCCGAGAGCCTCATCGTCGAGGTTTGGCAGCAGGTTCTGGGGATCGAGGGGGTCGGCGTCCACGACAACTTCTTTCAGCTCGGAGGTCATTCGCTCCTCGGCACTCAGCTGACGGCTCGCCTCCGCGAAACGTTTCGAGTCGATCTCCCGGTGCGGGCGATTTTCGATCATCCCACGGTCGCCGGCCTCGAGCAGGTGATCTCGAAGCTCGAGACCCAGCGCACCGATGAGGAGGAGGTGGAGCTGCTGCTCGAAGGGCTGGGCGACCTTCCTCGTGACGAATTAGAGGCGCTACTGAGCGGTGGATCGCTCATCGAGCAGGAGAAATGAATTGAGTCTTATTGCCGAGAAAGTGGCTGGCCTGTCGCCGCGTCAACGAGAGATGCTTCTCGAGCGGCTCAAGAGCCAACCCGATACCCGCCAGCCCTCCGTCCCCGAGACAGGGCAGAACACCATGGCTCCCCTCACCGCGGGGCAGGAGCGTATGTGGTTGCTCGAGCAGCTCGAAGAGGCGAGCAGCCCCTACGCCATGCCGGTGGTCTTCAAGATCGACGGCCCACTCGATCGCGATGACCTGCGTCGAGCGCTGAATCTGCTGGTCGAGCGTCACGCCGTCCTCAGGACGCAGTTCCCGGTCATCGACGATCAGCCGATGCAGGTAGTGCAGCCTGCTCGAGAGGTGCCGTTCGCGACTCGAGATCTGCAGCAGGTGCCGGCTTCTCAGCAAGCCGAAGCCGTCCGGCAGATCGCCTTGGAAGAGATCGAGCAGGGTTTCGATCTGGCGACCGGTCCTCTGATTCGGGCGGTGCTGATGCGGCTGACGGAGCAGCGCTCGGCGCTCCTGGTGGTGCTGCATCACATCGTTTGCGACGGCTGGTCGCTGGCGGTCCTGCGCAGCGATCTGATCGCGCTCTACGCTTCGGCCCGCGGCGAGACGGCGGCGCTGCCGCCGCTGCCGTCGCAGTATGTGGACTATGCCAGGTGGCAGCAGCGTTGGCTGGAGGGACCGGCCGCTCGCGCGGGGCTCGAATATTGGGAGCGTCAGCTCGCGGACGCGCCGGCCGAGCTGACCCTACCGTTCGATCGTCCTCGGCCTTCGGTGCGGACCTCGGCCGGTGACGTGCGGGCGATCACCCTGTCGGCCGAGCTCGACACGGCTTTGAGAGAGCAGGCCCAAAGCGAGAGCGTGAGCCTGTTCATTTTGCTGTTGACGGCCTACAAGGTGCTGCTCCACCGGCTGAGCGGAGCCACCGATCTGCTGGTGGGCACGCCGGTCGCCAACCGGGAACGCAGCGAGACCCAGGGTCTGATCGGCCTGTTCCTCAATACCGTCGTCCTGCGCAGTGACCTGACGGGTGATCCGAGCTTCAGCGAAGTCTTGAAGCGGGTTCGGGAAGTCGCTCTCGAAGCCTACGACCGTCCCGAGCTGCCGTTCGATCGGGTGGTCGATCAGCTCAAACCCGAGCGCAGCCTGAGCTTGACGCCGTTGTTCCAGACCATGTTCGTACTCGAAGCGCAGCCGTCTTCGCTAGCGGAGACGCAGCAGGCCCTGAATCTCGAGCTGAGCTCGCTGTCAATCCACAACGGGACGTCCCAGTTCGATCTCTCGCTGCTGCTGCATCCGGAAGGCGGAGGGCTCAGGTGCAGCGTCGAGTTCAGTACCGACGTGTTCGACGGCGAGACGATCGAGCGTTTGCTGGGGCACTGGCGCACCCTCCTCGAGGGCGTGGTCCAGGATCCGAACCGGCGGATCTCCGAGCTTCCCATCGTGGACGAGGCGCAGCGTCGTCGGATCTTCAGCGAGTGGAATCAAACTGCCACCGAGATGCCTGCGGGCGTCACGCTCCAAGCGCTGTTCGAGGAGCGGGTCTCCCGGGCACCCGAGGCCAGAGCGGTCGAGCTGGGCGGCAGCCGACGGACCTATGCCGAGCTCAACCAAGAGGCCAATCGTCTGGCGCACTATCTGAAGCAGCAGGGAGCCGGCCCCGAGGTGCGCATCGGTCTGCTGCTCGATCGGTCGATCGAATGGGTGACGTCGCTGCTCGCGATCTTCAAAGCCGGCGCCGCCTATGTGCCGCTCGACCCCCTCTATCCCCAGTCCCGCCTGGTCTACATGGCCCGGGACGCCGGGGTCTCACGGATCCTCTCGCACAGCAGCCTGGCGGGGCTAGTGCGGGATTCGGAGATACCGGTGGTCTGTCTCGATCATGAGACCGAGGCTCTGAGCCAATGCAGCTCCGAGAACCCGGCGCCTGCGGCGAAGCCAGAGCATCTCGCCTACTCGATCTATACCTCGGGCTCTACGGGACGCAGCAAAGGGGTGCTGGTAGATCAACGAGCGTTGATCAATCACTGCCTCGATTTCATCCGGCGTTTCGAGCTCCGGCAGGAGGACCGAGTCCTGCAGTTCGCTTCCCTCGGCTTCGATGTCGCTGCCGAGGAGATGATTCCCACCCTGTTGAGTTCGGCCATTTGATCCCATGCGCCGGGCTTGCGCGGAATGAAGCCATAAAATGTGAATTTGTGACAGGGCAGGCCGG
>JBCCEE010000163.1:0-15844 GCA_039030415.1 Acidobacteriota bacterium
GTTCGCGGTAAAAGTCCCACGCCCGCTGCACACTTTCGGCAAAAGTATAGCTCGGCTTCCAGCCGAGCTCGGCGGCAGCGCGGGCGGGCGAGTAAAATTTGAAAGAGAAAAGATCTTCGATCAGCTGGGGCGTCAGGAAGCGACCGCCGGTCACCGCGCCGAGGACGCCGGCGGCGGCGCCAAACAAGGGACGGCTCCAGCGCGGCACCGGCACCCGCAGCGGACGCCTGTCGATCACCCTAGCGACCGTGTCGATAATCTCGGCGAAGCGCAGGTTCTCGCTGCCCAGCACGTAGCGCTGGCCCGGGGCGCCGCGCTCGGCGGCGGCGATGATGCCGGTCACCACGTCGTCGACGTCGATCACGTTGCCGCCGCCGGAGGGCACCGGCAGCAGCTTGGAGCCCGCTACTTTCGCTATGAGGGTGCCGGAGTTGAGCGACGTGTCGCCGGGCCCGTAGACGGTGGTCGGGTTGACCACGACGATCGGTTCTTCACCAGCGCGCTCGAGCGCCACCTTCTCCGTCGCCAGCTTGCTCGCCATGTAGGGATTGCGCGCGGCCTGCGCGGCGTCGGCGGTGTGGCTCTCGTCGAGCACTCGGTCCGCCGCATCGGACAGGCCGAGGGTGATGGCGCTCGACACCACGACGGTGCGTTGGGCGCCCCAGGCACGGGCCGCGTCGAGGACGTTGCGGGTGCCGTCTGAGTTGATCCGCACCAGCTCGTCGCGACGCTTGGGGTCGAAGCTGATGCAGGCCGCGAGATGGTAGACGGTAGAGCCGTTGCCGCCGGCTAGCGTCTCGGGCTGCAGGATGTCACCGCGCACGGTCTGCACCGCGGCCGGCAGGCCGTGCTGGTCGTTGCGCACCAGGGCGCTCACCTGCCGGCCGTCAGCCAGCAGCCGGTCGACCAGGCGTCGCCCGATGAAACCGGTTGCACCGGTGACGAAGTCAGTCATGGCTCAGCGCGCCGTCGACACGAAACTAGACCTTGGAAGCTTCGCGGGCCGGCTCCGGCAGCATCAGCGGGTCGACGCCCGGGGCATCTTCATTGGCCGCCGCGCTCTCCGCCACCGCATCCCGCTCTGTGTCCTTCTCCTCCGCCGTTCCCGTCCCCTCGGTGGCGTCGGTGCCGGAAGCGGGGTCGCCGAGCCGGGCATAGGAGCTGCTCTGGCGGTAGAAGGGATAGCTCAGGCCAGTGGCCAGCAGGATCAGGGTGGTCAGGATCCAGCCCTTGGCGATCATGAACAGTGAGAATTTGCGCTGCTCGGGCTCCGGCAGCTCGACGCTGCGAAATGCTCGGCTGGTGAAGCCGAACAGCATCACCAGGCCGGCCGCGGCGATTCCCACCACGTCATAGCGCGGCATGGGGTAGAGCGTCGCCAGCGAGCCGGCCAGCAGCAGCCACCAGGCCCGGGCCCAGGGGAAGACCAGCTGCTGCGCGATGCGGGTCAGCAGCATGGTCTTGAACAGCGGCTCCATTTCCGGCAGTCGGTAGAGGAAGCGCAGGGACTCGCGCAGAAAGGCGTTGCTCTTGCGATACTTGTGCGGCAGGAATTCCGACAGCCGCCGCGGATTGCGCTGCTCGACAGCGCGGGCGTGGCGCGAGTAGATCGACTGCTTGCCGTGCACGTTGGCCAGGAAGGCGATGTAGATGTCGTCCGCCACCACGTCTTCGGGGAAGCGGTCGAGCAGCTCGCGCCGGAAGGCGTAGCAGGGCGCGATGACGATCGACGACGTCGACGCCTGGCACTCGATCAGCCGCCCCTTGTTCTGAGCGTCCCAGTAATACTGGTCGATGCAGTACGCATCGTCGCCCGGTCGGCAGTAGGCGCCTACCACCCAGACGTCGTCCGAGACCGCGAATTCAGCGGCGATCCAGGCCAGGGCGTCCGGCTCCATCGAGGCGTCGGCGTCGGTGTTGACGACGATCTCGCCGCTCAAGTCCGGCAGCACGTGATTCAGCTGGTTGATCTTGCCGTCCCTCGGCGACCGCTCCACCCGGTAGCGTGGGTAGCGCGGAAGGTCGGCCAGGGCGGTCTCGAGCCACTCCACCGTGCCGTCGGTGGAGCCGCCGTCGACAAAGACGACCTCCATGCGCTCCTGCGGATAGCTCAGCTCGCGCAGGTTGGTGAGCTTGGCCTCGATCTCGTCGCGCTCGTTGAACAGCGGCACGACCAGCGACACCCGCGGATACTGATCATCCGTCTCCGGCAGCGCGGGCTGCGGCTGTCGCCGGAACAGGCCCATGAACCAGATCAGCAGAAAATAGCCGAATAGCGTCCAGGCGAGCACCAGGGTCGCCAGACCAAAGAGCAGGATGAGAATCCACATCGGGAAATGAGGCCCAGCCGCTTTGCTGCGGCAGGCGTTGTCGTTGAGGCCGCCATTCGGCGGCCTCGTGTCCTAGGCCCAGCGGGCTATTTGACCCAGCGACCCCAGGTGACCGCCGGGATGGCCCGCATGTACTGATCGAAACGGTTGAAGAGGTACGTCTGGGGCTGGGTCAGCATCTTCTTGAGGTACGGACCCGACATGTAGAACTGGCGGTAGCCCGACTTGGCCGTCGCTCGAATCTCTTCGGCGGAGGCGCCGCCCATGCGCTCGTAGCTCGGCTCGCCGGTCTCCGACCAGGCGCCCTGCTCGTCGAGCTGATCCCAGAACTTGGTGCCCTTGAACGGGATCATGATCTGGAACTGAGCGGTGTGGGGGTTGATCGCCTTGGCCAGATCGACGGTGCGCTGCATGGTCTCGGCGTTGTCGCCGAGGTGGCCCATGGCGAAATCGCCGTGGATCTGTAGCCCGGCCTTGTGCACCATCTCCGAGAATTCCTTGGCCTGAGCGACCGTCGAGCCCTTGTCGATGGTGGCCAGCACTTCGTCGTCTCCCGACTCGAAACCGACGTGCAGGTTCAAGCAGCCCGAACGCTTCATCAGGTCCAGCGTCTCCTGCTTGAGCTTCGAGTTGGGCTTGGCGTAGCAAGACCACTGGATCTTGGCGCCGCGCTCCAGCAAGCCTTCGGAGATCGCCAGGGCGCGCTTGTTGGTGAGCATGTCGTCCTGGATCATCACCGCCTTCACGTCTGGCATGTAGCGGCTGATGTAGTCGAACTCACCCATGAAGTGGTCGATCGAGCGCAGGTTGTAGACCGTGCCGGGCACGAAGGTCTGCACCCACAGGCAGAAATTGCAGCGGCCCCAGGCGCATCCGCGTCCCGACATCACGTCGAGGTAGGGGAAGGGCTCGGATGGCGTCTTGTAGCGGTAGATGTCCAGCTGATGGTGGAAGTACTCCGCCGTCATCGGGAAGGTGTCGAGGATCTCGGTCTTGTAGAGCGGGCGCACCGGGTTGACCTTGACCTCGCCGGTCTGCGCGTCCTTGACGTAGAAGTTGTCGATCGAGTCCGGGTCGACGCCGTCGGCCAGCTCGGCGAGCGGTAGATCGAACTCACGGATGATCGCCAGCCGCGCGTGGTCGGCGCTGGCCAGCACCTGCGAAGGATCGATCGACGTGTAGGGACCCACGAAGACCGGCGTGCGACCGGTCTTGGCCACCAGATCGCCGAACTGGATATCGCTCTCCTCGCTCAGCCGGCCGGTGTAGACGGCGACGATGTCGGCGTTGAAGTTCTTGATCTCGTCGAGCGCCTGTTCGGTGTTCAGGCCGTTGACCTGGGCGTCGAGCAGCAGCGTCTTGTGCCCCTTGGACTCGAGATAAGAGCCCGCCTGGCCAAGCCAGATCGGATACCACGAAGAGCTCGAAAGCGACACGAAGTCACAGCGCGCATTGCGCATGTAGTCAGACATGTAGGGCGGGCTGATGAGGACGACTCTGGCCACGTTCGGTCCTTTCTCGGGACGCCTAAGGCCGCGCTTCGGCGGCGGTCTCCGTCGATTTCAACTCGGAGGTCAACTCGGGGGCATGATCATGCTCGTCCAGCGCTGCGGAGACTTCTTCCGGGAAAGAATGCAGCACTTCCTGGTATTTGTGCCAGGGAATCCAAGGCCAGCGATGGTGGATGCCATGAAGGTGCTGGTTCATGGTGAGGAGCTGAAGAATGGGCAGATCTTTTTGTATTCGGGCCACCACGAAGCCGTCGCCGCCGTGATTGTGGGGGAAGAAGCACACGTAGTAGGCGTGGGCCAGGAAGATGATCAACCGCGGCACGACCCACACCAGCACCACTGCCTGCCAGAAACCGCCCGCTACCGAGGCCGCGATCACGCCGAGCGCCAGGAGATTGGAGGCGGCGTCGGAGATGCGCTGTCCACGGGTCATGCGAATGAAGCTGTCCGGCACGTCGAGCGGTTTGGCGCTCACGGCTTCGCGCAGCAGGGTGAGCGGGAAGCTCCAGAAGCTCGACTGAATGCGCGGATAGACAGGATCCTTGCCTTCGATGCCCTCGTAACGGTGGTGGATCAAGTGCTCGCGGCGGCGTGCGAAGTAGCCGGGGTACACCGAGGCGAACGAAGTGAGCCAGCCAGCGGCCACGTTGACCCACCGGTAGCGTGAGTAATTCTGATGCGCTGGCTCGTGCCAGGCGGTGAACGACAGGTTCATCAGGAACGTGCCGATCAGAACCGTAGCCCAAGCGGGGAGCTGGCCCTGGTGGTAGAGCCAGCCGGCGACGGGGAAGCCGCCCGTCATCAAAATGATGATGGCGGTGGTCTTGAGGTCGATGAGGGGAGGATCCCCTATCGCGGCGCGAATACGCCGATGCGCGTGAGCAGAGCTGGCCATAGACTCAATATTTGAAGCAAGAACCGTGCCTTATTTACGGGCCGGTCTACCCTGATCGGGTTTTCCCAGCCCTCTAGACGGCTGACAAAAAGTCGTCGCGGCGGTGACAAAAATCTTCAGAAGCACCCGGATAGGCGACTGAGCTAAGAGCCTTTCCGGCGCAGAATCAAGTAGCGTTCCTCGCGGTTGTCGACGATCACTCGGTAGCCGAGCCTGCCGATCACTCCTTGCTTCACCAAGCGCCTGGCCTGTCGGTAACCCTGCGGCATGTCCGCGCGCGTATCGTCAAAAACGATGAAGTCTGGCGCGTGGCGCTCGACCACTGGCTCGACCAGCTCGTCGAGGATCACGTTGCCCACGGACTCGACGTCGAGGCTATAGCTCAGGAGGGTAGGATAGCTCATCGCCACCAGCGAAGTCGAATCGACCAGCGGCTCCAGGTCGCGCACAATCGAGTTGTAGGCCGACTCGGCGTCGAATCGCCGCATCTCGTGGCCCAAGACCAGGCCGAGCACGAGCAGCGGCAGCGCGATCAGCAGGATCGGCGAGGCGCCGACGCGTCGGCTCAGAGGTGCCGCGAAGCGCGCCTGAAGCGCCTGGCTCAGAGCGCCGAACGCGGTGATCAGCAGCAGCGTGCGCAGCGGCATGGTGTGGCGCGGGAAAAACGCCGGGTTGATCGCCGCCAGCGCGATCAAGAAGCTCCAGGTCATTCCCGTGAGCATGATGCCGGGAATCGAGCGCGCCGCCAACAGCAGCAGCGAGCAGGCGCCGACGATCAGCAGCGAGGACACCCCCATCTGAACCACCAGGGTCTTCCACAGCCAGCGCACGAAGGCCAGCGGATGCTCGGCGATCTGGGCGAAGAGCTCGGGGTTCTCGAAAGTATCCTGGCGCTCGCGACCGTAGTTCATCCTGGCGTTGTCGTGCATGACGTGGAACCAAGTCACCGACGGAATGCGGTGGTACTGAAACGCTTCGGTGGTCTCCTGGTAGTGCAGGTAGAGCACCGAAGGGCTCTTGCCGAGAATGCGGTCGTAGGGCGCGAGCAGGGTAGCCGCGGTGAGGGCGAGGGTCACCGCAGCGATCGCGATGCGCCGCGGCAGCGAGCCCGAGAGGAAGCCCTGAAGCAGCAGCCACGGCACGCCGAATGCGCCCAGCAGGGCCGCGAACAGCAGCCCTTCGGGCCGGCACAGCACCATGGTGACGGCGCAGATCACCGTCAGGATCGCGCGCTGCCAGCGGGACAGCTCCGGTGCCTCCCAGGCCAGATCCCAAACCACCATCGCGAGGGTGACCAGCGGCAGCGTGATCGCCCCCAGCACGTACTGCAGGCCGTTCTCCATCGGCAGCAGCGGCAGCAGCCCGAAGGACAGCACCGCCAGCTGCGCGGATCCGCCTTCGCCGAGCTCGAGACGCTGGTGCAGGGTACCGGCGGCGAAGATCAGGCTCACCAGCCCGATCAGGGTGGTCAACGCGATCAGTACGTGGGGGTGGCCGGGCAGAACGGTGGTGAAGAAGGCGCCCACCAGGGTCAGCACCGGGTAGGTCTGGGGAATGAAATAGGTCTCGCCCACCAGCTCGCCGATGCGGAAGTCCACCAGCGGAAAGCTACCCTCCGCCAGGTTGTCGATAATGCGGTAGTAGGCCACCAGATCACCGTAGCCTTCGTGCGCTGGTCCGGGGATCACAGTCATCGAATCGAGCCAGAAGATCGCCAGCAGGAAGGCCAGCACGATCACCAGCAGCCCCTGGTAGTGCTCGGCGATCCGCGGTGGCCAGGCGCGCCGCAGCAGGGCTGCGCCGGCGGCGAGGCAGGCCAGGAAGACCAGCCACACCAGCGGCCGCACGACGTGTGGCGGCAGCCAGAACATCAGCGCCTGGCAGGCAGCCAGCGTCAGCAGCGAGAGCGGGATCGGGTAGGCCAGCTGGCGGAAGCCCGCCAGCCCAGCCCAGCGCTCCCTGAGCGCCATCCGCAGGATCAGTGCGCCGGGGATCCACAGACAGGCCGCCATCAAGGCAGTCTGGGAGGTAAAGAGAAGAAAGTCGAAGAAGTGGTCCACGTAGCTCGCGTCGGTGGTTGGTGAGCGAGAGAAAATAGACCAGGGGGGCCGATTTTCCTAGTCTGGCGAGCGGGCTCGTCTATGCTCTTGGGGTTGAGAACGAGGCTCGGGAGCATGGCTGACTCAGCGGAGACGCTCAGCAGTCTCCTGCGCGATAGTCTCCCGCGCCATGCGCTTGAGAAACGCGGGCCAGATGTCTTGCCAGCAGCAGGCGTGGTCGAGCCGGGGATAGAGCACGATCTCCCCGTTGCGGTGCCCGAGAAGGAACGATTCGGTGACCGCCGGCGGCACCACCGTGTCGCGTCCGCCCACCAGGTGCCACTGGCGGATCGCCTGCGGCAGGGGTGGTCGCCGGGCTGGATCGAGCGAGCCTGCCAGCGCGCTGTACCCGTGGTGCTGGGTCCAGGCCCCGACGTCGAGATTGGCGGCGATCGTGACCACCGCGCTCACGCCGTCCAGCCGCTCGGCCAGCAGCCAGGCCAGCACCCCGCCGCCGCTGTAGCCGATCAGGACGAGCGGCTGCGCGTCGGCTATCGGCTTCAGCGCCGCGGCCATGCTGTCGACCACCGTGCTCGAGTAGCGGGCATCGGTCCACAGGCTCGGCGGGCACGGTTCGTCGCCTCGCGGCGGGTAGCAGGGGCGCTGCAGGTACAGCGCCCGCGCGGGATCGAGCAGCATGAGCTCGAAGGCCAGAGGGCGTCGCGGCCTGGGGTCGTCGGCTACCTGGGTCGGCGTCGTCCAGGGCGTGCCGTCACCTTCGAGATAGACGTGGAGCGGGCGGGTCGTCCCGGGTCGCGTCAGACCAGGCTTGCGGTAGGCGCGAAGCTGAAAGTCATTGCCGGCGAGCTCGAGCGTCTCGAGCCCGGCCGTCCGAGCGCGCTGATCGAGGTCGAGTGGAGCGCAGGCCGTGAGAAGTATCGAACCGAGCCCAAGGGCCGCTACGCAGCTCAGCCATGCTTGGCTTGATCGTTGAGTCCACACGGCTTAAGATGGCGGTAATTGGGCGTAATTTTGGTTGGTCGAGCCCCGTCCGCTGACGCTGCAATCCAGGAGCGAACCTGACAAGACGGCACCCGAGGAGGGGGTTGTCGATATGGCTGAATCCGAAGATACCAAGTCAACCCCAACGGACGATTACGACAGTCCCTGGAAAGAGGTCTCCGGGAAGTTCTTCCCGCAGCTCGTGGAGTTCTTCGCTCCCGATCTCCACAAGGTCATAGACTGGTCTGCCGGCTACGAATTCTTGGAGCAGGAGCTGCGGGAGATGCTGCGGGATGCCGAGACGGGACCTCGTCGGGTCGACAAGGTGGTCAAGGTTCGAACGTTGGCCGGCAAACCACTCTATCTCGTACTCCATGTAGAGATCCAAGTCTCACGCGAGTCCGGTTTTCCGCTGCGCATGTTCGTCTATTACTACCGACTCTTCGATCTCTATCCCGAGCAGGTCGTCAGCCTAGCGATCCTGGCCGACGAAGAGCCCGACTGGAGACCCGAAAGCTATGAGCATGCTCTGCACGGAACCCAGCTCGATTTCGGCTACCGGACGGTGAAAATCTCGGAGTACAATGAAAGATGGACGGAGCTAGAGCGAGATCCGAATCCGTTCGCTCTGGTGGTGATGGCTCATTTGAAGACCAAGGCCACCCGTGGCAACGCCACCGAAAGACTCATCTGGAAGGTGAAGTTGGTCCGCGATCTCTATGAACGCGGTTATGACCGTGAGCATGTCCTGGAGCTCTTCCGATTCATCGACTGGCTGCTAGCACTGCCGAACGAATTGATGAAGAGTTTCCGCCAGCGGATCGAAGAGATCGAGCAGGAGTCAAAAATGCAGTATGTGACGAGTATCGAACGGCAGGGGCGCCGGGAAGGCCGACAGGAAGGTCGGCAGGAAGGACTCCGTCAGGTGGTTCTGACTCAGCTGGAGGAGAAGTTCGGGCCTCCGGATGCTTCGGTCCTGAGTCGCATCGAGAAGGCCAGCCCAGAGCAAATTTTGCTCTGGGCGAAGAAGATCCTCACGGCGTCGTCGCAGGACGAGATCTTCGCGACGTAGCTTGGGAGCATGGGCTGCTCGCCATAGTGGGTCGGCTGACTCTAGCGGGAGCCGTCGCTGAAATGTGCTCATGCGCCTCTTGATCGGGGCTCAGTCGCTTGTTTTCACATAAAGCCTGCGCCTTATTGCCTGTTTGGGCTCTGCCCAGCCGTTCTGCGAATCGCAGATCGACCGTGCAGACCTCACACAGCCGTTTTGTGAATCGCAAATCGACCGTGTAGACCTCACACAGCCGTTCTGCGAATCGCAACTCGGCCCTGCAGCCTTCACACGATCGTTCTGTGAATCGCAGCTCGGCCCTGCAAACCTCACACGATCGTTCTGCGAATCGCAGCTCCGCCGTGCAGACTTCACGCGATGGTTCTGCGAATCGCAAATCGACCGTGCAGACCTCGCATGGCCGTTCTGCGAATCACAGCTCAGCCCTGCAGATTCCACACGGCCGTCCAAAAAACGCGGGAAGGGCCGTGGAACGCGAGCCCATGGGACCTGAGAACGGCCGACGCGCCGAGCCTTTTCGTCTGCGATTTCGTTGCAAACCGCTTCGAAGGGTAGGATAAAGCCCATCCTGAGCTAGCGGTATGAGCCAAAAAGCAGACCATCACGGGCCGGATCTCGAAGCGCTGCGCGAGCGCTTGGCGAAGTTTCCGGGGCACGAGACCCTCGTCTCTTGGGTCGCGGGGTTTCGCGACGAGATCAAGAAGCTCGAGTATGGAGCGGTCAGCCGCTGGGTCAAGCGCCAGAATGAAGTGTCACACGAGCGTGCCGAGCGCGAGGGCAACGACCTCTACACCGTCAACCGGCTACGCCCCGATGGCCATATCGACAGCCAGACCACGGTGCCCGTCGCCGCCGAGCCGCACCGCGTCTTGGCAGCTCTGCGCGAGGTGACCTGGAGCACCTGGTGGCGACATAGCGACACCGAGGTGCAGGAGATCGACGACGCAGGCCGTATCCGACGGTTCGATATCTACCCCTTGGGCAGGGGGCTGGCGCCTAATATCAAAGTGACCATCACGTTCGGCGAACCGCGATCGGAAACGCTCGAGGACGGCCCTGGAATCGTGCTGCCGGCCAAATTTCGTGGCGACTTTCACGGCGACGGGAAGCTCGAGATCACCGAGCTCCCGAACGGCAGCCGGCTCCGCATCTTCTGGCCGAATTTCGAAGTGACGGGTAGCCTTTCCGCCTTCCCCGGGCTAGCCATTGTGCTCCACGGCAACACCCTCGAGGGCCATCCGTTCTCCGTCGTCGGCAACGAGTCTTCCATGCACGGAACGGGATTCGAAGGCCTGCGCCACTACCTCGAAGCGGAAACGGCCAGCGGCTCCTGAGCTGGGCGCTGAGTCTCACCCCGAGCTGGTGGTGGGCTTGGGGACGAAGAAGAATTCGCCGCCTTCGTCGAGCGAGTCGGGGATAGGTGCCAGGATCGGCACCTGCTCGCCGCCGCGTACAATGGCGGTGCGGGAGACCTCGTCGCGAATCGCCGGGAAAAGGCTGGAGACGCTGCGGATCTCCCGGTTTTTCTGCAGCTCGGCCAGCAGCACGCGGGCAAACAGCGAGTGGCGGGCGTCGCCGGTGTCGAGCACCGGGCTCAGTCCGCCGGAGGTCAAGACCAGGCGCGACGGTCGCTTGACGAGCTCGCGGATCGGCAGATCGCCCTGGGCTGCGGGAGCGGCCAGGGACTCTACGCCAGCGATCGCGCCCGAGTAGCAGGAATCGGCCACCACCAGGATGTGGCGGGCGGCGGATTGTTTCAGAGTGGCGGAGATCTCGAAGCGGGTCGAGATCCAGTTGGTGGTGCGGTCGGGCTGGGCGTCGATCGGCTGCCAATACTCGCTTTCGCCCTGGAGCTGACCGTGACCCGCGTAGTAGACCAGCAGGTTGTCGCGCGCGGTCAACGTCTCGTTGAAGTCGTGCAGCGCCGAGATCAGCTGCGTGCGGTTGACGTCTTCGAGCAGCCGGACCTGAAAGCCGTAGCGGCGCTCGAGCAGGTCGGCCATCGCCCGCGCGTCGTTGATCGCGGTCTCCAGCCCCGGCAGCTCGAGGTAGTTGTTGTTGCCGATGACCAGAGCATGATGGGTGCCAAAAAAGATGCTGTCGCCGGCGGCGCTGATACCGGCTGTGCCAGCAGCGTCGCTGCTGGGCTCGCTGACGCCGGTTGCGGTCGTCGCCACGTCGTCCGACGGGGTCGTCGCCTCGTCGCTGCCCGGCCGTAGACCGAACCAGCCGACGAGCGCCAGGATGGCGGTGATGGCTACCGCCATCAGAGGCCACGGGGACTGGCGTTTGGCCGGCGCGAGGGGCGCCGTCGGCTCTGCCGGCGCGGTCTGGGGCGGCTCGAGCAGAGCGGTCTCGGCAAGCTGGGCATCGTCGGTGATCAGGGTAGCGGTGGGCGCTGACTCCAAGTCGCTGAACGAGGACGCCGGGGCCGTGGCCACCGTTCCGGCGGCGACGGGCGGGAGCGGTGCGGCGAGCGTGGGGGCGGTAGCGCTTGTCGTATTGACGCTTGGGGCAGTGGCGGCATCGGGCGGCGTGGCCAAAGCCTCATCGGCCTGACCGTTCTCGGCGACGTTGGCCGGCTGGGTCAGCTGCTGGCTGAGCCCGGGGGCGAGCTCGGTGGTCTCGGCGAGCTTGGCGCCCGGGGAGCCAGCGGCCGGGCTGATGCCGGAAGCGGTGCCGACGCCAGAGATGCTGGTGGTGATGGCGCGCGAGAATTCATCCGCTGAGCAAAAGCGACTCTTGGGATCTTTCTCCAGCGCCTTGAGGATCACCCGACGCAGCGGGATCGGCACGGTAGCGTTGGGATCGGTCTCCTCGAAGCTCTTGGGCGGCCGGTAGAGGTGGCCGGCGATCATCGACATCTCGTCGGCGCCGGTGATCGGGAACTGGCGGGTCAACAGCTCGTAGAGCACGACGCCGAAGGAGTAGAGGTCGCTGCGGTGGTCGACGCCGGCCCCCGACATGCCGGCGTTGAGCTGCTCGGGCGAGATGTAGCGCACCTTACCGACGACGGTGCCGGTTTTGGTGTGCCACTGCTGATCGTTCTCGAGCGACTTGGCGAGTCCGAGGTCGATCAGCTTGAGGACGATGCGGTCGTCGTCCCAGCTCAGCATCATGTTGTCGGTCGAGATGTCGCGATGAACGAACTGCTTGCTGTGCAGGTAGGCGAGCGCGGCCAGGGTCTGGCGCCCTACCTCGGCCACCTGCGCCACGTCGAGCCGCTTGCCCGCCTTCTGATACTCGCGCAGGTTCATGCCCTCGATAAACTCCATCGCGATGAATGCGGTGCCGTCTTCGCCGACGCTGAAGTCGTGGATGGTGGCGATGTTGGGGTGGCGCAGCTTGGCGGCGACCTGAGCTTCGCGCAGGAAGCGCTGCTGCAGGTCTTCGTCGACGTTGAGGTTGGCCTTGATCGTCTTGATCACGCGCAGCTCGTCGAGGTAGCGATGGCGCACCTTGTAGACGGTGCCCATGCCGCCTTCGCCGAGTTTGGCGAGGACGTCGTACTTGCGATCGATCTCTGCGACGCCAATCATCGGGTCACCTGCTCAGATCTGCGAGCGCCTGGTCGAGCCATTCGAAGAAGCCGGCTTCGGGCTCGGCGCGGATCGGGATCTCGGCCAGCGGCAGCTCGAGCCGGCCCTGTAGCTTGACGCGATCCTTGCCGGTGGTCAGCACCAGCTCGGCGCGGTGGTGGCTGAAGGCTTCGGTGATCTTGTCCAGGCTGGCCTGCGGGTAGGGGTGGTGGTCGGCGAACACGAAGCGCTCGGCGATCTCGAACCCGAGCTTGGAAACGGATTCGAGGAAGGGAGCGGAGCGCGCGATGCCGCACACCACCAGGATTCGGCAGCCCGGGCGGATCTCGCCGCGGGTCGCGAGCCGCGGTGAATCGGAGACGGTGCGCGAGGCGAAGCCAGGACCCTGGAAACCGTGGGGACGCAGAGCCGCGGCCAGCTCGCCCCCGAGGTCGGCAGCGCTGTCGGGAGCGCCGGTGAGCAGCACGGCGTGGGCCCGCCTGGCCGAGCGTAGCGGCTCACGCAGGCGTCCCGCTGGCGCCAGTCTGCCGCCAGCGAAGGGGTCGGCTGCGGGGAAGGCCAGCAGGTCGAGGTCGCGGTGGAGGGCGAGGTGGGAGAAGCCGTCGTCGAGCAGGAAGAGCTCGGGCGCCGGGTCCAGCCGCTCCAGCGCATGGCGGCCGGCCAGGTAGCGATCCGGGCAGACCACCACCGATACCCTCGGCAGCTCGCCGGCCAGCAGCACCGGCTCGTCGCCCGCCAGCTTGGGCCCGAGCAGCGGTCCGTCGCCGCGGCTCAGAATCCGTACGCCGTTGCCTTTGCTGCCGTAGCCGCGAGTGAGGATCGTCACCCGCCGTCCCGCGTCGCGCAGATGGCTGGCGATGGCCGCCACCAGCGGGGTCTTGCCGCCGCCTCCCCAATGCAGGTTGCCGACGCTCACCACCGGCCGCGGCAGACGCTGGGCGCGGCGGCGGTACCAGGCGTGACGGGCGGCGTGGACGCCACCGTAGAGCCACTGCCAGGGTGACCAGGAAGCGGCGGGGGTCTCCAGCGAATGGGTTGCGAGCGAAGCGGTCACCGGCAGGGCTCCGGGCTCTTACTCCAAGTGCTGCTCCAAATGCGTTGGCAGGCTGCGTCCTCAGTCACGGTCATCCTCGGCTATGGCTGTTGTATCTCGGCGAGTATTGGCTCCAGCAGCTCGACGGTGCGCTCAACCGCGCCTCGGTTCGTCGCCAGCAGCTGGGCTGCCCGCTGCCCAACCGCTCGAGCCTGCTCGGGCTCGGCCAGCCAAGTTTCCCACAGCTCGGCCAGCTGGCGGGAGTCCTCGACCCGTCGCCAGGCGTCGGCGACATCGAAGCGCCGCGCCATGTCGCGGAAGTTGTGCATCGAAGGGCCGACCACCGTCGGCACCGCGAAGCTCGCCGGCTCGAGCGGGTTGTGGCCGCCGGTCGGCACCAGCGTACCGCCGATGAAAGCGACGTCGGCGACGCGGTAGAGCGCCGCGAGCTCGCCGAGGGTGTCGAGCACCAGCACGTCGGTGCGGTCCTCCGAAGACTCGGGCTCGCTGCGCCGCTGCACGCGCAGCCCGCGGCCGCGGATCATGCGGAAGACGGCGTCGAAGCGCTCGGGGTGGCGGGGAGCGATGACCAGTAGGGCCCGGTCACCGCCGAGACGCTCGAAGGCGTCGAGCACCTGCTCGTCCTCGCCCAGCATGGTCGAGCCGGCGAGCAGGATGGGGCGACCGTCGGCAACGCGACGCACCGCGGCCTCGAGCTCGGGCTTGGCGTCTGGCGCCGTGGCGTCGAACTTGAGGTTGCCGGCGACGTGAATACGCGACGCCTCGGCACCGGCGGCGATCAGCCGCTCGCGATCCTGCTCGGCCTGAACGGCGAAGCGATGCACGGGTTCGAAGAACAGAGCCCTGGCGAGGCGCGGCACACGCCGCAGCCGCTGGCTCGAGCGCTCGCCGACGCGCGCGTTGACCACCGCCACCGGCAGGCCGCGGCGGCGCGCCCCGTCGAGCACCAGCGGCCAGTAGTCGCCTTCGACGAGGATCAGGGCGTGGGGGTTGAAGCGACGGTAGAAGCGGTCCACCGCGAAGCCGAGGTCGAACGGCAGATAGGCGACCCGCGCCGGCCGCCGCGAGGAAGCGCTGAACGCGGCTCGAGCCCGCTCCTGACCAGTGGGCGTGACGGTGGTCACGACCAGCGAGTGGGTGCTCGGCAGACGCGCGGCGAGCGTGGCCGCGACCGCTACCTCGCCCACCGAGACGGCGTGGATCCACACGGTAGGGGAATGTCGGGCTGACTGCGCTTCCGAGCTCGCCGCAGGGTCAGAGTCCAGGCCGAGGCGGCCGCGCAGGGTCCTCAGGTAGTGAGAGCCGCGGCGGGCGATCAGGAATGGCGCCGCGAGCAGCAGTCCGGACGCCATGACGAGCTGATAAACCCACCAGCCCAACCGCTTCAAAAATCCCATGGGCCGGGGAGTATAATGGAGGGCCGGACGGTCGATCCTCAGCCCGTCTCACACCGCATCTCATCACGTTTGTGATCTAAATGCGCCGCACCTTTGCGGTGGTACTTCGAAGCCTCAGCATGCAACCCTCAGGGTCACTCGAGAACGGACCTCCCAATGTCTAGACGCCCCCCTGATCCAAACCGTATAAACGACCGGAACCAGGGGACAGAAATCGACGACTCGGGGACGTTCATGGCCAGCATTCCGCAACTCAAAGAAACATTTCGAGATACGGCTCACCAACCCTCGGTGAGCGGCCCCAAGCTGGCCTACTCGCGCTCCGAGCATTGCGCCGCGCTCGGTGAAGCGACCGACAAAGAGCTGCTGTGGGCTCTGCGAGACGGTGACGAAGCGGCGCTCGACGAGCT
Organism: Acidobacteriota bacterium; assembly: GCA_039030415.1. Classification (GTDB taxonomy): domain Bacteria; phylum Acidobacteriota; class Thermoanaerobaculia; order Multivoradales; family J023; genus JAAELT01. The sequence continues at coordinate 15,250 of JBCCEE010000163.1, forward strand.
CATCGCGCGTAAGACCCAGCCGCTGCTGAAGCTCGTCTTCCGCATCCTCAACGATACGGAAGAGGCTCGCGACATCGTCCAGGTCACCTTTTTCCGGCTGTGGGAGAAGCGCGACCGGTTCGACGATCGCTGGAGCCCCAACACCTGGATCTACCGCATCGCGACCAACCTGGCGATCGATCATCTGCGCTCTCGCAAGAGTCGTCTGAAGAGCCTCGAGCCGATCCGGCTCCACATGCAGGAGTCCTTCTCCTCACGCGCTCGCCGCGATCGCGCTCAGATTCAGGAAGATGAGGTGATGAGCATCTTCCATGAGCTGGCGGCCGGCCTGACCGAGAAGCAGCGCATGGTATTCCTGCTGCGCGAGGTCGAGGAGATGGCGTCGAAAGACGTCGCTCAGATCGTCGGCTGTCGCGAGTCGACGGTGCGAAATCATCTGTTCAACGCCCGCAAGTACCTGCGGCGCAAGATGCTGGAACGCTATCCTGAATACGCGGCGGGACGCCGCGACGGGGGTGCCTCATGAGCTGCCCAGACTGGCAGGATCTCACGGATCGGCGCGATGCGGACGAGCTGGATTCCGCGACCTGGCGTA
>JBCCEE010000164.1:0-15731 GCA_039030415.1 Acidobacteriota bacterium
CAGGGAGTCGCTCCAGTCCACCGCCAGCGGCACGTCGCCGCTGTTGGTGACGCTCAAGGAGTAGTTGACGGTACCGCCCGGTACGGCCACACCTTCCTTCGCCGTCTTGACCACCTGTAGGCCAGTCTCTGGCAGCACCGGAATCTTCCACTCGGCTTTGCGCACGATGATGCGGCCATCGGGCGACTTGCCGGTCGCGGTGGCGATGTTGACCACCTCTTCCCTGGCATTGTCCGGTACCACGTAGACCTGGGTGAAGGTCTGCTCCTGGCCAGGCAGTAGCTTGATGTTCCTGGAGATGATGCCGATCTGATCGTCTTCCAGCTCCACATCGAGCTCGACCTTGCCCGGGTTGGAAACCCGGTAGAGGTAGGTCACGGTGCCACCAGGGCCGACGATGGCCTTGGTGGAGCCCTTGGCGACATCGAGGTCCAGATCGTCCTCGATCAGCATCGAGTGCGAATCCTCGGCGACGATGCGCTGGTCCTCGAAGGTCGCGCTCGCGGTTGCCGTGTTCTCGAGCGAGCCCGTATCGTCGCGCGGAACCAGATAGGTCTCGCGCACAACCGTGCGCTGACCCGGCCCGAGATCCAATCGACTGCGCAAGGTTCCCAGCAACGTGTCGTGCAGGTCGACCTTCAGCGAGACGTCTCCAGTATTGGTGAGCTCGAAGGAGTAGTTCACCGGTAGACCAGGACGCGCCACGTTCTGGAGCGCGGTCTTCTTGAGCGTCAGTCCCGCCTCACGCCGTACCGGCATGGAGTGGGTGTCGGTCGCGGTCGCCGCCGTATGGCCACTGGCCACGCCGGTAACGGTTACCGTGTTGGTCAGGGTGGCCGCGGTCACCTTCGGCACGTTGTACTGCACCTCGATGATTCGGGTGGTGCCAGGAGCCATCAAGAATTCGGCGTCACCGCCACCGAGCTTGGTGTCCACCCAGGATACGCCCAGCTCGACGGTACCGGTGTTGGTGATCTCGAAGACGTAGTCCACCACACTGCCCGGAATCGCGATGTTCTGACGCGCCGACTTCTTGACGTCGAGGCCGACGAAGTCCCGCAGCACGGTTAGGGTGTGGCTCGCCTTGACCACGACCGGCGGGCGGTCGGTGGTGGCATCCGGCACCACCGCCTTGCCGGTCGCCGTCGCCGTGTTGACGATGGTGGTCGGCCCGTTGGCTGGCACCTGGTAGTTGACACGCCAGGTCTCGGACTGTCCCGGCACCAGCGTGAGGCGCTTGAGCTCGTCGCCGCCGAGCAGGGAGTCCTCGATCTCGATGGCGAGCGCGACGTCGCTGGTGTTCTCGACATCGATGAAGTACGTCACGGTCTCTCCTGGGCGTGCAGCCCTGCGGCTGCAACGCTTGTCGACCTTCAACCCCAGCGGCGACAGAACCGTCAAGTGATGGCTGTCCGAGGCTAGGATGTTGGGTCCGATGATCGGCTCGACCGCGTCCCACTGCAGCTCGCCGTTGACGTACGGGACGACCCGCACATAGCGACGATCTGCCCGCCACACGGTCAAGTAGAGCTTGTTGCTCAGGAAGTAGGCGTCCATCGCCTGGACCCGTTGGGTGTTCGGCTGGACCACCGGCGGATTGGGACCACTCCAACCACCCGCCTTGTCCCACTCGACCTCTTCCACCGAAGCCGAAGTACGGAGCAGCGGAATCCTGCGATACCACTCGGCGTTGTCGCGCCAGATGAACTGATAGAGGAAGTTACCGACCCGTTGCATCGCTTCGGCCTGGATGTCACCGTGGCCCGGGTAACCCTGCAAGGTGCCGCTACCGAGCCATGGATCGACCGGCTCGAAGGCGTCCGACAGCTCACGGTTGAGCGGGAACAGCCGTACCCAACGCTTGTTGTCGATCCACACGCTGAACGCCAGTCGGTAACCGAGGGTGAAGAACGAAGTCGCCTGCACCTTCCCTGGCCCCGGCACGATGAGCTTCGCGAAACGGCTCCATGGACGTGCCAGGTGCCATTGGATCACGCCACCGCTCTGCGGCACGATCCGGAACCACTGCTGGCCGCCCCGCCACAGGAGCTGTCTCAGATAGCCCTTGAAATTCGGGATTTGACCGTGGATGCCGAGGAAGGAAGCGCGCGCCTGCAGCTCACCGGTTCCGGGCAGCACATCATCGTCGCCGCCATTGGTGATGACGCTGGCGGTGTTGATGATCTCGCCCTTGGCGGTGTCGGGCACGATGTACTTGGTCTTCAGCGTCTCGCGTCCCTGCGGCTTGAGCGCGACCGGACCGATCAGACCCAATAGGTCGTCGAAGACCTGCGCCTGGAGCTCGGTCGCACCACCGTTGTAGACGTCGAAGGTGTAGTTGACGCGCTCACCCGGGGCCGCCGGATTGCGATCACAAGACTTGTCGATCGTGACCCTGGCGTCCGGCTCGACCGACAGGCTGTGCGATGCCGAGGCCTTGAACTGCCGCGTGTCGGAACGCGCCCACACCGTCGCCTTGTTGACCAGCGGGTTGGGTGCGTCCTTGGGGATCTGGAAAGCGCGTTCGAATTTGTAGCTCTCGCCGGGATCCAGCTGGATCTGGTCGAGCGGACGAAATTCGGCGGCCTCGGGATCCACCTCCTTGTGCGACAGCAGCGGCACGATGCCGATCACCGAGTCTTCCAGGCGATAGACCCACAGCGTCTCGGGGCTGTTGTTGATCAGCCCAAAGATGTACTGCACGTAGTCACCGCGATGCGCCTGCTTCTGCCGGCACTGCTTGAGTAGCACCAGCTCCTGCTCCTTGCGGATCTGCAGGGTGTGGCTGGCGGTCGCCTCGAGCTGCCGGCGATGCGGCGCGGTGGCCTTGACCGTCGCGGTATTGACCAAGGGATCGACTGCGATCTTGGGGATCTGGAATTCCTGCGAGATGGTGAAGGACTCACCTGGATCGAGCGGCTTCTTGAGCGTGATCGGGATCGTCTTGAGCCAGTCGTCCTCGAGACTGTAAACCGAAGCCGGCCGGTCACCGAGGTTGGTGATCTCGAAGGTGTAGGTCACGATCTCGCCACGGCTGGCGATGTTGGTGCTGCAGGTCTTGATCAGACGTAGCGGCTGCTTCACCGTCAATACATGGGAGTCGGAAGCCGTGATCTTGACGCCGAGGTTGGTCCACGGCTCGGCGCGATCGGTACGCGGCTCGCCGTTGATGATCTGCAGCGACCGCTGCCACTCGATCTGGCCGCGCCAGTAGGACTCGTAGAGCCGGCCGGCGATGACCTCGGTGGCGTACGACTGCAGCGGCCGGCCACCGGGGAGCGTGCGGACCTCGACGGGCCCCTCCCATACCGAGCGATCCCAGCGGATCACACCGTTGATGACCGACAGCGCTCGCGTCCAAATCTGCTGACCGCGAACGAAGGTCAAGCGCACCTTGTTGTCGAGCACATAGGCCGCCATGGCGTCGACCAGCGAAGTTCCCGGAAAGTGATCCGCGGTACCCGCTGGCTTCCAAGGGCCTTGGCGGTCGTAGCGCGGGCGGCCATCGACGATCGAGACCTCGCGGGTCAAGAGCTGGTTCGCCCGCCACACCCAGATATGCAGCCGGTCGTTCAGCACGAACGACGCCACCGCCTGGAGCTCACCGATGGTCAGGAAGTTCTGCTTCTCGGGCGCCCAGGCGTCTGCGGCATGCCAGTAAATGGTTCCGCGCTGGACGTGCATCGAACGCCTCCAGACAGTGTCCTTGGTCCACACCTCCTGGTAGAAGCGATTGCCGACGTAGTACGACGTCGAGGCGTGCACATACTCGTTGCCGGGGATGCCGCTGCCCTGACGGGCACCGCGCCCCAGCACGGTGATGGTGTTCTCGATACGCGCCAGGTCCGGGTCCGACGGCACGGTCAAGTAGCGATCTAGGCTCATCGAGTCACCACCGGCCAGCAGCTTGTCGGCCACCAGCGAGCCGAATTGGTTGTCGCTCGCCCAGATTGCCAGGTCTACGGTGCCCTCATTGGTAATCTCGAAGTTGTAGCCGACGCGCTCGCCGGACTCGGCGATCGGCATGTCGCAGGTCTTCACCACACTCAACGCGACCTCGTCGATCCTCTCGATCTCGAGATCGTGCGTGTCGGTGCAGCTGAACGAGAAGTCGAGCCCGAGCCATGGCCGCGCGTTGAGCCAGACCACTTCGTTCAGGTTGTTGATCGGCACCACCCGCTGGTACTCCTGACCGTCTCGCCACACGCTTTCGTAGAACGAGCGACCTGAGACCACACCAAAGTGAGCGTGTACATCGCCAGAACCCGGGTAACCCGGCGTTTCCGGCCCCACCCAGTTGGAGATCTCGGTGAACCGAATCGGCCCCGACAACGGCATGGAGCCCGAGAAACGCTTTCCGTCAGTCCACAGGTGGACGTGGACGGTCCCTCCGAGGACATAGATCATCAGCGCATCGAGGGTCGGAAACACAAAACCAGCCTCTTCTTGCCATGGGCGGGAGAGGTCCGCCGGCGGCGGTGGCGCGCCGGGCACCAGCTCGGCCTTGGTCCATAACTTGCCGTCACGCACCATCCAGGTCTCAAGCAGGCTGCCAGTGATAAAGGAAGCCACCGCTTGGAAGTCGCCGCTGCCCGGATGAGTGTCGGCCAGCGTTTGCGGGCCCCAGCCCCCAGCTTCGTCCCAGCGCGGAATGCCGTCACTGTAGACCGGCACCTTGCGCGTCCAGCCGATCTCACCCTGCCAGATCACCTGCATCAGCAGCTCGGGCGGCTGCTTGACGAGCGAGGCGTTCAGGTTCGCGTCGGCGTTGGGCACCAAGTAGCCCGTGGCGCCGATCACCTGCCCGCTTCCGGGCAGACTGCTACCGTCATAGGAGCCATTCACCGTCGCGGTCACGGTGTTGGTGATGGTGCCGGTAGCGTCCGACGGTACGGCGAAATTCTCTTTGGTCTCGAAGGTCTGACCCGGACGGACCAGCTGATCGGTGACGAGCTCGCCCAGCAGGTCGTCATTGAGATCGAGCAGGACGTCGACGTCGAGCAGGTTCTTGGCCTGGAAGAGATAGGTGACGTTGTCGTTCGGTCGCGCCGGATTGCGGTCACAGATCTTGTTGAGCGTGAGCCCCTTCTCGATCACCCGCAGCTGATGCTTGGCTTTCGATTCGGCGGTGGCGCCGCCAGCCGTCGTGGCGGTCGCAGTGACCAGGTTGTCAATGCGTCCCGTGGCGTCGATCGGCACCTCGAAGTCGACCGTCACCTGGTGGGTTGCCCCCACTGCTAGCGCGTGGCTGCTGATGACCTCGCCGAGCAGATCGTCGGTAGCGGTCACCGTCACCGCCACCCGGCCGGTGTTCGACAGGTCGAAGGTGTACTGCACGGTGTCGCCCGGCAGCGCCACTTCGCGATCACAGCTCTTGGCGATGTCGATGCCCGGCAGACCGACGATCGGCAAGACGTGCTTGGCTTCGACCGTCAACGCCTGGCCATCCGTGCTGCGGCCGACCGCGGTTGCGAGGTTGCGCAAGTCGCGCCCGGTGGTGTCAGGCACCGTGTAGCTCTGGTCGATGACCAGCTCTTGTCCCGGGGCCAAAGCGAGGTCCTCGCCGACCGAGCCCAGCAGGCTGTCATCGAGATTGGCGGTGATCGGGATGTTGCCGACGTTTTCGAGCGTGAAGCGATAAGTCACGTCGTCGCCAGCGGCGGCCGAGTCTTCGAGCGTGGCTTTGTCGAGCGTGAAGCGCACCCGCTCGCGGATTTGCAGCGTGTGCGACACGCTCAGACTGATCGGCTGTCCACCTTCGGTCTCGCCAGTGACGGTGGCTTCGTTGGTCAGCTCACTCCCGACGTCGTTCGGCACGACGTAGCTGCGCTGAAAGGTGCGATCCTCCTGCGGTGAGATCTGGAAGTCGGTAGCGATACTGCCCAACACAGAGTCGGACAGCTCCTTGATGCGTACCGGCGTGCTGCGATCGTTGAACAGCTCGAAGGTGTAGGTCACCCGCTCACCGGGTAGTGCCGTGCTCTTGTTGGCGCTCTTGCTGAGCTTGAGCTCGCCGGTCTCGACGTTGAGACTGTGGGACGCATTCGCCACCACTTCGCGACCGTCTTCGTCGCGCCCGATCGCCACCGCCTCATTGCTCAGGGTGCCGCTGGCGTCCGCGGGGACGACATACGCACCCGTCACCGTGGTGGTGGCCTTCGGGATCAGGTGGATGGCGCTGGTCACCAGGCCGATCAGCGAGTCCTTGAGCTCGATCGTCAAAGCGCCTTCGCCGGTGTTGGTGAGATTGAACTTGTAGATCACCACCTCGCCAGCACGCGCCACGCTCTGCACCGAGGTCTTCTCGACCGACAAACCGAGCGGCACTTCATCGCAGCGGAAGCCGACTACCCGCTCGCCGAGCAGATCGTCTTTATCGCGCGGCGCGTAGACCTCGAGGCAAACCGGCTTGCCGCACTGCGTCCAGGGATCGTCGTCGAGACGCTCTTCGAGCTCCAGCAGTGTCTTCGGCAGCTCGAAATCTACTTCCCGCCGGACCTCGACGCCGAGGTCGTCGAGCGCGGTGCAGACGTCGCCCTTCTGATGCCACAGCCAGCCCGCCAGATTGACCTGCCCCGAAGGTGCCGGCCAGCGGTCTCGATGCATCGGGCGCCGGTTCGGCTGGTGGGTATCGATACGCTCGACGCGACAGCCACCGGCAGCGCCGGAGCTCAGGTAGACCCGCGCCAGCTGCACGCCGGAGCTGTCCGGCACGCACTCTATGGTGCGAGCCACGAAGGCGTTGCGGCGGTCCTGCACCAGCCAGAACAGCACTTCTGCCAGCTTCTCCTCACGCGCCAGCTCGTTGGCATCGAGGTGACACACCAGATTGCGGATGAAGCAGAACTGAGTTGGTGGGAACTGGTCGATCCAGTCCAGCAGCCAGCGCCGGACGTCATCGCCGCGACCGCTGAAGTCGTGGAAGACTTTGCGCACCTGGGTCAAGACCTCGAGCGTCTTGCGGTACTCCTCGATCCAGCGCTGGGCGTTGGTGGCGATCGGATTGCTGCGCAGCAGCGCGGGCGTCCAGACCAGCTCGAAGCTCTCTTCGACGCGGCTGAACTCACAGTCCGCAACCTCTTTGCACGAGCTCGAGCCAAGGGCGCTCTGCGGCTCGGCGGGAATCTCTTTGTAACGCAGCGAGAGATCGACTGCCAGCGTCTTGCCATCGCCGGACGGCGGCGCCGGCAGCGGCGCGTCGCGATCATCGCACTGGGCTTTGACCAGCTCGCTTTCACAAGCTGCCGCCAGATCGATCTGAGCGGCCGCTCCGATCAAGATGTCGTGGCCCTTGTGATCGATTGCATAACCCGGGGTGACCTGCACCCGAGAAGGCGCTTGCGCCACGCACTCGACGTCGAGCCCGGTGACTACGCCCCAACCGTGACGGTAACGGGCTAGGCGCAAGCGCTCACGAGTCCAGTCGACGAGCGACGTCAAATCTTCGTCGGTCAGCAGCTGCCCACAGAAGAATTGGGGCCTGACGATCGCCTTGCTCGGGCCACCGTGATCGTCGCACGTCGCATCCTTACCCTTGTTGTCATCCAGCAGCTGAGCTGCCGACAAGTCCAAACCACGCGTAGAAGTCGTCATGACAAGTCCTCTCTATTGACTGGCCTCAGCCCTCTTCCTCGATGTGGAACCAGCTCCTAAACGTCCCGCCGGGAGATCCGTTGCCCGATGGGAGTCGCCCGCCCAGGTGATTCCCATCCACCGAATGGCCTTGGTTGTCCAAAATGAAGTCACAATGCAACGTGACGAAGATCGTCTGACCGGCGAGGCTGCCCTCGCCTTCGAAGTAGCTCGTCGCGAGACGAAAGAGTGCCCGCGAGCCGTTGGCTTCGGGAGGCGCTCCGTCAGCGCTAATGGCTGGGATCTGCTCACCTCCCGGACGCCCGATATGAACCAGGAACGTATTTCTGTCGATGCCGACCCCACCGCTCTCATCACCGTCCGCGCTCGACGCCGCCAGCGGTCGATCGAAGCGAATCTCCAGGCTACCGCCAGCGTTGCGCAGCTCATGTAGTGGCATCGAAGCGCCATGGGTCCAGCTGCAGCCAACGATGCGGGTCAGATCCGGCCCTGGAGTCGGCAGCTGACGACGACCGGTGAGGTCGATGATCTGACCTTCAACCTTGTGGAACCGCAGGAGAGCGAGCGGCACCCGGTCGCCACAGGGAGGCTTGGCCTCGAGGCAAGCACCCGCGACGCCGGCCGTATAGACCCCATCGGCCGTCGGCCAGCAGCCGCTGGCTTCGTCGAGCGGGAAAGCCTCCAGGCAGACATTCTCCCGCACCCAGTTGGCCTCCTTGCGGTGCTGCCCTTCCTCGGCGTACAGCACGGGTACGGTCTCCACCGTCTCTTCGACGTAGCGCAACCCGATCAGCATCTCGCCCTCAGATGCCAGATCCGGCACCTCGAACGCGGTGTCTTCTCGCAGGATGAGCTCACGGCCCCAGCCGTCGACCGCGACTCCGGCGCGCACCACCACCCAGCCCGGGCAGCCCGGTTTGGGATGCGGCTCGACCTCCAGGCCACAAGCGATACCGGCTCCCAGATGCAGCCGATTGATCAGCCGATGGCGACTGAGAAAGTAGTCCTGCTCGCGCGCGAACTCGCGAGCACTCATATATTTCCCATTGAAGAAACGATTGCGCGTCGTTACGAAACAGCGCCGATCGTCCTCCCAACTGAGTGGCTTTTCGTGCATCAGAATCTCCTTAGCTGGCGCTCGAGCTCGCGGCCCCGGTCATGCCAGCAGCGGTAGTGGATGTCTCGGAGGTCTGGGATGGAACCGGCTGGGATGGAAGCGGCTGGGCAGCCTTTGTCGTGGCCGCCGCCAGCAACATCTCGCTCCCCAGCACCGCGTCCTGCCCGAGGATTCCGCGCGGCGCAGGCAGCTGCGGCGGGCCGGGTATCCGACGCGGCCGGCAGCTCAGCACAGTGTCGTAGCCGAGCCGCAGACGGGGCGAACGGCTGGGAGCCGGATCCAGATCGTGGTGGGGACAGTAGAGGCGCGCTCGCGGGATCATCCCGACCACCGAGTCGAGTCCCAGGGTCGACTGCCGACCGACACGAAAGCGCGGCTCCACCAGGCACATGTCATAGCTCGTATGCGCAGGTTTCTCGAGATCGAGGGCACGCCGCAGCCGCTGCTCATCCTCGCCGTGTGGCACCCAGGCGGAAGGAACGAACACTCGAAAGCGGTGGGCATACTCGTGGAACAGATCGCGCTCGGGATCGCCGGTCGACACCAGGCGCGCCTCGCCTTCGCGGGAATAGACGCCGAGCTGAAGGCGGCCGACCAGCTGACGACCCCATAGCCGGCGACCCGGCGCCAGCTCACCGGCCCGGCGGGCCAGCTGCAGATGTTGCCGCTCGCGATGCCCCTCGATGACTACCGGATAGCCGAGCTGCGCGTGCGGCTCCAAGCCAATCAGATTCGAGAGGTAGATGGCGAGGACCGCCGAGATGCCTCGGTCGGTGCCCCGGTGGCCGTAGATCTCGGGAGCCGCCACCAGCAAGCGCCGCTTCTGCTCGTCGCTCCAAACCCCCTCCAGCGGCAGGCCGAGCCAGCTCGCCAGGTACTCGAGCGGCTCGCCTTCCGGTACCGCTCGCGGATCGAACAGTCCCGCGATGTCTTCGACGCGACGATCCAGAGCATCCCATTCCGTCTGAGCGATCGACAGGAAGCGCTCCAAGAACGAGCGGCTCTCTTCCTCGGAAGCGAAGACCGCCGGCAGGTAATCCATATAAGACTGGCGCGGATAGTGCACTCTCATCGAGCCCACGCTGGGGGTCGCGAACCCGTCGCTCAGCAGCTCGAGCCGCAGCCACAGGTAGCGTCCCTCACCGCTCTGGATCAGCAGCTCTTCATGACGCGCACGATGTGCCGGCGCAGCTTCTGGAGGCTGCATCGGACCGGTGATTTGAAATCGCGTCTGCCACAGATGATCCGGCAGGTCTTGGGGCTTCTCCGCCACCCGGTTCTCGGGCGCGGTGTAGGTGCTGACCAAGACCTGCGAGCCGGGGGGCAGGTCGCCGAGATCGAGCTCGATGCGATGCCACTGGCAACGATGGATCTGGCTGTCCAGGGCTTCGCTGAACCAAGCTCCTTCGCTCGCGTAGAGCGGCAGCCCGCCAGGCTCCGCGGGATCCGGTGCCTCGACCGGCTCACCCTGGCGATCGAACAGCAGCCCGCCGTCGGTACAGCCAGCCAGCGGCTCGTCGACCGGTGGGCTGGAAACGCAGCGATCACACAGCCTAGCCAGGCCAGCCGGCAAGCAGAAGCGTTCGCGGTGATCCAGGCGAATCGCCGGTGCCGCGAATCGGCTGCGGACCTCTCCGGATTCCAACACCTGCCCTACCCGACGCGCTGTCAACGGACGGTGACCCAGCGGTCGGCCGTCGGCCGAGCCACAGCCGATTGGCTCACAACCCGCCTCGTCCAGCTCGTAAATCTCGAGGCGCGGTACCGATGGGTCCAGTAGGTACAGCCGGCCGGCACGATCCAGCGCCAGGCGAGTCCAACGTCCCTTCGCCTCTGGCTCGTCGAGCACCAGGTGCGGCTTGTTGTCACCCGGTCGATGCCGGAAGACCCGGCCGAAAGTCCGATCGAGGATGTAGGCCGTACCGTCATGAGAAACCACGTCTGCCGGCTGGAAGAGCTCGAAACCGAAATCCGAGCTGGACGCGGAGCGGGGATCGAGTCCCCACAGGAAAGCCAGACTCATGCAGTTCGACGCCAGGTAGAACACCTGCAGCGAATGACTCTGCGGTGCTGCCAGGTACAGGTGGTGGCCAACGACCGCCAGGCTCACCGGCTGCTCGAGCAAGGGTGGATCGAATGGCGGGTTCGGGATCCCAACGCTAGCGTCAGCTGCTCCGAAGTCGCCCGCAATCACACTCTCGATCGTCGATCCCGAATCCGTCGTTGGTGGAGCGTCGGAGTCCGGCACCTCGAAAGTGGCGTCGGACACCAGCTGCTCACGCTGTGGAACCGCTCGCCAGTCTTCGTTCAGGGCTTCGAAACGTCGCACGATCGGATCGAAGCGACGCACGCGCGAACCGTCTCTTTCTGCAAAGAGATAGAGCAAGCCGTCGCTATCGAGCGCCATACCCACCGGCAGAACCAGCCCTCCGAGGCTGCCGTCTGGCGAGCTCAGCGCCAGCGGCCCGCTAGCATCGGCTCCCAGGTGCAGGCCGATGCGCGAGTCCGCGACGACGCGATCACCGTGGGAGGTTTGCCAACCCGTGGCTTCGTCGAGCAGGAAGGAAGTCGTGGTATTCACGCGCATCAGCGATCCTCGGCGGGCCGGACCACGATCTCGTGATCGATGCCATAAACCAGGCCGTCGGCGGGCACCACGACGCGCTGGGTCAAGATGTCATGGGGGCGACCGTCGACCCGCAGCTGCAGGCTGTCCACCGCCACCACGTCGGCGACGTCGAGCAGCACGTCGTAGAAGCTGGTCGGATAGAGGTCTTGCCCGAAACGCCAGCGGCGAGGCGACAGGTAGTCGTCGAGCGCCAGCGCAACGTCGCGAGCCACCGCGTCGGCTGAAGCGTGGGACGGCGCGCTGACCCGGGCCAGCACCTGGATCGACTGAAACTCCGCACCTTTGACGTAGACCTCGGTGGTAAGCAGCCGATGACTCTCGAGACCGCGGCACACGTACTCGATGAGCGCATCGGATGCGCGCGGCGGATAGTCATCGTGATCCGGCACCACCACTACCGTCACTGCGCCCGGAACCTCGACTCCAGGATAGTCGGGGTGTGCCAAAGGCACCGCGGTAGCCTCGGCGACGCCGCCCATCTCAGCTGCCAGAGCGGCGAAATCCTCCGCCGTGACCGCTCGGTTGCGATGGCGCAGCACCTGCGGTGCGCGGCGCTTGAGATCCTCGACCTCTTGCTCGTCGCGACCGCCGAAGGCCGGCCGCAGGTTGGACAGCTTCTCGACCCCGACCAGCTCACCGCGGGTGCGTTTGATCACTCCCGCACCGACGTTGCCTGCCGTGCCGCCACCGTGGCGATACTGCCGGGCGATGATCTCGACGCCGGCGGTCGGTATGCGACCGCGGCTGCCGTCGCCGAAACTGATAGCGCCGGTAGTGACGTTGAGTACATAGTGAGGGTCGTCTGGTCCCGAAGCCAGCAGATCGTCGACCGCAGTCCAGGGCTCGAGCTCGCCGTCCGCGCCTTCCACGGCGAGCTCCAGGGATCCGGCCTGCACCGGCCGCTCCGCGAGCTCGAAGGTTTGATCCGGCACACCTTCACTGCGCCCGACGACTTCCTCCCCCACCGTCGTCAGGTTGACGGCGCGAACGGTGTTGGGGATCAAGAAGTCGATCTCCGGCGCATTGCCCTCCGGGTAGCTGCCGCTCTCGACGCGGCACCGCAGCCAGTAGAGGTCTTCCTGTACCCGTCCGACCCGGCTCGGCTCGATGTCCTCCGGCCCTTCGAGCAGCAGACTGCCCTCACGGGTGAAGGCGATGCTGTCGTCTGCCAACACGTTGAGGCGCTGCCAGCGAGTGTCGTCGCGCCGCGCTTTGTATTCCCATTCCAGGGTCACCGGTGGCGGCGGTGGCGGTGCACCGCAGCGTTGAGTCTGACAGCTGCGGTCGGGGTTGGCGTCGGCTGAGGGCAAACCGACCCGCCAGCGCATCTCCTGCGGAAAGAGCGGTCCGTCGTCGGCGCGACGCGGCGGCTCGAAGCCTAGGTAGAGCGCGCTCCCCACCTGCGGTACCCAACCGAGTGGACGGAAACCGACCCCGGAGGCGCCGTTGGCAGCGCTGACGTCGGTGAACGCTCGCCCGTCGAACACCACCACCTTGCTGAGCTGGCCGCGCACCAGAGTGAGATCGAATTCGGTCTCGAAGACCAGCGGAGCACCGCCGCCGCGCTGCTGCGCTACGAGCTGGGCACCCTTTGCGATCGGCTCGCTCCGATTGCCGGAGAAGGTGAGGTAGGCGGTAGCCGGCTGTGCCGGCCGCAGCTCCAGATCGAGCAGCTGAAGGAACTTGATGTAGTTGCGCTCCGGCACCCGGTTCATTTGGTAGAGCATCATTTCGCTCAACCAGGCATAGAGCTCGATCAGCGTCATCCCGGGGTCGCTGGGATTGAAGTCGGTCCACTCAGGGGTGTAGCGCGGAATCCTGCGACGAGCTTCGCTGAGCAGATCGTCGAAGCTGCGGGTGTCCAGCTGGGGGGCTTTCAGAGGCATTGCGCTCTCCTATCCGACGCCTTCGGTGAGGTAGAAGGGGTAAACCAGGTTGTGCACGGCGTGGGTCTCGCGCACCTGGTAGTCGATGTGGATCTGCAGCTGATTGCGAGCCTCCGGCAGCGTCTCGACGCGTACGTCGAGCAGGTCGACCCTTGGCTCCCACTGGATCAGGGCACGGCGTACCGCCACCTTCACGCTGGCGCGCAGCGCGGAGGTATTGGCTTCGAACACCAGGTCATGGATGCCGCAGCCAAACTCAGAGCGCATCTGCCTTTCGCCGGGCGAAGTGCTGAGGATCAACCAGATGCTCTGGCGGATCTTCTCGTCGCCGTCGGCCCAGATCAGGCGACTCGGCGACGGTCGCACCGGAAAGGACAGGCCGCGGCCCAGGAAATCACGCTCCATCTCAGCCTCCGATGTAAACGCTGCCGAGGGTGACGATGACGCCCACCGGACGGTCCGTGGGATCGTTGCAGGTCAGCACCGAATCACCGGTACGAGCGGCGGGCAGACCGTTGATGAACACCGACGAGCTGCCGCGAATCACCACCCCGCGGTTCTTCGGTGGGATCACAAAGGTGCCGCCGTTGGGCACGTGCGGGGGCCGGTTGATCGCAATGCTGCCGACGGTGGCGGCGGGGCGCTTCGAAATCCGCACGTTGGGGCTGAGGCTGGTGACCAGCCGGCCCTTGAAGATGTGAGGCATCAACACCGGTGAACCGGACGGTGGCTGGATCAGATGCTGATCGACGCCCAACACACGATCGCCAAACTTGGCTGCTTGCAAGCCCATGCTGTCTCCTAGTTGATGTTGACCGTCGAACCTTTGATCGTGACCTCGCCGGCGGCCTCGATGCGGATGTTGGCGGTCGCTTTGAGCTCGACGTTGAGCGCCTCGACCTTGACCTTGCCGGTGTTCGCCTTGACGTCGATGTCGCCGCTGTCAGCGATCAGCTCGAGCTTGTCGCCGGTCGAATCGAAGAAGATCTTCAGCTTGTGGTCCTTGTCGAAGATCTCGATGCGTTCGGCACCCTTGGTGTCGTCGAACTTCAGCACGTGGCCGCTGCGCGAGACGATGAACCGCCAGTTGTTCTCTTCCGGCTTACCGTCATCCGGCGGCGGCGGGCACACCTTGCTCCACAGCCCGCCGAGGATGTAGGGCCGATTGCGATCGCCGTGCTCCCAGGTGACCAGCACCTCGTCGCCGACGTCGGGACGAAAGAAGGTGCCGATCTCGGGCCCCGCCATCAGCGGCACCAGGCGCGCGAAGTCGCTCTCACATTTGGGGTGATTGACGTACTTGACCCTTACCCGCCCGAGGTCTTCCGGGTCGACCAGGTCGACCACTTCGGCGAGCATGATGTGATTGTCGTCGTGTAGCTTCATGAGACGTATATCCCCTCGAGACCTGCGTTCCCTCTAGCCGAGATCTTCTTTGCGCACTTCGAACAAGGTGCGATAGCCCTGGTCGTCGTAGATGTGCTGCGTGCCGACCACGAACCACTCGCCGGTGAAGCGCTTGTCGAGGCCCTTGAGCTCGAGCACCGTGCCGACGCGCAGCTCGGGGATGCCGACCACGCCGCCGGTGCCGGTGACCATTTCCTTGGCGATGTGATTGCGGATCGCCCGAGCCAGCTTCGAAGCCTCGTACTCGCCGATGAACGGCTGGGTGGCGGCGCGCTCTTTGCGTCGCGTCACCGAGCGTGAGTACTCCCCTCCGGTGCGTGACGCGTGGCCCGCCGCCCGCTCCTTTTCCGAGTAGGAGAAGGCGCGCACCGTGACGTTGCCGACCTGATTGGCGGTCGACACGTTGGGCTCGAACCACAGCGCGTACTGGCCGTACTTGAGGATGTTGTGAGGCTTGGTGATGACTTCGGTCGGCCCGAAGTAGACCGTCGCCTGGTCCGGGTCGACGAAGATGTCGTAGCCGTTGCGCCGCGCCCGCTCGTGCATGAACACCAGGTCGTATTGAGTGTCCTGCATGGTCCAGCCGCGAACCTCTTCCTCGGCCTTGGCGGCACCATCGGTACGCACCTTGACGCCATTGCGGCCGCCGATCATTTCGGCGATCTCGCTGTCCTTCATCTCGATGTAGACCTCGGACCACTGCTGACGACGGAATTTGTGCAGCACGTTGGTGCCGCCTACCACGATCTTCGAGTAATCCTCGGCCGGGAAGGTCGTGCGCAGGCTGGTGATCTCGCCAGCGATCATCAGACGTAGGCCGATCTCGCCCTCGTAGCCCATCTTGAGCTCGAGGTGGCGCCCCGGCAGGTATTGATTGCTGTCGCTGTACTTGTAGCGCTTCTTCTTGCGATCCCAGTTGTTGACCGTGATCTCGAAGGTGTCCATGCCATAGAGGTTGTCTCGGTACACCACGTTGTGGATGTCCACCTTCTTGACCCCGGTCATCAGCTCGCCGTCGACCCGCACCTCGAAGTCGGGTACGAAGAAGTCTTCAGACTTGTAAACCGACCAGTCCGTCATGACGAGCTCTCATCGTTGG
>JBCCEE010000165.1:0-15690 GCA_039030415.1 Acidobacteriota bacterium
CTCGAAACCAAGCCCGCCGGGCCAAAGCGGTCTTGGCGCTTGGCTACGATCGCATCATCGGTCGGGCGCGGGCCCGCAGGACTCGCTTGATCGAGCTCAGGACTTCCAGGCTCAGGGCCTCGGTGATCGCCCGCCGGTGAAACAGCCGCAGTCCCGCCACGGCATCGCGGTCGGTGCGAAGCTGCTGGAAGATCGGTAGCAGCTCGGCGGCCAAGGTCCGCACGTCTTGGTTGCGCGACTGCTTGAGGTAGACCCCCGCTAGATCCAGCGAGGCGAGCGCATAGTCGCTCAGGGTGCGATGCTCGAGCAGGCGCAGCCGTACCGTCTGCAGGAAGTGCTCGGCTTCTGAAAGCATGCCCTGTTTTTCTAGGATGCGTCCCTCGGCCCACAGCAGCTTGATCTGGGAGAAGGATGACTCCGGCTCTTCGTTGATCTGTTGGGCATAGCGCAGCCAGTAGAGCGCTTCGATCGGATTCGACTCGCGATCGTCCGCCAGCGCTACCGCGAGATTGTGCGCCGCCAGGTAGTAGTAGGCCGGGCTCTGCTGCCGATCGATCAGCGACATGGCTTCGAACAGGTCGGTGGCCGCCTTGAACGGCTGATTGGAGCGGATCGCGAGCACCCCGCGATCGACCAGGGCACAACCCCACAGGTGATGGTGGCGAAGCTCCTTGTAGATCTCGATCGCCCTCGAGGCGTAGCGCTCGGCTTGATCGAAGCGCCGCTGGTCGCGTCTCAGATACAGCAGAGATTGCAGCAGATCGGCGTGTGCCAGCGGGTCGGCTTCGTCGAGGTAGAGGAACTGGGCGATCTGGCAGGTCGCTTCAGCGCCTGAGAAATCCGACACCGAGCGCTGAGCGTTGGCGGCGACCACCAGCGCATGCACTTGGAGCGAGCACCAGCTCTGCAGGCCGCCGCATTCCTTCTTGGGAATTTTCTGAGCCAGGCTGGTCGCCGCGCGGGAGACGATCAATCCCGCTTGGGGATCACAGCGCCGGATCTCGTGGCAGCGTTCGAGGAACGCCAGGCAGAACGCAAGGTTGTGGTAGCGCGATTTTTTGAGGACGTCCGAGACTTGATCGGGCAGATCGAGACCCTTCAGCAAGCGCTGGGTTCTGTGATCGGCATCCGTCATCGTCGGCCCCTCCTGACTGTCTCGAGGGTTGCACCTATCGGCCCCTCGAATACGGAGATCCGGAAGAAGCCGCGGTTATTGCAGGGAGCTGCCCACAAGCTAGGCAGTCACACACACAAAGAAGGGAATACGCAAGTTTATCAACGAAGTCTTCGACAAAGAAAACTTCGAGGGTCGCAGACGATCGCGAGGGAGTCTGCGATGCCAATTTGGCAGATACTGGGCAGCAGGTCAACTGTCTGCGCAGGCTCGAATCCACTGCCGCAAGGCGACATTGCGCTCGATGTCCGGATCCGTGATGCTGAGCTCGCCATCGGCAACGGCGAGCTGAACGCCATTGCGCAGGTCCTGGGCGATGTAGTCGATCGCGCTGTGCTGCGGCAGCTCTTCGGCTGGGTCGAAGATTCGAATCTGGTGCTCGAGCAGACGACGGCTCACCGCCTCGGTCGAGCCGAGATGTGCTACTAGGGCCAGCAGCGCAGTCACGTAGGGCAGGGAGGAGTCGCCGTGCATCTCCGAGGCTTCCCAGGGCTCCTCGCGAGGCATGTTGGTTTCGGCGTAGTAGACGTACTCCGGCGTCAGCAGCGCGCGATATTTGTCGCGGCTGATGGTGGCGTTGTCTTGCTCGCTGTAGCCGGCGTGAAGGATGCTGCCGCCTTGATCGATCGCGATGTCGGCGATCACCGCGCCGTGCTGCATGCGGCGGATCTGGTCGTAGCTGCAGACTTTTTCGGCCGCCTTGGCGCCGGAGCGATGAGCGAAGACGATGCCGCGAGCGCCTTCGAACACCTCGTCGAAGAGCTGCGGGATGATCTCGAAGTCGTCGAAGCCCATCGTCTCGAGCTCTGCCTGCACCCGCTCGGCGGTTGGCGCGTAGGGTTCGACGACGATCAGCCTGGCGGCCTTGGGCTTGACCTTTTCGATCGCGCTCATGCCGGCGATGCCGGCGCCGACGACGATGATCGTGCCGGCGTCGAGACCGCCCCGCTCCAGCCCTCGAACCACCTTGAGGCCTGAAACGGCACCGGCGAATCGCGACATGGAGCCGACAATCGGTGTGCGATCGCCTCCATGAGCCAAGTAGGAGCAGTTGCCGATCGTGCCGCCGTCGAGAATGGCGGCGAAATTCCGGCGCCCCAGCATGTGGCACAGACCGGGAGGCTTGCTCGCCAGGTGAAGGGCTCCGATGCGTAGCATCGGCCCTTCGAGGTCACTTTCGTACTCGGTTGGCTCTTTGAGGGCGTGGACGACGTCGAGCCGCCCGAGTCCCGGGGTATCGGCCGCCGAGACCACCTCGGCACCGGCCGCGGCGTAGGCGTCGTCGGTGAAGTTGTCACCGGCCTCGTTGCGCGCCCGCTCGCCGGTGCCGGCGACGGCGAAGATCCGTGGCTCGAGTCCGATCGCCGCCAGGTCGTGATGCAGCGCTGCGACGTGCCGCGGAGTGAACGCCGCGCGGCGCTCGTGATGGATGAACTCGTCAGTACCGAGCAGGAACGTGATCTGGCGCCTCTGAAACTCGAGGTCGCTGAGCGCGTTGCGCATCCAGGTGCGAAAGCTCTCGCTGGAGCGTGAGGTCAGGGCGGGCCCGGCAGGGGGTGCGGTCATGGTCGCTACGGTCATGCGGGCTCTCCCTGGATGTTGATCAGATGGTAGTGCTTCTGGCCTTTGCGCAGGACCAGCACCGAGCCGTCGAGGAAGTCTTCACGGCGGACGACGCCCCGCTCATCGGCGGCGCGGCGGTTGTTGAGATAGACGCCGCCATCACGGATCAGCCGCTTGGCTGCGCCCTTCGATTGGGTCAGGCCGCTTTCGACCAGCAGATCGGTGAGCGGCAGGCCGTCACCCGCCACGCTCGACGCCTCGAGCTGGGTCGACGGCACGTCGCCGAAGATGTCGAGGATCTCGGCCGACTTCAGGTCGCTGATCTCGGCGCCAAAGAGGATCTTCGACGACAGCTGGGCCCTGGCCAGAGCGGTCGGCCCATGCACGCGCTCGGTGACATCGCTCGCCAGCCGCTGGTGGGCTTCGCGTTTTTCGGGCGCTGTCTCGAGTGCGGTTTCGAGCTCGGCGATCTCTTCCTGCTCGAGCCAGGTGAAGTACTTGAGGTACTTCACCACATCGAGATCGTTGGAATTGAGCCAGTACTGGTAGAACTTGTAGGGCGAGGTACGCTCGGCATCGAGCCACACCGCACCCGCTTCGGTCTTGCCGAACTTGACGCCGCTCGCGGTCATCACCAGCGGCGAGACCAAGGCGTAGGCCTTCTGCTGGCGTAGCTTGCGGATCAGCTCGGCGCCGGCGGTGATGTTGCCCCACTGATCGCTGCCGCCCATCTGGAGCGTGCAGTCGTGGCGCTCGTTCAGCACCAGGAAGTCGTAGGACTGGAGGATCAGGTAGCTGAACTCGGTGAACGAGATGCCTTCTTCACCTTCCAAACGGCGCTGAACGCCTTCTTTGGCCAGCATGTAGTTGACCGTGAAGTGCTTGCCGATGTCGCGCAGGAAGTCGACCAGATTGACGCTGCACAGCCAGTCGGCGTTGTCGACCATGCGCGCCGGGTTGCGATCGGTCTCGAAGTCCAGAAAGCGGCTGAGCTGCTCTTTGATGCCAGCGAGGTTCTCCGCCACCTTCTCTTTGGTCAGCAGCTGACGCTCCTGGGACTTGCCGGTGGGGTCACCGATCAGACCGGTGCCGCCTCCTGCCAGGATGATCGGCACGTGGCCGTGCCGCTGCATGCGAACCATGTTGAAGATCTGGAGCAGGCTGCCGACGTGCAGGCTGCTGGCGGTCGGATCGAAGCCGATGTAGAAGGAGCGACTGCCTTGCTCGAGGTGGTCCGCGACCCCTTCGGACGCGTCGTAGACTAATCCGCGCCATTGCATTTCATGGAAAACACTCACCCGCTTCTCCTTCGTCGAAGACTTCGGAACGTTCGAATTGTTACTGGATTTTGGGCGCGTGCGGGAGTCGGGGGATTGGGCCAGGCGAGATCCCGCGCTGTCGCCAGGCGAGTATAGCATCGAGGCGTCGAAGGCTCCAGACGGTCAGCGTGAGGGCCTGCGTCGTCGCTGCGTCCGAAACTATCGCCTGATGACCGACGTATCCCGAAATGTGTTGGATCAGCCACCAAACCCGTCGCGCTCCACGCGCCGTCGCTTCCTGTTGGGAGCCCTCGGCGCTTCCCTTGCTCTCTGCATTGCGCTGATCGCCGCCGGAATCGCTTTCGGCCTGGGTGCGACGAGCCGTTGGCCCGAGGCCACAGAGCCCACGGGCCTCGACCAGGTGGAGGTGCCGTTGCACGGAGCCGAAGCCGCCAAGCGTCGTCTCGACGATGGCTTTCTGCGCGGCATGACCGTCTCGTGTCCAGGCTACGGGCGGATCTGGGGCTCCCGCTCGATGCAGAGCTCGTTGACTGAGCTGGCGTCCCTGGGGGTGCGCTGGGTGTCGATTCATCCCTACGCCGGGGTGCGACGCAACGGTACGATCCGCTTCGAGCCCGCTGCCGAGACCGGCTACCTGGAGCGCAGCGTGGCCTACGCTCGAGAGGCCGGCATCGAGCTGTTCTGGAAGCCACACCTGGCCTACTGGGGGAGCTTCGAGTGGCGCGGCACGATCGAGTTTGGTGAAGATGAAGCCGCCTGGCGCCGTTTTTTCGACGGCTACCGTGCCTTCATCATCGATCACGCGCGCTTTGCCGAGCGCCACGGCATCCCACTGCTGTCGATCGGGCTGGAGTACGAGCGCACCACGGGTCGCGAAGCCGAGTGGCGCCGCATCATCGCCGACGTCAGGCGGGTCTACTCGGGTCAGATTACCTATGCCGCCAACTGGGACCGGCTCGGAGCGGTGCCGTTCTGGGATGCGCTCGACCTGATCGGGGTCCAGGCCTACTTTCCCTTGAGCGGCTCAGCGGATCCTTCGATCGGCGAGATTCAGGCGAGTTGGGACGCTCACCTGAGCCGCCTACGTGAGCTGTCAGAACGCTACGAAAAACCGGTGCTGTTCGCTGAGATCGGCTATGACGTCTCGCCGTTGGCAGCGAGTGAGCCGTGGCTCACCAAGAGTCGCGACAACCCCACCAATCGCGCTCTTCAGCAGCGACTGATGGAGGTGGCGCTCAGCCGTATCGAGCGCGAGCCTCATATCCGGGGCATGTTCTGGTGGAAATGGATGCCGGGCTCGCGCAACTATGGCGACTTCGCGATGCGTCATCCCCGCGTGATGGAGACGCTCCGTCGCGCCTGGGCACCTAGCTGAGGAGACCGGATCGGCATGAGCTGCCGGCTGCTCGTGCTGAGCGAGACAGTCTGCTCAGCTCGATGGGAAGGCAGGAGTAGAATGAGGAGGGCTCAGCGTTCTGAGCGCCGTCGCTGAGTTGTAATCGCTCAAGACTCCTCATCTGATCTCGAGGACCCCATGAGTCATCTCGAAAGCCCGGGTTCGTCAACGAGTCGCTTCGCCGAAGTGGAAGGACTGAAGCTGCACTATCTGGAGGCTGGGCCAAAGGAGGGAGCTCCGGTGATCCTGCTGCATGGCTGGCCGACTTCGGCGTTCCTGTGGCGTCGAGTCATGTCGGCGATCGCCGAGCACCGCCGGGTGATCTCATTGGATCTGCCCGGATTCGGGCGTTCGGACAAGCCTCTCGACGCCAGCTACAGTCTTCGCTTCTATCGCAGCGTGCTAGATGGCTTCTGCGATCGGCTCGGCAGCGAGCAGGTCGGTTTGGCGGTGCACGATCTCGGAGGACCGATCGGGCTGTATTGGGCCAGCCAGCAGCCCGATCGCATCGAGCGTCTGGCGGTGCTGAACACTCTGGTCTACCCGCAGATTTCGTGGGCGGTCAAGGCGTTCGCCATCGGCTGTATGCTACCGGGCGCTAGGAGCTTTCTGACCAGTCCATGGGGTCTCGGGCAAGCGATACGTCTAGGCGTCCACGACAAGACGAAACTGAGTCCCGACGCCATCCCGGGCACCCAGGAGCCGTTTGCCGAAAGCGACGCGCGCAAGGCCTTGCTCAAGGCGGGTTTGGGTATCAATCCGAAGGGGCTGCAAGAGATTGCCGAGTGGCTTCCTACGGTGACCGTGCCGGCGTGCCTGGTCTATGGCGCCCGGGATCGCATCCTGCCCGACATCGCAAAGACCATCGCTCGCGTGAAGGCTGATATTCCGCACGCCGAGGTCCATGTGCTCGGTGACTGTGGCCACTTCCTGCAGGAAGAAAGACCTGAGGAAGTGGGTCGGATACTCGGGGCGTTCTTCGCTTAGCTGGCTTGCTTGGCGTGAAGGACGCGCTGTCTTACCGCCGAGTACGGGCTACTTGATCTCGGCACCCTCACCGCGGATCTGGATGCGACGGAACGGGCCTTCACCGATGTCGGCACTGGCGGCGTCGAAGGCCTCGCCCTTCTCTTCAGCCAGATGAGCCAGCCAGCCCAGATATTGTTGGCGGCTCATCTCGATCGCCTCGACGGTGCCTTGAGCCGCGGCGACGCGACCCTTGGCGCCGGCCGGGAAGACGATGACGTCGTCCTCGACCTTGATGCGGATGCTCTCCCCTTCGTCTCCGACCTCGATCCAGCAGCCCTTGCGCGGGCAGACGTCGATGACGCCGCCTTCGACCCGAACCTCGCGGCCGATGAAGGCATCCGGATCGGCCAGGATCTTGGCGATCGGAGTCGCCTCGCTCAGCGAGACTTCGTTGCCATAGGTGCTGGTCTCTTCGCCTATCGCGCTCCACGAGAGTAGGAGCGTGCAGCCGAGCCACAAGCACAGCGACTTGGTATTGCGGTGAAGTGTCTTGATCGTCATTGCGTCGACTCCTTACTTCTCGACTGTATCTTTTCGACTCTTTTCTCCGACTGTGTCTTTTCGACTCTTGTCTTCAGATTTGTCATCGTACCAGGCGCGTGGCATCAGGGCGATCTAGCGCGCCCTTGCAGCAGCGCCGAGTAGGGTAGCCCTAGGGTATGCTTGAATCAACGACATCTGAGGCAAAGGAAGGAATTGATGAGAAAGCTGGGCTTCTTGCTTTTGACCGCTTTGTTCGCCCTCGCTTGTGCTCCGGCCGAAGAGCCGGCGACTCCCGCAGTCGAGACCTCTGAGCCCGCTCCGGAACCGGCCGCCGAGGAAGTTGCGCCATCGGCGTCGCCGACCGCGGTTGCGACCCTGCGCAACGCCGCCGGTGAGGAGATTGGTACAGCCACCTTCACCGAAGGCGAGGGCGGTGTCGCACTCAGGGCCATCGTCAACGGGGTACCGTCGGGCCGGCACGGTCTTCATCTCCATGAGAAGGGGTTTTGCGAGCCAGACTTTGATGCCGCGGGCGGCCTGTTCATCCCCGAGGACGCGCCGTACGATTGCCCGCCGGACCCCGAGCGCCACGCCGCATACTTTGGCAACATCGTGGCTAGCGAAGGCGGTGCCTTGCTCGAGGTGGTGAGCGACCTGGTGACGGTGTCCCCTGGGCCGGCGTCGCTGGTCGGCAAGGCAGTGATCGTCCACCAGGGAGGGTACCTGTGCTCCGAGCCGTCCACCAGTACTGCGAGCGGTCGCTTCGCCTGTGGTGTGATACTGCTCGAGTAGGCTCTTATCGAGTCGACAGTCCAGGGCTTGGCTCGCTCCCCTGGCGCTGGATGCCACTGATCCAATCCGTGAGCCGTGGCGCGAGCTGATCAGCGCGTTTGACCCAGCCGAAGTGGCCGACAGACGGGCTGCCGAGCACCTTCGGATCGAGGTGATGGTGCGTTCTATCAGCCCGCGGCATCTTGGCGAGTAGGTGCTCGACGGCTCTGCGTGGAGCGTAGCTGTCGTCGGCGAACGAAACGGCCAGTAGCGGTACCCGTGAGGCCGCGAGCAGCGCTTCGTAGCGCCGAGAAGAGCCTTGAACTTCATAGCGGCCGGTGCGTCCCTGATGTGCCCAGTCGCGCACCAGGCGTCGCGCCTCGCGGTCGCCGAAGCGTACGAGTCGACCCGGGAAGTAACCCAAGATGCGGGCGCTGAGGGCTGCAGACTGTTCGAATAGCAGCACGAAGAGGCTCTTCGGAAAGGCATACCCCCCGTAGTACACCGAGCACGATGCCACCAGGATCAAACCGTTGATGGCGCCAGGTTCGGCGGCAGCGGTAAGGCACGCGATCTGTCCGCCAAGGCTGTGCCCCAAGGCGAAGACTTCGCGATCCGGGTGCCTGGCCTTCACGGCGTCGAGCAGTGCGGGCAGATCGCGCTCGACGATCTCGAGGTAGCCGAAGTCTTGCAATCGGCTGGCGCGTACCGAGCTCGAGCCGAGGCCACGTAGGTCGGCCGTGACAACGGGGAAACCTTGCCCGCACAGCGCCTCGGCGAGCGGGCGATAGTACGAGGCACGGACTCCCATCGCAGGGAGACAAAGGGCCACCGGAGCGTCGTCCGCTAGCGTGTCCGGCTGCCAGAAGTGGGTACCGAAGTGAGTGCCGTCAGAGACTTGAACGGTCTGTTGATGTTCGATAATCACGAGCGCGGATCGTATCAGTGCACTCGAGCGACGAGCTTCATCCCAACGCCCGAGGTGACTAACATAGCGAGCATGGTTCATCCTGCGGTCCGCGCTGTTTGCCTTCTGCTGTCCGTGAGTGCATGGGGTTGTCTGGTTCCTGATGAGATGCCGAGCTCGGCGGCGCCTGCGTCAGAGGTTCTTGCCGCCTCTGAACAGCCTCCAGCGGTAGAGCATCGCGGCCGCCTCGCGGAGGAGCCGAATCCCGAGCTACTGGCCGCGGCCAAGGCTTTGCTCGGGGTCCGCGCTCAGGAGACGACGTGCGGCCCTTATCGACTCGTCACCGACGTCGACGACGTGCGGGTGCTGGCTGCGTGCAACCTGCTCGCCGGACAGCTCGACGGGCTTTATGAAAAGCGTTTCGGAGTGCAGCCGCTCGGCGAACCAGCGGAGGCGATCGTGCTTTTCGATGGGCTCGACGCCTATCGTGCGTTTGCCCAGGCCAGCGGTGTTCCGCGAGGTTATGCGGGCTACGCTCTAGCAGCTCGTGGCCTGACGGTTTTTTATTTGGCGGATCAGCCGTTCGAGACCTTCCTCAGCACTCTGGCCCACGAGCTGACTCACCTGATCAGCCGCCGAGCGATCGGTATCAACCTGCCGCCGTGGCTGTCGGAAGGGCTGTCTGACGCCATCGGCGATACCGCCAGCGAGATCGGTTTCCGGCCTCTGCGCGGGGTCGAGGGCGCCGAGGTTCAAGCCGAGCGTTTGCGGGGTGCCTACCGAAGTCAGCGCGCCGGTAGCGTCGAGCGGCTGGTCACTGCGAGTCGCCGCGAGTTCGATCGCGGCGCGGTGTCATTCGACTACGAGCAGAGCGCTCTGCTCGTCCGGTTCTTGTTGTTGGACCCCGAGTTGTCGGGTCGGTTTCGCCAGTTTCTATTGCGATTGGCCAGCGCCGAAGCCAATCCTTTGCCGCAAGATCTGATGGGCGATCTCGCTATCGGCTGGAGTGAGCTCGATCGTCGATTCGAGGCCTGGGTGTTGGCCTCGAGATGATTCTGCTGCCTAAGCAGACACTGGTATCAAGCAGACTCTGATACTAAGCAGACTCTGGTACATTCGAGAGCCTGAGCGAGTATCCCTAATTCTTGAGGAGACGCCGTGACCGACGGACGACACTACCCGAGCCATCTCGAAATTCTGGACCGTGCCCTCGGCGAAGCTCTCGAACACGCGGGCCGTCAAGGCGTAAAGCTCGATGGCGTGCTGTTCCATGCCGGCAGCCTCGAGACGTACCATCGCGACGATCGCGTTGTCATCTTCCAACCGACGGCGCACTTTCGCCGCTGGGTACCGGCTCTCGAGGGACCTGAGCACGTGGTGCTGGCGCGTCCCGGAAGCAAGCCACTGGTGGTGCGAGTGAGTCCGACGGATTATTGGTATGACACGGCACCACAGCCCGAGTCGTACTGGGAATCTTCGGTCGAGCTCGCCGAGGTGGCGAGCTTCGATGAGGTGTCCGGGGTGATCGGTGGCGTCGAGCGGCTCGCTTATGTGGGTAGCAGCCTACGGTCAGCCGAGGTGATCGGGATCCCGGCAGATCGCGTCGAGCCCGAGGCGTTGATGGCCCCTCTCGACTGGCACCGGGCCTACAAGACCGAGCACGAGATCGCCCTCACGCGTCGCGCTGCTGAGAGTGCCGCGGCCGGCCACCGGCGGGCTCGTGAGGTTTTTGAAGCGGGCGGTTCCGAGCGCGAGATCCACTTCGCCTACCTGGCGGCTTCCGACCGCCTCGAGTGGGAGATCCCCTACGAGACGATCATTGCCTTCAACGAGAAGGGTGCGATTTTGCACTATCAGCTCAAGCGCGGAGGTGAGGTTGCACCAGGTAGATCCCTGCTGATCGACGCTGGCTCGTCGTTCGAGGGATACGCTATCGACGTTACCCGCACCTGGGCGAGCGCCGATGCGCATCCGGTGTTCCGTGAGCTGGTAAAGGGCGTCGACTCCTACGAGCGGGACCTCGTGGCGCTGGTCACGTCCGGCCGTCCTTACCTCGAGATTCATGTTGAGGCCCACCGTGCTACGGCCCGCTTGCTTTCCGAGCTCGGCATCCTGAGAGTCAACGCCGAGGAGGCCTTCGACCGCGGCCTGACCCGCCCTTTCCTGCCGCATGGCGTCGGCCATCAAATGGGTCTGCAAGTGCACGATGTCGGTGGACACCAGGCTGGTCCGGAAGGCGGCACGATAGCGCCGCCCGAGGAATATCCGTTCTTGCGCAATACCCGCATCATCGAGCCTGGTCATCTGTTGACCATCGAGCCGGGCATCTACTTCAATCCAACTCTGCTCTATCCGCTGCAGAAAGAGTCCGAGGGAAAAGCGATGGATTGGGATCTCGTCGAGCAGATGATGCCGCTCGGCGGCATACGCATCGAAGACAACGTCGTCTGTCGCGAAGCCGGTCCCGAGGATTTGACCCGAGAGTTGATTCCTGGGCCGTGAGGCGAGCCGCGAGAAGAGGCTTCCGCCGGTAGCGTGGGCCAAGTCGGGTTCGATTGACCGGGTCGGCCCAGTTAGAATGAGAGGGTAATTCAAACGCAATCAAGGAGGTCTTGCCATGTTTCGCAGCCGTGTTCTGTGGTCCCTCGTCCCGATCACCGCCGCCCTTGTCCTGGCTCTCGCCCTTCCGGCACCGCTAGTCGCACACTGTCAGATCCCCTGCGGCATTTTTGGCGATGAGGCGCGCTTTGTAGAAATGCTCGAGGATGTTCAGACCATTGAGAAATCGATGAACGAGATCAACCGTCTGAGCGGTGAGAGCAAGCCGAACTGGAACCAGCTGGTGCGCTGGGTCAACAACAAAGAGGACCACGCTGACAAGTTGACTGAGACCGTCACCTACTACTTCTTGGCCCAGCGCATCAAGCCACCCAAGGATGACGATGCGGCGGCGGCAGAGAAATACATCCACGAGCTCAAGCTCTTGCACGGGATGATGGTGCACGCCATGAAAGCCAAGCAGACTACCGATACTGCCCACTGCGAAAGTCTGCGCGAGCTGATCGGTAAGCTGAAGACCTCGTACCTGGGTGAGCACAAGCACTGAGCCTGAGCTTCGAGGCGGCGATCCCGTCGATGGCTCGACGACGAGATCGCCGTCCGCTCCAGCCAGCCGGACGCGGTTGAAGTGATTCGTTGCAGCCCGCGTCGAGCGGTACTGCATGGCGAGGCAACAGCAGCGAATTCAGGTACGAGCTGCTCGAGATCGATGCCAGCCGCTGCGGCGGCTCGAGACGTCAGTCTTGTTGAATCGACTCTAGGAAGTGGACGAGCTCGGAGATCTTCTTTTTTACGCCTTCTTCGTCTGGGTTGTCGCGCGTCATCTTGAAGGCATCGCCCCAGACTGGCATGTCGCGGCTGCCATGGCTGCGCTTGGGCGTGCGGCCATCGATGGCCTGGTAGACCTGTTCAAAAGGGAACTCGCCGCTGTTGCGTTGGCTGATCGTGGTGAGATCGGCTGGCGGCACCTTGAGGTATTCGGCGACTGACCCGTCGCCGCGACCTTCGGTACCGTGACAGCTGGCACAGTAGGAGCGGAAACTCTGTTTACCCATGGTGGCCGAAGTCGTGCTCGCTGTCGGGTTCTCGGGCTGCGCATTGGCCGTTACGGTCGCCAGCAGCATCGCCAGGGTTGACAGGACGAGGACGTGAAGGGTCGAAGTCTTGGGCACCATGCGATTCTCCTTTGAAGCTAGGAGTTGGTCAGACGGGGGCTAGCCCGAATTTAGACTTTGGCGCGCTGGCTGGCTCCACGCTGTTGGGTAGTTTGGTCCTACCTCGTGAGGTGGCTTTGCTGCACACGATCCGCCCGGCTCGGACACCAAAAAGCCGACGGCACGCGAGCTGGATCGGGTAGGATCCTGATGCGCGCTCTCTGTCGAGCGGGCTTTCTCTAGGGGACCTTCGTGACCAGCAAACCTGTAGTGGTGGATCATCGGGCCTTGATGCATCGCGTTCAAGAGATCGTGAACGCGGTGGTGCGCGGCGATGAAGAGACCGTGACGGTGCATCTGGCGGCCGATCAGATCATCTCGCGGCTGCGTGACGAGCTTGGGATCTGGGGCGGGCGCCTGTACGAGCGTGATGGCGATGACTACGTGTTGCGCGCCACTTTTCCGGATGCTCAGGCGGTGGAGCACGAGATTCGCATTCCCCGGACCTACGCGCCGATCGAGCTTTGCTTGATGCGCGGCTCGATCTACATGACGGCGGATGATCCCAGGGTCGACCGTGAGCTCGAGGCGGCGCTAGGAGTCAAGGAGTTCGCGGCGGTGGAGGTCGGCAACGAGCAGTATTTGCTGGGCTTCGACGTCGAACCCGGCAGTGACCGCAACGACGTGCTGTTCTCTCTTGGCGCCGTGCGCCACAGCATCAACCAGCGCATCCACCATGAGCATGTCGACGAGATGTTCCGCCAAGCGCGCCAGATCCAGCTTTCGATTCTGCCGCGTGAGCCTCCCAGACTGGAAAACTTCGATATCGCTGGACGCAGCGACTCGCTGGAGAGTGTCGGCGGCGATCTCTATGACTACATCCCGATCAGCGACAAGATCCTCGGCTTGGCGATCGCCGACGCCTCGGGGCACGGTCTGCCGGCGGCGCTCCAGGTGCGTGATATTTATGTCGGCCTACGCATGGGCCTGTCGCGCGACTACAAGATCGTCCGTACGCTTCAGCGTCTCAACTCGATCATCCATGGCAGCACCCTGACCAGCCGCTTCGTTTCGATGTTCTATGGTGAGCTCGAGCGCAACGGTGTGCTGATCTACATCAACGCCGGGCATCCGCCGCCCTTCCATCTCTCGGCCGATGGCAAAGTCAGCTATCTCACAGAGGGCGGAGCGGTACTCGGTCCCCTACCCGATACCACCTACGATCGAGGCTATGTTCAGCTCCGTCCTGGCGACGTTCTGGTGTCATACACGGATGGCATTACCGAGACGCCAGAGGCTGGGGCCTCGTATCTCGACCAATCGGAGTTTGGTATCGAGCGGCTGCTGAACGTGGTGCGCGAGCATCAGGGGCAGCCCGCCAAGGAGATCGTAGAAGCGATCTTCGCCCGGGTCGACGAGTGGAGTGGCGGCGCCACGCCGCAGGATGACCGTACGGTGATTGTGGTGGCTTATCCACCCAAGCGTTGATCCGACGGTCTGCTTTGCAAGCAGGGCTCACATGAGTCAGGGAGCCAACCGAAGCCGGCTGCCAGCGGCTGGAACCGTGGCCGCAGCAGCAAATCGTGAGATCACGATAAGCTAGCGCTCCGACAGGCTTGTTGACACTTCCAACGCCAAGACTGGCGGTTCATTCTCGATCAACCTGCAACCGGCCCGTCCAAAGCATGATTACCGCGGTCATCAGCAAGAAGGGTGGGGTAGGCAAGACCACAACCTCGGTCAACCTCTCCGCCGCGTTGGCTCACGCCGGCCAGCGCGTGCTACTCGTCGACATCGACCCCAACGCCGGCGCCTCGATGTCGCTCGGGGTGCCGCGGTCCGAGCTGGTGCCGAGCTCGGGAGATCTGCTGCTGCGTGACAAACCCGCCGCCGCCCTGGTCCGCGAGACTCGGGTCGAGAACCTTCACCTGATTACCGCCTCGGTGGATCTACGCGGTGCCGAGGCCGAGCTCGACAAACGACCTCGCAAGGATACGGTGCTGGCGCCCCGTCTCGATCCGATGCGCAAGGTCTACGATCAGGTGCTGATCGACTGTCCGTCGTCGATCGGTCTCTTGACGCGCAATGCGATAACCGCCGCAGATGCCTTCTTGGTGCCAGCCACTCCGCAGTTCCTGGCGGTCGACGGGCTCGAGCACTTGGTGGACACGGCTAGCCGGGTGGCGCTCAGTGCGGGTCGACGCACCGGCCTGTTGGGGATCCTGGTGACGATGGCAGACTATCGCTTACGCGCGACGCGGGATGTCGTCGCGGACGTCCGCCGCCGTTTCGGCAAACAAGTCTTCGTCGTCGAAGTGCGGACCAATGTCAGCTTGGCCGAGGCGCCGGCCTACGGTCAGACTGTCTTTCAATACAAACCCAACGCCACAGGTGCCAAGGCCTACCAGCTGTTGGCAGCGGAGTTTCTCGGTGCCGTCCGCGAGCGCTTTACGCCGGTGAGTGCAGGTCGTCTCGCTGAAGCCGTTCGTTGAGGGCTCAACGACGCTGCAAAAAGAAGCCGGTCCGCTGCTGCGGTCCTGGACAGGTCAAGACGGTCAGCCGCTGAGGTTCCCCGTTGTGCTGGATCGGGAAGGTGATCCCCTGTCCGAGCACGGCTGCCGAAGCCTGATCGACCGCTAGCAGCGGCTTCTGATCCAGCCAGACGCGCGTCGAGCCGTAGGGGGTCAGCTGGTAGACGGGGGAGGTCACGTCATCGACTCGCGGCAGCGCGGTGACCAGGCCGACGCAGCTGCTCTCTGGGGCCGGTAGTCGGTTGGCGTCGACAAACGCTTCGATTGCCCGCAGCCCAGGATCTTCGGGACGAGGGTAGGGAGCGAGCTCTCCTAGAGAGACATCGTTGGCCAGGGGCAACCGGTTTCCGGCAGGGACGACATGCCAGTCGAGCACGAAGCCGGCGTTGGCGTCTGGCATCACCTGATAGAGCGAGGTGTAGGCTTGGTGGACCACCCGCAGCCTGGGATCGGCGGCCAGGCGTTCGCGCAGGCGGGCGTTCTGGTGGAACGTGGGGAGTGCGATGTAGTCGCTATGCAGCTCGCGAGTGAGGGCCATGGGGATGTCGGGCTCGTGGCCGTCGAAGATGGCACGCAGTGTCCTGTAGGCCTGGGGATAAGGCGTTGCCATGAAGATCGGATCGAGGACATTGAGGAAGGTGGCCTGTGGCGCCCAGTACATGTAGAGGTGGGTGCTACCCCATTCCGCCGCCACCCGTGCGCCAGGGGGCAGGGCCCGACCAAAAGCCCCCCATTCCGCCTCGCGGGCAATCTCAGTCCGGTGTTTGGCGAGGTTCTTCAGCAGCTCGATCGTTCTCGGTGCGCCGAGAACGAGAACCAGGGCGAGGCAGAGGGTGAGAGGCA
>JBCCEE010000166.1:0-15687 GCA_039030415.1 Acidobacteriota bacterium
GGCGACAGCTACGCCTACTACGTCCTCAGCTACCAGAGCGAGCACCCCGCCGGCGAGATCGGCTACCAGCGCATCGAGGTCAAAGCCCGCGACGAGAACGTCAAGGTGCGGGCCCGCAAGGGGTATCGCTACGGGCTGTAGGGGCAGGGGATCTTGCGTAATTTTGTAACTATAGTTGGCGATATTACCGTAATATCGCCAACTATAGCTTCCCACAGGTAGCGTTCTCAGTCTCCTAAGGCGAATAACTCACCGTAGGTAGAACCCATGCGGCAGGGCGATTTTTCCTGCCAGCAGACCTGATCAAGCAAGGATTGACACTCCAGCCTTGCCTAGGGTGACTGCTAATCCCGGCGCCTAGTAGGCGTTGTGCCAGATGCCGCTGCGCAGGGTCATCCAGATGATCTTGAGGTCTAGGGTGAGGGACCAGTTCTGGATGTAGTAGAGGTCGTATTGGATGCGCTTGCGGATCGAGGTGTTGCCGCGCCAGCCGTGGACCTGGGCCCAGCCGGTGATGCCGGACTTGACGCGGTGACGCAGCATGTAGTCCGGGATCTTGTGCTTGAACTCGTGCACGAAGGTCGGGCGCTCGGGGCGCGGGCCGACGATCGACATGTCGCCGCGCAGGACGTTCCACAGCTGCGGTAGCTCGTCGATCGACCACTGGCGGATGAAGGTGCCGACGCGGGTGCGGCGGCTGTCGCCCTTCACCGCCCACACCGGGCCGCTGGCCGATTCGGCGTTGACCCGCATCGAGCGGAACTTCCAGATCATGAACGACTTGCCGTCCAGCCCCATGCGCTCCTGGCAGTAGAAGATCGGGCCCTTGTCCTCGCGCCAGATCAGCCAGGCCATGAGCGGCAGGAAGGGCAGCAGGGCGACCATGGCGGCGCCGGCGATGGCGATGTCCATGGCTCGCTTCACCAGGCTGCTCCAGCCCTCCAGCGGCACCTGCGAGAGGTTGATCACCGGCATGCCGTCCAGGTCTTCGAGGCTCGACTTGAGGGTGGCGTACTGCAGGATGTCGGGCACCAGCTTGACCTCGACGCAGGCGCGACCGACGGTCTGCAGCACGTCCATCATCTTGCGGTGCGCCTCGAGCGGCAGCGCCACGTAGACGTGGT
The DNA here is from genome assembly GCA_039030415.1 of Acidobacteriota bacterium. GTDB lineage: Bacteria > Acidobacteriota > Thermoanaerobaculia > Multivoradales > J023 > JAAELT01. The sequence goes on from JBCCEE010000166.1 coordinate 1,125, forward strand.
CGATGTCTTTCCGCTCGATGACCGACTCGACGTCCTTGAGGGCGCCGAGCACCGGCACGCCCATGATCCTGTGGTCGATCTTGTTGGGATCGTCGTCGAGGAAGCCGACCACTTCGAGTCCGAGCGCGCGGTGGGCCTGGAGCTTGTAGGTCAGCTCTTTGCCGAGCTTGCCGGCGCCGACGACCAGGATGCGCTGCAGGTTGTGGCCCTTGAGCCGCAGGCGCTGCAGGATCTCGCGCACGGTGACGCGGGCGAGCAGCACCAGGATGAAATCGATGATGACGAAGTTGGCGACGAACGCGCGGCTGTAGTTGAAGGGGTCGGTGCTCCCGGCCTGGGTCGGGCGATACCAGGTCAGGATCGCCGACAGCACGAAGGCTGCAACCACCGCCGCCAGCAGAATCGTCAGGGCGTCGTCGACGCGACTGCGATCGCGTCGGCTTCGATAGAGGCCGTGGAAGTAGAAGACGATCGGCCACAGCACCAGCACCAGCGGCAGCAGGGCGAGATAGCGCCCGAATTCCGGTACGCCCTTGGTCAGCTCGGGGACTTCGAGCTCGAAGCGAACGAACCAGGCGAGCAGGAACGCTGCCAGGGTCGCGAGGATGTCGCTGGCCAGGTAGAGCGTTACGGTGCTGCGGCGGCGCTTTTGAATCATGAACCAGGCAACCGGGTCGACAGAGGCGTAACCGAGGTGCGGATCGTTGGCCGGTCGCTAGAGGAGTTTACGGTCCAGCCCCTCCGAGCGCTGAGGCACATGCAAGAGCTAAGCATCCTTTGAGAGCTGGGGTACATGTGACACGTATCGCTCGACGAAGCGCTGTCGGGAAAAGTCGCTCGCTCGGACCCTCAATTTCAATTTATTGAAGCTGATCTGCCGAGATTTGTCAATCGCGGCGCTGAGCGCCGCGATCTCGTCTTCGGCGCTGGCGCCCGGCGGCGTCCGGTACAGAACGCCGTGGACGCCGTCTTCGACGATGTCCAGGACGCCGCCGCGGCCCAGCGCCACCACCGGCGTGCCGCAGGCCAGCGCTTCGACCGGCGCGATGCCGAAGTCCTCGATCCCGGGCTGCAAAAAGACCTCGGCGTTCTGGAACAGTCGACGCAGCTCCTCGCCGTCGATACGGCCGAGCAGGCGGGTGGTCGGTCCGGCCAGGCGCTGCAGGCGCTGGTGCTCGGGGCCGGAGCCGACGATACGCAGCTCGCGCCCGAGCCGCTGGCAGGCTTCGATGGCCAGCTCGAGACGCTTGTAGGGCGCCAGCGCGGTGACGATCAGGCAGTAGCCCTGCTTCTCAGAGCCGCCGTCGTCGCGCTCTGACTCCTGGGAGAAGAAGTCGACGTCGACCGGCGGCGGCACGACCTCGGCGCTGCGGCTGTAGTAGCGCTCGATGCGGCGCGCGACGAAGCTCGAGTTGGCGAGGAAGAGATCCACCCGCGGCGTCGAGGCGACGTCCCACGAGCGCAGGCGGCTGATCGCCAGCTGGCGCAGCCGGGCTATCAGGCCGCGGCGGCGCGGAAAGTAAGTGTGCTCCTGATCCCAGACGTAGCGCATCGGCGTGTGGCAGTAGCAGATGTGGAAGGCGTGCGGTGGCGGAATGACGCCTTTGGCGACGCAGTGGCTGGTGCTCAGAATCAGATCGAAGGACGAGAAGTCGAAGTCTTCGATGGCGCTCGGAAAGAGCGGCAGGTAGTGGCGGTAGTAGCGGCGGATGCCGGGCGCGCGCTGCAGGTAGCTGGTGCGGATCGGATGGCTCTCGAGCTTCGCGCTGACGCTGCCGGGGATGTGCAGCAGGGTGTAGATCGGGGCGCCGGGAAAGTGCTCGGCGATGGCCTCGAGCACTTTCTCGCCGCCGCGCATGCCGGTCAGCCAATCGTGCACCAGGGCGACGCGGCGGTTCGCCAGGCGGTATGTCTGATGCTGCGTCTGACGCTCGGCCGGAGCGGGCGACGCAGCGTCCGCGGGTGCGACGCTGGCGCCGGCCGATGCGGGACGGGACGCCATGGCTCAGCTCGCGCTGCCGGTGATGGCCTGGCGGTAGATTTCGAGCGTTTGTTCCGCCGCCCGGCGCCAGCGGAATTCTTCGGAGCGTCGCTGGCCGACTTTGCGCAGCGCTTTGCGGTGGTCGTCGTCGGAGACCAGCCGCACGATGGCTCGCGACATGCCGTCGAGATCGAGCGGATTGACCAGCTCGGCATAGCCGGCGGCAATCTCTTTCAGCGCCGACGTGTTGGAGGTGATCACCGCCACGCCCGAGGCCATGGCCTCGATCACCGGTAGCCCGAAGCCTTCATAGAGGGTCGGATAGAGAAACACCGTCGCGCCCTGGTAGATCGCCGGTAGGGCCTCCTGGTCGACGTGGCCGAGCAGCACGATGCGGTCTTCGATGCCGAGCTGGGCGGCGCGTTGGCGGATCTTGAACTCGACGCCGCCGCGGTCGCCGACGCACACCAGGGTGTGCGGGAAGTCATGACGCTCGACCGCCTTGGCGTAGGCCTTGACGACGTTGTCGAGGTTCTTGTGCGGCTTGGGGTTGCCGACGAACAGCAGGTAGGGACCCGAGAGACCGAGCTTCTCCATCCAGCCCTCGATCTCTTCCTTGGTCAGGGCCTGGCGGAAGATCTCGTCGATGCCGTTGTAGACGGTCTCGATCTTCTTGCCGTCGACCTGGAAGTAGCTCTGCAGGTCGGAGCGGGTGTTGCGCGACACCGAGATCACCCGGTTGCCGCGCTGCAGGCTGCGCCGGATCATGCGCTCGGCGTAAAAGAACGCCAGCCGGTTGGGCAGGAACTCCGGGTAGAGCAGGTGAATGATGTCGTGGATCGTGACCACCGCTCGGCACGGCACGATCAGCGGCAGCACGTAGTGGGTGGCGTGATATAGGTCGACCTTGAGGCGGATCAGATCCCAGGACAGCGTGAACAGCTCGCGGATCGAGTAGACCGGCGAGCGTTGCATGACGACCTGGAAGTTCTCCGGCAGATCTTCGAAGGCGTCGCGCCCGCTCGGCCCCGTGAAGACGTAGTAGCGGTTGTCGTGATCGATCTCGGCGATCTCGCGGATCAAATTCCGCACGTAGCTGCCGATACCGAAATCGTTGACTTTGCGGGCGTCGATGGCAATCGTGTGGGACAAGAGAGCTCCGGGGTAGCTAGCGGGCGAGGCCGCGCTGAATCGAACGCGGACGAGATCGCGGATCAGATCGTGGTTGAGATCTGGCTGCGCCAGACCTGCTGCAAGACCTCCGCGGCCGGCGCCGGCAGTCTATATGAGTAGATGACGAAAACGTCATTGGTCGCTGGCCGCCGCCAGGCCTGAGCATCGGGTATCGTTGCGTCGATGAGCTCGAGCCCCAGTCCGCCCCCTCGAGGAGTGCGCTCCCTCCGTCGCCTGCTGTCACCGCTGCATCCGCGCCGCCTCCACGGACGCTTGATGCGCATCGCGGTGGCCCTGGGCTACAACTACGTGCGGCTGTGGGTGATCGGGCTGCACCCGCGTCGGATCGTGGCGACGGTGCGGTGGTGTCGAGCCTTCCGTCGCACCATGCGGCAGCGCCGGGCCGAGCCGCGACTCACTGTAGCGGTCGACGTCAGCGCGCTGTGGGAGCCGCTGACCGGCATCGGCTGGTACCTCTATCGCCTGCTCGAGCACCTGGGCGAGCGCGACGACGTCAGGCTGCGGCTGTACGGCCCGGGCTTCGTCGACAAGCGCGACGTGCCGCCGCCGGTCGTCGAGCTGCCTGGCGGTCCGGCGATCGAGGAAGTACGCTACGTGGTGCCGGAGAACCTGAGCTTCGTCTTCTATTACCTGGCGGAGAGGCTCAGAAGGATTCAAGAGCGGCTGATCGCCGCTGATGGCAACCGCGTACTGTTCGCACCGAATTACTTCCTACCCCCGTGGTTCGATCGCTGTGACGGCGAGCTGGTGGTGATGGTCCACGATCTGAGCTTTCTCGAAGTGCCCGAAACGCTGCGCGAGTCCACCCGTCGCGATCTCGAGACGCACGTCCGCAGCACCAGCCGGCAGGCCGCTCGCATCCTGACGCCGAGCGCCACCGTGCGCGACGAGCTCATCGCCGCCGGATTGGCGGACGCCGAGCGTGTCCGAGCCGTGCCGCACGGCCCGGGCTCGATCTCGATGGCGGCGCCCGGCGCGCCGCCTGCGGGTACGCCGGAGCGCTACGCGCTGCACGTCGGCACGCTCGAGCCGCGTAAGAACGTGCCGATGGTGCTCGAGGCCTGGCGACTGCTGCGCGAGCGCGGCGTGGATCCGCCGCCGCTGGTGCTGTGCGGTCGGCTCGGCTGGAAGACGGAAGCGCTGGAGCGCGAGATCGCCGACGCGACCCAGCAGGGTTGGCTGGTTCATCATGGCTATCTCAGCGATGAAGAGGTGGCGGCGCTCTACCGCGGCGCGCTGCTGGTCGTGCTGCCTTCGATCTACGAAGGTTTCGGGCTGCCGGCGCTCGAGGCGATGATGGCGGGGGCGCCCTTGGTATGCAGTGATATCCCGGTGCTGCGTGAGGTGGCGGGAGACGGCGCGGCCTTTGTGCCGCCGGACCGACCGGAGGCGTGGGCTGATCAGCTGGCGCGGCTGCTGGCAGATCGCGAGCTACGAGCCGACCTGGCCCAGCGCGGCCGAGAGCGCAGCGAAGCATTCGACTGGTATCGGGCCGCCGAGCAGACGGTGGCCGTTTGGAAGGAGGCAGCGGGGCATCGATGAAGATCCTCAGATGGATTCTCGGCGGGCTCTTGGTGGTGGCGGCGATCGTGGGGCATTGGGCCTTCCATTACATGCCGCGCGCTCGGCCGGCAGCGCCGTGGGCCGACTCCCCGGTGGCCGGCTTGCTCGAGTCCAACAACTTTCCGGCAGCCGTCTGGGTGCCGTATCCGCATCAGAACCTCGCGTATCTGCGCGGGATCGCCGACACCCAGCCCGACACCCTGCGGGCGGTGGCCCGACTGGCGGGCCTGCCGTCGCCGTCGCTGCCGACGTTCGGGCCGCTGGCCCTGCCGCCGTCGTCCGAGATCGCGGTGGCGGCGGACGAGACCGGCGAGCGCTTCGCGGTGATGGCTCAGGTCTATCCGGCCTTCGGCAGCTTTGCCAAGCTGGCGGGCCGGGTCGCCGGCAACCCCTGGCTGGCCGGCGGCGAGATTGTGGTCGACGGTCGTTCCGCGGACGTATCGTGGGACGGCAACCGCTGGATGGTGATCTCCGAAGGCCTGTCGCCCGAGGTGGTGGCAGAGTCGCCCGCCTCGGGCTCCACCGAGGATCCCGTCGCCAGCCGCGAGGAGGGCATCGGTTGGATCCGGGTGCGGCAGGCGGTCGACCCGCTGCCGGCCGGCCTCTATCGATTGTGGGGAGACGACGGCGGGCTGGGGATCCGATCTCAGAGCGGCGGCTCGACCGGGCCTGCCGTCGCGGCCGACGACCGCCAGCTGATCGAGCGGTTTCAGGCGGTCAAGCTCTTTCTCCTGGTCTTCTCCGGCGGCCAGCCGGCGTTGGGCGAGCCATCGCAGGCGCTGGCGTTCTTCGATCAGGTGGAGGAAAAGATCAAAGAGCTGCCGCGCATCGCATCGCTGCACGAGGCCGGTGGCGAGCGCTGGTCGCTGCCCGGAGAGAGCCTGCTGGAGCTCGCCGGGCGCAAGCCGTACGCCTCGACCGAAGGCAGCTGGGACGTGGCGGCGCTCGACTCCACCAGCCTCGAGCAGGTCCGCGCCGTCGCGCCCTTGCTCGACGAGCTGAGCAGTGATCCCCTGGCCTGGGGACTGTGGCTCGATCTCGAAGGCGGGCTCGCCGAGGTCGAGCGCATCGCGCAGCTGCTCAGCGAAGTGCCGATCGTGCCGCGCCGTCGCGTCGAGCGCTGGAACGATGCACGCACCGTGCTGACGCCGCTGGCGAATCGCTACTCTCATCTGGCGGCGGTCGTCACCGAAGAGCCGCGCAGGTTCGAGCTGCGGCTCACCAGCAAGGCCTCGAATTGATGGATGAGAGCCCAGACAGACGAGAATAGAAACCTAGGCTTGTCGCCATCTCTAAGCTAAGCTAGCATAAGCTACACTGAGCAGAAGATCCTCCAAGCAAAGCCGCGGTAGACTTCTTCGGGTAAGTCTCTAAACGGCACTTCAGCAGACAGCAACTTCAGCAGACAGCCAGCTTTCATCGGATAGCACTTCAACAAGAAGACATCATGTTGTTCATCAGTTGCCCCAGTCAGGCCAAGACGCGCCGCTCGTTCGAAGAGCTGCGGGACGCGGCGATGGTCGCTATCGAAGAGGGTCGTCTCACCGACGCCCTCGGACTGTGTGAGCGGGCCCTCGCCCAGGCGCGGGAGCGCGGCGCTCAGGACCTCGTCGATCTCGCGGTGTGCAACCGCAGCGCGGTGCTGATCACCCTTGGCCGCGAGCGCGAGGTCATGCCCGAGCTGCGTCAGATTCTGCTGCGCAGCAGTGATTCCAAGATGTGCTCGGTGGCGGCCTACGACCTGTCGCGAGCCCACGAGCGCATCAAGGAGTACAAGAAGGGGCTGTTCTACGCTCGCATCGCCCGCGATCGGGCGCTGCCCACGGGACGCGAAGACCTCCTGGTCGGCAGCTACAACCAGATCGGCAACTGCCTGATGTCGGACAGCTTCTTTGCCGCCGCCGCCGAGGAATACCAGCACGCGATGGAGCTACTGCCCGCCGAGCGCTCGGTAGCTCGCGGCCTGGTGATGGCCAATCTGGGCTATTGCGAGATGATGCAGGAGCGGGTGCGCGAGGGCATGTCTCTGTCGTTTCAAGCCCTGCGCTGGTTCCGAAGCCTCGGAACCCGGGTTTACGAGGCCTGGCCGCACCTCGATCTGTGCTACGCCTACCTCGAGCTCGGCCGGCCCATGCGGGCATGGCGCCACGGCCGTCGGGCGCTGTTGATCGCCGAAGCCATGGGTGAGGCGGAATGCGTCAAGAACGCGCTCTTTCTGCTCGGCGAGACCGAGCGCACGGCCGGCGATCTGGAGGCCGCTCACGGTTACTTCTCGCGGCTGCAGACCGAGTTCTACGCCGACGCCCCGCAGGTGGTCGAGCTGATGGTGCAGCTCGGGTTGCGCAAGGTCGTCAATCTTCGGGCTTGAGCTGACAGCGAGGTCGAATATGGTGTCATCGAGACCAGTGATCCGTCGCGCGCTCCTGATGCTGGCGATGCTCGTCGTGCTCTCGGCCGCGGCCGCCAGCGCCGTCGATCAGCGCGTGGTCCTGGGGTCTGACGGCACCGTCTTCAGGCTGCACGAAGGGAGCTACGGCGAGCTCTTTCCCGAGGGTGGCGAGCTGCCGGCAGCCCATTCGGTGCTGGCGCTGGAGATCCTCAACGCCGAAGGCATGCGCGAGCGTCATCTGGTGCCCGGCACCGAGAGTGCCGACCTCGACCGCTCGTCTTCGATCGTTTTCGAGAAGCATGTCGGTGTGTTCATCCTCTGGGAGAGCCTGTTCAACGGCCTGCATCCGCTGTTGAACCTGACCAGCTTCGATGGCGCCGAGTGGTCGTAGGTGATCGAGATCGCCGACGGTCCGTTCACCGTCAAAGGCTCGCCCGAGCTCGTCGTCACCCGCGATCAGAGCCGCAACGACCGCACGACCCTGCACGTCACCTGGTGGCAGGAAGAGGGCGGCAGCGTTCTGAAGCGCTATGCGCCGATCTTCATCATCGACGGCGGCACCAGCGGCTGGGCGCCGGTGGTCGATCTGGCGAGCTACGTTCAGGTGTCGGAAGAGCTGATCGTCGAGCCGTTCGCTCCGGGGCTCGAGCACTCTCTCAGCCTGCGCTCCGGGCGGGCAGACCGCACGGTGGTGACCGGCTTCCTCAATCCCGAGACGAACCGCTTGAGCACCCTCGAGATCGAAGTGCTGCCGCAAGTTCTTGGCAACATGGCTGATGAAGCGCGAGCGCAGATCATTATCCTCGGCCTCACGGTGGGCTCATTGCAGGAGCTGGGCATCGCCGCAGAGAACACCATGTTCGAGCTCGGCGGCGAGTTCCATCACGCGACGCTGGCCTATATGGCGGCGCAGGTTCGGGCCGAGATCGAGGCCTCGGACGAAGAGCTGACGGAAGACGGCATCCTTTCGATCGCCGACAAGGCGCGGGCTCAGATCATCATCCTGGGCTCTCAATTCGGTCCGGACGGCCTGGCCAACATCGTCGAGCCGCGGGTGCTGGAGATCGGCCAGTCGGCCAGCGGTGGCGCGCCCTATCAGTACCTCAAGGTCTCGATGATCTCGGACCGGGTGTCTCCCGAGGTCGGTGGGCCGGCCGAGCTGCTGCTCTCCGAGAGTGGGCTCAACGTCATCGTGACCTGGGAAGACGGCGAGCGGATCTTCTACCGCGAGAGCGTTGCCGACGGGTGGAGCGAGCCGAGCTATATCGAGCTTTCCGAGGATCTCGATCGCGAGATGGCCTACCGGATTCTCGAAGAGCGGGTTCGCGCCGACTGACCCACCGGGCCGACGGCTGGCGTGCGGCGGGGGACGCCTGCAGCGCATGTGATTGACAGCCGGGGAGGCTATCCCTTAACCTCTTGCCCCCCTGGCTCGAAGGCGGTTCTTCAAGACACGCAAGATTCGTCGTCCCTTGGAAGTCCTTTTCTTGGAAGACCGTCATGAAGATCCGTCTCGACCAGATCGACGATTCCTTCGATTGGCAAGAGACCGTTACGCTGTCTGCTGCTGATCTGGATCGCCCCGAAGTGGTCGATCTCGGCGCTATCCGGTGCCGGGGCAAGATCCATTCGGTTTCGGAAGAAGACCTGTTGATGCAAGCCAAGCTGTCGTATGAGCAGACGCTCTGCTGCATGCGGTGCCTGGGACCGGTGGTCGATTCCGTTTCGGCAGAGCTGAGCCTGCTAGTAGGCTCGAACGACGGACGAGATGAAGCCCCAGCGGAAGGCGAGCGCGAGCTGCAGGAATCCGAGCTCAGCATGCTCGTCGTCGAGAATGAAGTTTTGGATACCGAGCCCATGATCATCGAGCAAGTCCAGCTGGCGGTTCCCATGAAGCCGCTGTGTCGGGAAGACTGCGCCGGCCTGTGCTCGACGTGTGGCGTCGATCTCAATCGCGGATCGTGCGAATGTGAGGCGGCTGTCGATCCCCGCTGGGGAGCACTCGCGGGCTTGAAGCTGAGTCCGTCTAAAGAACCGAAAAAGCACTAACTCGAATCGAATATGCCGCCGCGGTCGATCGGTCGCACCCGGCTTGATGAAAAGAGAGGTTTTGAACCATGGCGAATCCCAAACGACGTCACTCCAAGGCTCGGCGCAACAAGCGTCGCGCCCACGACTTTTTGACCCGGCCCGGCACTTCGACCTGCGACAACTGCGGTGAGATCAAGCTGCCGCATCGGGCCTGCGCCGCCTGCGGTCAGTATCGCGGACGCGATGTCATCGAAGTCAAAGACAAGCTCTAGGTGATTCGACGCGGGCTCGAATCGCCGCTTTGGAATGGTACGTGCCTAGCTCGCCGCTATAGAACGGCGCGGGTCTCATCATGCAGATTGCAGTCGACGCCATGGGCGGCGATCACGCGCCGCGCGCGGTGATAGAGGGTGCCTTCCAAGCCGCGGCATCGGGTATCGAGATCGTCCTGGTCGGCGATCGGGCACAGCTCGAGCCGGAGCTCGAACGTTGCGGTGCGACCCCCCGGGCGCTCCGGGTGGAGCATGCCGAAGAAGTTGTCACCATGGAGGATCGAGCGGTGGCGGTGCGCAAGAAGCGCCGTTCTTCGATCCGCGTCTGCACTCGGCTGGTCAAGGAGGGCAAAGCCCAGGCGGTGGTCAGTGCCGGTAACACCGGCGCTGCGATGATCGCCGCCAAGACGGTGATCGGCTCTATTCCCGGCGTCGACCGTCCTGCCCTGGCGGCGGTGTTTCCCGTGCGCGGCGGCCGCACCGTGGTGCTCGACGTCGGAGCCAACGTCTCAGCGAGCGCCGCGCACCTGCGGCAATTTGCGGTCATGGGGCATTTCTATGCTCAGGGGGTGCTGGGCACCTCGGCGCCACGCATCGGGTTGATGTCGGTGGGTGAGGAAGAAGGCAAGGGGACGAGTTTGGCACGCGAAGCGTTCCAGGTTCTGAAGCGGACCGGGCTCAACTTCATCGGTAACGTCGAGGGCGGAGATGTCTTCAGCGGTGAGGTGGACGTCATTGTCTGTGACGGTTTCGTCGGCAACGTGCTGCTGAAGAGCGGCGAGTCGCTGGCGGGCTATCTGGGGACGTTGATGCGTGAGTCGCTGCAGAGCAGCTGGCGGACCCGGCTGGGCTATCTGCTGGCCAAACCGGCGTTCGACGAGTACCGGCGACGCACCCACTGGAGTGAGTATGGCGCCGTGCCGCTGCTCGGCGTGCGAGCCGGCTGCTTCATCGCCCACGGCCGCTCCAACGCACGGGCGATTCGCAATGCGATCCAGCGAGCCGTCGAGTTCTGCGAAGCTCGCGTCCACGAGAAGATTGAAACCAAGGTTGCCGAGCTCCACGATCAGGAAGCGTCGATCCTGGCTGGCGGAGACGGAGCTTAGAGCGCGACCCTCAGGAGATATGCCATGACCGCTAAGCTCGCATTCATCTTTCCCGGCCAGGGTTCTCAGAAAGTCGGTATGGGACACGACTGGGCCGAGGCCTTCGAGGCCTCCAAGGCGGTGTTCGACGAGGCCGACGAGGCCCTCGGATTCAGCCTTTCCCAGCTGTGCTGGGAGGGGCCGGAAGAGGATCTGCAGCTGACCGCCAACACCCAGCCGGCGATTCTGGCCTGCTCGGTGGCGATCTACCGTGCCCTCGAGGAGGTTGGCGAGCTGTCGCCGGTCGCCATGGCCGGCCACAGCCTCGGCGAGTATTCGGCTCTGGTCGCTGCCGGCGCCCTCGATCTGACCACCGCGCTGCGGCTGGTGCGGCGGCGTGGCGAGCTGATGCAAGAGGCGGTACCGGTCGGCGTCGGCGCCATGGCGGCCTTGATGGGACTGGAGGCCGAAGCGGTCGAAGCGGTGGCGGCCGACGCCAGCGGCGAGGAGGTCTGCGCCGTCGCCAACCTGAACTCTCCGCTGCAGACGGTGATCGCCGGCCATCGCGCGGCAGTCGAGCAGGCGATCGTCCTGGCCAAGGAGCGCGGTGCGCGGGTGGCCAAGATGCTGCCGGTGTCGGCGCCGTTCCACTCGCCGCTGATGCGGCCGGCACGAGAGGGCCTCGAACCGCTGCTGGCCGAGGCCGAGATCGCTGCCCCGAAGGTACCGGTGGTCACCAACATCGATGCCGCGCCGGTCTCCCGTGGCGATCAAGTACGCGACGCGTTGGGTCGCCAGGTCGACGGCCCCGTACGCTGGGTGGACTCTGTGCACTGGATGATCGAGGAAGCGGGCGTCGATACCTTCCTGGAGGTGGGTTTTGGCAAGGTGCTGTCGAGCCTCGGCAAGCGCATTGACCGGCAGATCAAGTGGCTTGCGATGCCGGCTCCGGGAGCCTTGGAGGAGTTTCTCGGCGGGCTCCAGGGTTGAACGGCGGGTATCCGGAGTGGGTGGCCATGCGAGAGCAAACGGCTCCAACAGCACGCCAGCCGGAAGTGCTGGTATAAACTCCGCGGTACGCGCCACTCTCTGAGCGATCTCTCGGGCGAATCTCTGTTCGCACCGGAGTCGCTCTCAGCCGGCAACCCGCCAACCTTTTCCAAGGCCGCGCAGCATCGTCGCGAGGATTCGTATGTTCAAACTGGATGGCAAGACCGCACTCGTTACGGGTGCCTCGCAGGGCATCGGTCATGCAATAGCTCAGCGTCTCGCGGCGCAGGGGGCGAAAGTCGTGCTGGCCGCTCGCGGCACGGAGAAGCTCGAATCCCTGGCTGCTGAGATCGAGAGTGCCGGTGGGCAAGCGCTGCCGTTCCGTCTCGATATCTCCCGCGCCGAGGAAGTCGGAGCGCGCTTGCGCGAGCTGCCGTCCGAGTTTGCGAACGTCGACATCCTGGTCAACAATGCCGGCATCACCCGTGACAGCCTGATGGCGCGGATGAACCTCGAGCAGTGGAACACGGTGCTCGAGACCAACCTCACCGGTAGCTACGCGGTGACCCGCGAGTTCATCCGCCCCATGATGCGCAAGCGCTGGGGACGCATTCTCTTCGTATCGTCCGTGGTCGGGCTGATGGGCAACGTCGGCCAGGCCAACTACGCCGCGTCCAAGGCCGGCATGATCGGCTTCAGCAAATCCCTGGCCCGTGAGCTGGGAGCGCGCAACATCACCTCGAACGTCGTCGCACCAGGATTCGTCGAGACCGCGATGACCCGAGAGATGGACGAGCGCGCACGCAAGGAGCTGTCAGATTCCATCGTCATGCGTCGCTTCGGCTCGGTCGACGAGATCGCTGCGACGGTTCTCTTTCTGGCCAGCCAAGAAGCTGGCTATATCACCGGCGAGGTGATCAACGTTTCCGGCGGCATGTATATCTAGAATGCGCCGGTGGCCGCGAGCCCGCCAAGTCGAAAACAGCAGTTCTGGGCGGCGAAAAACGCCGATCTGAGGCACTTTTGAAGTGCCGTTGGACTCCCCAGGACCGTTGTGCTAGAAAGCCACACTCTCGTACTCACACTCAACCTGGAGGTATTGGAGATCATGTCCGCTGAAGACAAGGTCAAGAGCATTATTGCCGAGCAGCTGGGAGTCGAAGCCAGCGAAGTTACCGAAGGAGCCAGCTTCACCGACGATCTGGGCGCCGACTCTCTCGACATCGTCGAGCTCGTGATGGCGTTCGAAGAAGAGTTCGGCATCGAGATTCCCGACGAGGACGCCGAGAACATCGTCAAGGTGAGCGACGCCGTTTCCTACATTTCCGAGCACGCCAAGTCCGACAGCTGATTCGCGCTGCCGGGCCCGCGGGCCAGGCATTTCGACAAGCCAGCAGGTCTCTCTCCGGCTCGCATCCCCTGTGAGCCGCTACGTCTAGATTGCAAGGAGTTGAGCTTTGAGCCATTGGCCCCGCCGCCGAGTGGTGGTGACTGGAGTGGGTTTGGTCTCTCCTCTCGGCATCGGTACCGAGCCCACCTGGGACGGTTTGATGCAGGGCAGGAGCGGAATCGGACCGCTGACCCGGTTCGACGCGTCGGATTATCCGTCGCGCATCGCGGGTGAGGTTCAGGGTTTCAACCCGTTGCTCTACGTCACCAGCCGCAAAGACATCAAGAAGAGCGATACCTTCATCCACTACTGTTTGGCCGCGGCGCAGTTCGCGATGGAGGATTCGGGTTTCGAGATCGACGACACCAACCGCGACCGCGTGGGCGTGATCGTCGGCTCGGGAATCGGCGGTCTGCCGATCATCGAGACGTCCCACAACACGTTGCTCAAGCGGGGTCCGAGTCGGGTCTCGCCGTTCTTCATCCCGGCGCTGATCGTCAACATGGCGGCGGGGCAGGTGTCGATTCACTACGGTGCTCGGGGACCGAGCTCGGCACCGGCCACCGCGTGTACCACCGGGCTACATGCGGTCGGCGACGCCTTCCGTCAGATCCAGCTCGGATTCGCCGACGCCATGCTCACCGGTGGCACCGAAGCGGTGTCGACGCCCCTGGCGTTTGCTGGTTTCTGCTCGATGCGCGCGTTGTCGACCCGCAATGACGCACCGGAGCAGGCTTCCCGACCGTGGGACAAGGACCGTGACGGCTTCGTGCTCAGCGAAGGCTCCGGCATCCTGGTGCTCGAAGAGCTCGAGGGCGCTTTGAAACGCGGGGCAGACATCTATGCCGAGATCGTTGGCTACGGCATGAGCAGCGACGCTTACCACATCTCGGCCCCCGACCCGGAAGGTGGTGGTGCAGCTCGCGTGATGGTCGCAGCGATGCAAGACGCCGGGGTTGCGCCCGACAGCATCGGCTACATCAACGCTCACGGTACTTCGACCAACCTGGGCGACATCGCCGAGGTCAAGGCCATCAAGCAAGTCTTTGGCGATCATGCCAAGAAGCTGGCGGTGTCGTCGACCAAGTCGTCCACCGGTCATCTGTTGGGCGCTGCCGGCGGCTTGGAATGCGGCATTCTGGCGAAGTCCCTGAAGCAGCAGGTACTGCCGGCGACCCTCAATCTCGATGAGCCGGACCCGGAAGCCGACCTCGACTTCGTGCCGCACACTCCGCGGGAAACCAAGCTCGACGTCGCGCTCACCAACTCGTTTGGATTCGGTGGCACCAACGGTGCGCTGATCATGCGTCGCTTCGACGGCTGAGAGCAGAAGCAGAGAATCCCCCTCTAACTCCCCCCTTTTCCAAAGAGGGAGGACCGGAAGCAGAGGAGGGACCTCCCCCCTGGTGATCTCGGGGCTTCGATCTACTGCGACGTCAGGCGCGGATCTGACGTCGGTGGCTTGAAATAGTCGCGCACCGCGGCCTCGGCCTGGCGCCCGAGGAAACGGAAATCCGGCTGGTCCGGGCGGCCTCGCTCGGCGGTGAAGACTTTCCAGGCGAAGACACCGCGCAGCCAGTCGGGTCGACCCAGAGCGTCGAACAGCGCGCGATAGGCCAGGGCTTGATGCGCCTCAGAGAAGGTGCCGCCTTCCTGGTGTGGATCCAC
>JBCCEE010000167.1:0-15677 GCA_039030415.1 Acidobacteriota bacterium
GCTGATACGGCGTGACTGCGCATACCGCTCAGCGAACTCGAGCTCGTGCTTTGGAAGCTGTATGGTGAGCTTTGCAGTTTCCATAAAATTCCTCCAGGTTCAGCTTATCACCACCGTCACTCCGGCCCAGACCAAGAGATCGGCTCCACCGCTTCGATCTACTAGCTCTCGATCCGGTCCTCACGCTTACCTTTTGGCTCCTGCTGGATCCTAATCAACCGCCACCTCGCGACTCACAAACGACCCAACCCGTCCAATCTCATCCCAGAAACCAATCTCAAATTTCGGGATCAATGCTGTGCCATGCACGACTTTGAGGAAGCGTCGGCTGATCTCATCGCCAGGCTCACGGTGATCGAACGCGTTGACCTACACGCTGGAGTCAAGGGTGCACATCCGCTAGCGGCGCATCGACAAAACAGCAGAAGTCATGGTCTCGCCCTCAGGGGCAGATCCAGCTACGAGCTCGTCACCAATCCGAAAGAACTCCTGCCAGGTATCATCGGACGTTCGAGGCTCAGCGATCTCGAGCTCATACTTTGGGAAAACGTCGGGTGAGTCTGCTGTTTCCATGGAGCTTCTCCTTAGCAGGGTCAATCCTACTACTCCACCGCCACCTCGCGACTCACAAACGAACCGACCCGTCCAATCTCATCCCAGAAACCAATCGCCACTTTGTATTCCCCGGGTTCGAGCAGCAGATGGAGCTTGTGGGCGTAAGTTAGTGGCGGCTCTACCGCTAGCCGATCGCCGCGGACCTGGAAGGTGATCGGATACTCCTGGACGCCGGTGACCCCGCCCGCGGCGTTCTGGGTCTGGACCAACAGCTGGGCTTTGACACCGAGCTTCTCGCCATCCGCTAGGGGGAAGAGGCCGAGGCGTGAGACCGGGACGCGGACTTCGAGCGGCACCAGGGACTGGCTGCGGTTGGTCCCGGCAGAGGACGGTTCAATCTCGCCTGCGGTGACGGTGACGCCGAGAGCGTCTTCGGCGTCACTGAAGTAGAGGGCGGCGGCTAGACGGTCGTGCAGGCGGGTCTCGGTCGTCTTGTCGACGTAGCCCGGACGATGGCGGGCTTCGAGGCCGGGACGCTTGATCTCGACTTCGAGCCGGTGGAACGCGCCGTCGGGCGGACGCTCGGGAGCGTAGGCCAGGGAGTAGGTGCCTCCCAGGTCTTCGAAGGTCTCGCGCAGGAGCAGACGGGGCTCGGTACCGCCGACCTGGCACAGGCCGCCGCTCTCGACGGTGAGGCGGCACACCGCTTCTTTCACCAGCTCTTGGCGCCGGCTCGGCAAGCGCCCCTGGAGACCCGCCGCGCCGGCGACCACGGTGGTGCCATAGACACCGCGTTCCGTGACGTCGCGGCCACCGCGGTTTCTGGGGGTGACGCCGTAGAAGGTGACACCCTGGGCGTGCGCCTCACGCAGCAGGCCATCGAAATCGGCGCGGATCTCAAAGGCAGAGGCGGCCGAACGCATATTTGCGGCCTGCAGGTCATCTTCGCTCGCCAGCGTGAGCTGAGCCTCTTCGAACAGCTCCAAAGCAGGCGTCAGCTCGAGGTTGTCGCCGACGTAGAGCAGCAGCTTGCGGCCGTCAACGCCCCCGAGGCTTTGGGTCAGCTGGCGTATCGCAGCGAGGGTGCTACGGATCTCGGCCTGCAGAGCGCCGGTGATGCTCTCGAGCTGGGCCAGGGCGGAGCGGCGGCGAGCCTCGGCCTGGCGTGTCTCCAGTGGGGTCCCCGCACCTTTGATCTCGCGCTGGACGGCGGCGAGCTCTTCTGCCATCTCGCCGCGACCGTCCGGAGTGCCGACGCGGGCGGGCTCGATCCGCTCGATGGCGTCGAGCACCTCGGTCCAGGCGAGCGGCTCGTCGGTGAACGGCTGGCGAACCTTCATCGCGCGGTTGTAGGTGACGATCATCGTCCGCATGGGCGGGGCTTCGTGGAGCACGTCGCGCAACGCTTGCGCCAGCCGCTTGCGATCCGCACCCTGGAGACGCAGCAGGTCGAAGAAGATCACCAGGCGCGGTAGCTCGACGGAGGTGTCGACGGTGGCGGGTGCGGCATCGGCATCGGCATCGGCAAAGTTCGCGGCAACGGCAGGCTCGGGATCCGTCGGAGGCACGAAGTGGTGGATGTCGACGGGCTGGCCGTCTTCGTAAATTATGAAGTCTTCCCGCACCAGGTCGCGGCGCCGCTTGCCTTTGGCGTCGGTGACCACGACGTCGACGTTGACGAGGCGCACGTCGACGGTGTCGATGACGGTCGTGGCCGCGGCGTCGAGCGGTTCAGCGACCCGCTGGGTCGCCGCGAACGGGCGAGCATCGGTTGGAACGGTCTCAGTCGGCACGGTCTCAGTCGGCACGGCTTCAGTCGGCACGGCTTCAGTCGGCACAGCGGTTCTTACGCCAGCAGACGCAGTCGCTTCGGGCGACTCAGATTCAATGACCGTCTCAGCCAGCCAGGGTTCGAATTCGGCTTCGACGGCGGCGGGCAGGTCGACCCCGCCGGCTCCCACTCGGGATAGCCGCTCAGCGGCGGCGGGCGACAGCTCGATGTCTTGCGGCAGGTGGCGACCGCGCAGCCAGACGATGGTCTGATTGCCGAGGGTCTGGCGCAGCTCCAGCACGCCGCGCAGCAGCTCGCGCGACGAGGAGACGTCGGTGACCTCGCCCCAAGGATCAGTCTTGGCCTGATCCGGCGACCACACCAGCAGCGGCACCTGCAGGCGCTCAAGGTAGCGCCGCACCATGGCGGGAGTCGTGCTGCTCAGGTCGCGGGTGCCGGCATCTTTGAACAGCACCACGGCGCGCTTGCGGCGCCCCGCCGCCGCGGCCTGACCGGCAACGGCGACCGCGTCGGCAACCCGTCGCGGCGCATCGCCCCGCAGCGGACCTTCGGGCGGGTACGGCAGCGTCGAGAGAATGCCCTCGGCGCGCGGGGTGGCGATCTGCTTCTCGCCGACCCCGGTAGAGGACGGTCCGTACTCGACAGTGGAGAAATCGTGGCTGATGTGGAACTGCTCCAGGGTGGCGCCGACGCCGCGCTCGGCGATCGGCAGCAGCACCCGCAGACTGTCGTCATGGTTCAGCCCGGAATTGAGCTTACGCGAGAGCGCGTCCTTGGCGCCGCCGTGGACCATGGCGTCTTTTCGCATGCGCATCTGCTTGGCCCATAGCCGGGGCGTCGCTTCCTGCACCAGCACGATGTCTGCGCCACCGCGCTCGACGGAGACCACCTCGAGCGGACGCCCGTCTTTGGTGAACCAGCCAGCCATCTCTTTCGGAGTCGGCGCCTTGCCGTCGACGACTACGGGCAGCGCGGTGAGCTCGGTGTCGACGAGATCACCGCTGGCCCCACCGACGACGCGCTCAGTGTGCACGACCCGGCCACCGAACAACAGCTCGGCCTGCAGCAGGTGCGGTACTTCGGGATCGTAGGCGGGGAGCTGAAACGCTGTGGGATCAGCCACTTCCAGCAGCTGGCCATCAAAACTGACGCGCCAGGCATCGGGAGCCTCGGCATCAGCGGAGTGCCAGACGAGTCGCGCCGTTTGTGGCGCGCCGGAAGATTCATCCAGAATCAGCTCCACCCTACTACGAGGGCGGGGCAGGTTGAGCCACTGCTCGGCGCGGGCAATCGCGCGACCCTCGGCGTCATAGCCGATCGCTAACAGCTCGTGGGGCGCAAGCTCAGAGCCGAAATCACAGGCGATAACCCACGGCTCGCCCCGTAGCTGGCCGACCACCTCGCCGTCGAGGCGCAGCTCGACGGTGGTCACATCCCCTGAGACCGTTAGCTCGACGGGATGGATACCTACAACAAGTCCTAGAAATGCAGAAAGAAAAGTCAACATAACCTGAGGCTAAAGCAAGTTTGACGCCAGCCCAACGCTTCACCGATGGCGCGCCGTTCGCCCGGTTCCCGTGATTGGATTCAAAATCGAGGCCCAGCCAGCGAAGAAATTTCGCCGCCACGGCATAGCCGCACTAGAATAACGCCGTGTTTCGCATCGCGGCGGTGATCGTTTTTGGCCTCGCGACGTCTGCCTCGGCGCAGGCTCCGCTGGAGTATTCTCAGGAAGACCCGACCAAAATCGTCACCGCCGAGGCATGCGGTGAATGCCATGTCTCGGAATACGAGGTGTGGAAAAAGACCGGGCACGCCGTCGGCTTCAAGGAGCTGCACCGCACCGAGTCGGCCGAGGCGATCGCCAAGCGCCTGGGTTTCCGGCTGATGAAGCGCGACGCCAACTGCCTGCTGTGCCACTACACGCCGACGGTGCAGGGCACCCAGCTGCGGGCGGTCTCGGGCGTCAGCTGCGAGTCGTGCCACGGCGCCGCCGCCGACTGGATCGACATCCACAACGACTACGGCGGCAAGGGTATCGACCACACCACCGAGACCCCCGAGCACCGCGAGATGCGGATCCGCCAGAGCCGCGAGGCGGGCATGCGACGCCCGTCAGACCTCTACGACGTGGCGGCCAACTGCTTCACCTGCCACACGGTGCCAGACGAGCGCCTGGTCAACGTCGGCAAGCATTCGATCGGCTCGTCGAGCTTCGAGCTGGTGGAGCGCCTGGGAAGCGAGATCAAACACAACTTTCTGGAGTCGTTCAAGACCGGCGACGGCACGGTCAATGCCGATACGACGCCAGAGCACAAGCGTCGACTGTACGTCACCGGGCGGGCGCTGCAGCTAGAGCACGCCATCCGCGGCGTCGCCGGGGCGACGGAGAAAGGCGTCTACCTGAAGGCGATGCAGCGCCGGGTGCGTGACGCCTTGACCGAGGTGCGGGCGATCGTCAGTCGAGGCGGCCTGAGCGAATTCGAGCCCGTCATCGCGCAGGTGCGAGCGACCAAAATGAAGCTCGGCAACCGCGACGGGCTGCTGAACCTGGCCGATCTGATCCGCGACACTACCAAGAGCTTCCTCAACGGCCACAACGGTACCCAGCTCGCCAGCCTCGATCCCCTGGTGAAGGGCACGCTGGAAGCCGGCGACGTGATCGCTGAGGAGGAGCCGGAGGAAGAGGAAGACGAGGCGGTGGCGCTGGCGTCGACCCCGGCGGATCCCGCCGCGCCGGGGGTGACGACACCCGCCGCCGGCACGGCGACGGCGGACGCGCCTTCGACCGCCGCCCAACCGACCGGGCTGCCGGCGATCCCGGCCGAGGGCGAACGTCGATCTCGGCTGCGTCCCAAGTCCAAGTTCGCCACGCTGGCCGGCGACGCCTGTCAGAAGTGCCACGGCGACCAGCACAACTGGTGGTATGACGATCCGCACTACGCCGCCATCGAGCCGTTTCTGGAGCGCGAGCGCAAGAACACCCGGATCGCTCGGCTCTACGGCATCTCACCATCGCGCATGGCGCGCGGCGACTCGCTGTGCATGGATTGCCACGGCACGATCGTCACCGGGCGCGAAAAGCGCGAGGTGCAGGACGGCGTCAGCTGTCAGGGCTGTCACGGGCCGGCCAAGGAGTTCTTCGAGCCCCACCAGGAAGGCGAGAAGTCTCAGGGGCTGCAACGGCCCGGCTACGTCAAGGCGCTCACTCTCGGCATGGTCGAGCTCAAGAAACTCGACGTCCGCGCCGACGCGTGCGCTAGCTGCCACTACATTACGGATCGCCGCTTGCTCTCTGCCGGCCATCCGTCGGGTATCGACTTCGACTATGCCGACGGCATGAAACAGATTCGCCATTGGGAGTCGGCAACCAAGTCAGCCTCGGCGATCGAGGGCGCGGTCTCGGCGGTGCTGGCCTCCCGCGGCGCCGTACCCAAGGTGCGGCTGGCGCGGCTGGCAACGCGAGCTCCAGCGGCAGCAGCTACGGCCGCGAGCGTCGCTGGCGACCTGGTGGCGGTCGACGATACAGACGTCGAGACGACACGCTCGTACCGAGCCCCGGGCTACCGCGGACGCGGCGCGCCGCGTGCGCGCCCCGCCGACCGTCGAAGCGGACGGCCCCAGACGGCGACCGCGGTACCGATCAATGGCCTGCCCCCCTTCCCTCAGATCGATCCCACCACCTCCGTCGAGGAGATCTTGCTGCTGCTCAAAGAGCGCCTGGAGCTGCTTTACGACGCGGTGCGAAAGGAGCCCTAGCCTCATGGCGGAAGTCCCACCCACCAAGACGATGCTGCGGCGCATCGAGCAGTACAAGGACCGGTGGAGCTCCTACGGCATGAACACCGGTATCGTGGCGATCTCAGACAAGATGTCGGCTGGCGAGCTGCGACAGTTCGAGATCTTCCAGGATTACGACGACAAGTTTCTCGAGAAGATCAGCCCCGACGTCTCGCTGGTGGCCTGGCGCGAGGGTTCGGTGTTGTTCGAGGAGGGCACTTACCTCGACCTGGCTTTCGTGGTGGTCTCCGGCACCGTGGAGGTCTTTCTGCAGAGCGTCGCGGCGCCGGGCGAGGCCGGACAGGCGAGCGGCCCGCAGCCGATCTTCGACGCCTCCCGCACCATGATGCTGGCGCTGCCGCCCGATCCCGCTGAGGCTACCCAGGTGACCCAGGCCACGCCGACGGCGACGGCGCGCACCCACACCGCGCGGGTCCGCCGCACCTCGGCCAACGAGATCACGTTTCTGGCGAGCATGGATTTCGACCTGCCGCGCGGCGGCCAGAACGAGCTCGGTGAGGGCGAACTGTTCGGTGAGATCGGAGCCATGAGCGGCTGGCCGCAGTCGGTCACCGCCCGCACCGCCAGCGACTGTCAGCTGCTGCAGATTCGAGTCCCGGCCCTGCGCCTGATGAAGCGCAAGTCTAAGGCTCTGAAACATCGGGTCGACCAGCTCTACCGCGACCGGGCGCTGATCGCGCAGCTCAAGTCGACGCCGCTACTGCGCCACTCCAACGACTTCTTCTTAGAAGGTCTGAAACAGGTCGTCGAGCTGGTGTCGTGCGAGCCCGACGAGGTGGTGGTGAGAGAAGGCGAGCCCGCCGATGCGATCTACCTGGTGCGCTCCGGCTTCGTCAAGCTGGCCCAACGCTTGGGCGAAGGTGATCTAGCGGTCTCCTACCTCTCGAAGGGCATGACGCTGGGCGAAGTCGAGATCCTGGTCGACGGCTTGGATCACTGGGAGAGCACCGCCACCTCAGTGGAGTACGCCGAGCTGGTGAAGATCCCCGCTTCCACCTTTCACTCGCTGCTCAAAGAATCGCCGGAGATTGCCGAGATGGTGTGGCAGAACGCCGCCGCCCGGCTGAAAGAGATCGGCTTCAGCCGACGCAACATCGGCCAGTCGGAGTTCACCCAGGTGGCGCTCGACACCGGCCTGGTGCAAGGCTCGAGCATCCTGGTGATCGACCTCGAGCAGTGCACCCGCTGTGACGACTGCGTGCGCGCCTGCGCCGCCACCCACGAAGGTCGGCCGCGCTTCGTGCGCGAGGGCAACAAGATCGATCAGCTGCTGGTAGCCAAGTCATGTTACCACTGTCGAGATCCCGTGTGCCTGATCGGCTGCCCGACCGGCGCTATCCACCGCGCCGGCGTCGGCGAGGTGGTCGACGTCGAAGACGAGATCTGCATCGGCTGCTCGACCTGCGCCAACAACTGTCCCTACGACGCCATCCAGATGCATGAGATGGGCGAGAAATGGCCGGCGGACATGGTACCCACCGGCTTGCGCGGCACCGACCGACGCGTCGCCAGCAAATGCGATCTTTGCTACGACACCGGCCACGGTCCGGCCTGCGTCAGCAACTGTCCCCAGGGCTGTGCCTATCGGGTCAGCTCGCTCGAGGAGATCCAGGGGCTGCTGAGTCATGATTGATCCGCGCTCGAGCGAATCCCTGCAGAGTGGCGAGCTTCGGCGGCGCCAATCCGAAGCAGTTTGGCCAACGGATGCAACGTCGTGAACAGTAAGACTCGCCTGCGGCAGCAGCGCGAGGCCCGCCGCTGGCGGTGGGGCTTCGTCGCGCTGGCAGCGCTGTGTGCGATCGCCTTCGGCGCCAATCTAGCGCTCACCGAAGTGCATCCCGGCACGACCTTCGGCATGGCCTACGGCATTGGTGCCACCACCTTCATGGCGGGAGCGGCCCTCTACGGCCTGCGCCGACGGATGATCAGGGTGGCTTCGCGGCGTAGCCTCGGACGCTCGCAGGTTTGGCTCTACTTCCACCTCTACGGCGGTGCGCTCTTTCTGCTGCTGGTGCTGATGCATTCCGGCTTCGCCCTGCCGGTGGGAGCGCTCAACTGGTGGCTGTGGGGGCTCAGCTGGTGGATCTTCGCCAGCGGCCTGATCGGCTACGCTCTGCAGACGTGGATCCCGCGGGTCCTGGCTTCGGGCCTGTCGACCGAGGTCAATTACGACCGCATACCCGAGCTGACCGACGAGATCCGCCAGCGCGCCGAAGCGGTGGCCGAGAGCTGCGACGACGCGATCCGCGCGCTGTTCCGCAAACGCGTCGCCCCGGTGCTCGACGAGCCAAAGCGCAACCTGCTCTTCTTCTTCGACCCCACCGGCGGCATCCAGGCGCGGCTGAAGCCTTTCCAATACCTCGCCGGGCGCTTGCCAGCGGATGAGAAGGAGAAGCTCGACGAGCTCGAGCGGCTGTATCGCGGCAAGCTCGAGATCGACGCCCACTACACCCTGCAGTGGGCCCTGCGCAGCTGGATCTTCCTGCACGCCCCGCTCTCGCTGCTGCTCGTCGGCCTGGTGGCCCTACACATCTTCACGGTTCTGTACTACTAGCTGATGGCCAAGAAACGCAAAGCCAGCAAGGGAACGTTCTCGGACATCCCGCTTTCCGTCGCCAAGAAGTACCTCTACCCAACCCAGCGCCGGGTGCTCTGGTGGGGCGCCCTGGCAGCCCTCGCACTCGGACTCTACTCGGCGATCGACTTCCGCTGGCGCGACGCACGCTTCCTCTCCAACGGTCCGCTGTCCTCGGCCCACGCGGTCCTCGAGCAGGACTGCGCTTCCTGCCACACGCCCTTCGGGAAGGTCGAAGATCAAGCGTGCTCGGACTGCCACGAAAAGGTCGGCGACGAGCTCGGCGTGTTCTCTTTCGCGTCGCATTATCTGTATCGCTCCAACGATTTTCAGCGGCTGGCGACCTCTGATGACGAACAGCCCTGCGCCGCCTGCCATACCGAGCATCTGGGTCGCGAGGCCGAGATCACCCGGGTCGACGACGGCCAATGCTTGCCGTGTCACGCCGTCGGCTCGTTCAATGCCGAGCATCCCCAGTTCGAGTTCGCCGCCAAAGAGATCCCCGACGACGACGCGCTGGCGTTCACCCACATCCACCACACGCGCGAGGTGATGGAGCGGGAGAATCTGGTCGACGTCGAGCGCGCCTGCCTCTACTGCCACAACCCGCGGCCCGACGGCCGCAGCTTCCAGCCCATCGACTTCGATCGACACTGCGACGCCTGCCACCTCAACGCCTCGATCACCACCACCCGGCTGCCGATCGAAGCGGACGGAGCTCCCGGCGTGACGACCCTAGCCACATTCATCGAACGCCAGGATCCCGGCACCAGTTGGGCGCTGTTTGCCAACCCCGCCGAGTTTCGCCAGGTAGGCAGCAGGGTCTCGAAGTCGCCGGTGCATCACGCCGACCCATGGATCATGGAGAACCTGCGCCGGCTGCGCCGCGCCCTCTACTCGGACGCCGGCCTCGCTGACCTGTTACAGGTCTCGGCGGACATTCCGGCGAGCGAGCTGACCACCCTCTACGAAGAGGCGATCGCGACCCTCGAGGACTATGCCATCGGCCTCAGATCGCGGCCCGAGCCCGAGATCCAAACCGAGCTCGAGGCGATCGAGCGCATGCTGAAGCAGGTCCGTCGCTCCCTCGAAGATCCCTACACGCCCCTCGATGAGACCGAGCTGCTGCTGGCCCTGGACGAGCGTCCGCGCAGCGATTTGGGCGACGAGCAAGTCACCGAGATCGAGGATCTGGTCGATCAGCTGACCCAGACGTGTCAGCCCTGCCACGCCATCGACCGCGCCACCATCGCTCGTGTGCAGAAGGATCAGCGCATTCTGCGCCGCGCTGAGTTCGATCATCAGGCGCACACTCTTCAGGTGCGCTGCCTCGAATGCCACGCCGAGATTCCGATCGCTGAAGGCCTGGAAGGTGAGACCCAGCCGGCGGAAACGGCCTTCGATCGCGCGGCGATTCAGAATCTGCCGCGGATCGAGCAATGCCAACAGTGCCACCAACCCGAGCTGTCGACCAACAACTGCGTGACCTGTCATGAATTTCATCCCGACAAGGGCCGCCGCTCCGACCTGCTGCTCTACCTGAGCGACGAGGAGCAGGCCGCGCAAACAGCTTCTGCGGAGCCGGCTGCCGAGGCAACTGCCGAGCCGGCTGCCGAGGCAACTGCCGAGCCGGGCGCTGAGACCACGGGCGGCGCAGCGGGCACCGATTCACGGGGAAGCGCGAGGTAGACCATGCAGGCACGGTTGTTCTCCAAGACCGGCGAAACCCGAGGCACCGAGCTCGAGCTAGGTGCTGAGACTCTGATCGGACGCGACCGCAAGAACGCGCTGATCATCGACCAGCCACTGATGTCGGGCAGCCACGCTCGCATCTTCTACGACAGCGAAGCCGGTCGCTTCATGCTCGAGGACCTCGGCAGCCTCAACGGTACCGAGCTCGACGGTGATCGAGTTCGCGGCACGGAGCGCCTCGGGCACCTGCACGTCATCACCTTTGCCGGCTCGTACGATTTCTTCTTTCAAGACCTGGACCGCTGCGCTCAGCGCCATCCCGAAGCTTCGGCTCAACAGCCTGACGCGGCCCAACCTGTCGCGGCCCGGCCTGTCGCGGCCCGGCCTGTCGCGGCCCGGCCTGTCGCGGCAGCCAAAGACGTGGCGGCCAAAAACGTGGCGGCAGAGCCCGCGCCGGACGGAAGCCAGGTCGAGATTACCCGCATCGAGAGCCAGCCGTTCGCCCTGCCGGGCCTACTGGCCGATCGCGCCAAGCAAGCCGGTGACGTGAAGCCAGCCGGCAAGCAGCAGACCACCAATGCCGAGATCACCAAGGTAGATGACAAACCGGCCTTCCTGCCCGAGATCCTGGCTCGGCGGTCGGAACAGGCGCGCAAAGATCCGGACGAGAAGCCGGAGCCAGCGCCCCAAGCCGAGCCGACTCCGGCGGTCGATTCAGCTCAACCCCCAGCGCCTCGAGAACCTGCCGGGACGGTGATCGAGAAGATGCCGGTCGCACTGCCACGCAATCTCGCCAAGGCCGGCGCCCCCTCCAGCGCACCGGACGTTCGCAAGGCCGACACGGTGGACATGTCGGATATCGAAGAGCTGATCTCACTCGACGAGCTGAAGGCTGCCCAAGCCCGCCCGGGCCAGCTGTCCCTGGTGATGACCGACAGTGAAGGACGCGAACGTCGGTTTCCGCTCGAGCCCGGCGAGAATACGGTTGGCCGCAGCGCCAGCGTCCAGATCTCGCTCAACTTCCGCGCTCTGTCTCGCCGTCACGCGGTGCTCTCTCTCTCAGCAGACGACAAGGTGACGGTGCGCGATCTGGACAGCCGCAACCAGACGTTTGTCGATGGCAAGGTGATCAAGCCAAAAACCGAAGTCGCGATCCGGGCTGGAACCCTGCTGCGCTTCGGCAGCGTCGAGGCACGGCTGACCCGAGAAGGCAAGGCATGACGGCTTACACCTTGTTCCCACCACTTCCCATGATTGATGCCGGAGGCCCGTGATGACCGCCGAAGTGCTCGACCTGCTGATCGTCGGTGGCGGCCCCGCCGGCACTTCCGCCGCCTTCCGAGCACGCGAGCTCGGGCTCGAAGCGCTCATCATCGAGCACGACGATCTGATGAAGCGCATCCGCGACTATTCGAAGGACAAGCTCATCCTGCCGAGCTTCGGCGGCGGCGATCAGATGGGCTTCCCGCGCGCCGGCCAATTGATCGAATGCCTGCAGTTTCAGCCGATCGACAAGGACGACATGTGCGCGGCCTGGAAGGCGCTGCACGAGGAGCATGAGATCCGTTCGCGCGTCGGCGTCGAGCTGACCGGGTTGAAACGCCGCCCGGACGGCATCTATGAGGCCCAGGGCTGGGATCACCGGCAGCGCTGTGAAGCTACTCTACTGGCAGCGCACGTCGTGCTGGCGATCGGCCGCGGCGTGCCGCGGCGGTTCGACATCCCAGGGTCCACCGACGGCATCGCATTCCGATTGACCGACCCTGGAGTTTACGTTGGCCAGCCGGCATGCGTGATCGGCGGCGGCACTTCCGCCGCCGAGGCGGTGATCGGCATCTCGCACGCCAAGAAGGCCGCCGGTGATAGCACTGCCATTTACTGGTCTTATCGCGGCGACAAGATGCCGCGCGTATCGCGGGCTCTGGCTGACGAATTCTTCAGCGCCTACGTCGGCAACGGCAACATCCGCTACTACCCTCGCAGCGAGCCGGTGGCGGTGGTCACCGACGGCCAGCGCCGCGAGTATCTGTCGCTGCAGATCGATCGGCGACGTATGGACGGCCGCCCCAGTGAGACCAGCCACCTGGAGTTTCCCAAGGAGCACTGTCTGGCGTGTATCGGTGAAGACATACCGGAGACGCTGCTGCATACGTTCGGCATCCACATGGCCAACGGCGGACCGCGCAACCGCAAACGCATGGTGGTCAATCGCTACCTCGAAAGCCAGCAGCCCAACGTCTATCTGGTGGGCGACATCCTCAGCCAGGCCTATTTCGAGACCGACGACTTCAACGCCGACCCGGCGGGTTTCCGCGAGGTCAAACATCGCGGCAATATCAAATCTGCTCTGCGCGACGGAGTGCTGGTGGCGTCGGTGATCGAGCAGCGTCTCAAGGGACGTAGCGAGATCGATATCCACATCGAGGATGCCGAGGAAGTGGCGCCACAGCCGCCGGTGATGGCCGGCTATGGCCGGCCGGTAGATGCCGCCGGCCCGCCGGCCGAGAGCCTGGAAGCGGCACGTCGGCCGGTCGAAGCCACCGGCTACCTGATCCGCCTGCTGCCCGGAGGCATCGAGGAAGCCGAGTATCCGATCGTCGCCGACGCGGTGCTCACCCTCGGCCGCGGCGAAGACTGCGACGCCTCGTTCCCTTCGGACACTCTGCTGTCGCCGCGCCACGCGTCGATCTCGCACACCGACGAGGGCCACTATCTGCGCGACGACGGTTCGGCCTCCGGCGTCTTCCTGCGCCTGCCGTCGCGGCGCAAACTGGAGCTCAGCGCCGGTGATTTGTTGCGCGCCGGCCGCCAGTTCCTGCTGCTCAGCGAGTCCGAAGCCAGCCTGACGCTCACCCATTTCGACGCCGCCGGCAAAGAGCTGGCGACCCACACGCTACCGCAGGGCACCATCGTGCTCGGCCGCCAAGCGCCCGACATCACCCTCGATCCGGACGACTCCACCCTGTCGCGGCGCCAGCTGGCGATCACCCGCACCGCGGGCGGCACGGCGCTGGTCAAGGATCTCAAGAGCGTCAACGGCACCTACCTGCGGGTACGCAGTGCGATTCCCATTCAGCACCGCGACCAGTTCCGCATCGGCCAGCAGCTCTTCGTCTTCAGCCTGAAGCGCAACGCGGTGCTCGACGCCGGTCACGCCGCGCCGACGCCGGTCACTCCACCCGCTCCTGCCGCGCCGCGATCTACCGAGCAGGTGTCAGCACCCGGCAGCCTGCCGTCCGCTTCGATCACCTTCCGAGGTCTCGGCAAGACGCTGCCGGTGGCGCCGGGGCAAACGATCTGCGAGGTCGCCGAAGCCCACGGCCTGGCGATCAATGCAGAGTGCCACTCGGGCATCTGCGGATCGGATCCGATTCGCGTCCACGCCGGCCACAAGCACCTCGTCGCGCCTCCCTCCGATGGCGAGAGCGAGACCTTGGAAGACATCTGCGATCTCGAACCGGGCCCCTGCCGTCTCGCCTGCATGGCGCGGGTGACGGGCCCGGTGGAGGTCGAGATCCTCTGAAGACCGTATTTCTGCGGCTCGCCGCACTGCTCGCGCTGATCCTCATAGGCATCGGCGTAGCCCTCTACCGGCCGGATCTACCGGCCGCTGAAGCCGAGGCGCGCTATGCCGACGAGGCGTCTCGGTTCGTCGAGCTGGACGGACTCAGGGTGCACTACAAAGACGAGGGCACCGGGCCCGCCGTGCTTCTGATCCACGGCACGGCCTCTTCACTCCATACTTGGGATGACTGGGTCGCCGAGCTGCGGGACCGTTTCCGGCTGGTGCGGCTCGACCTGCCGGGCTTTGGCCTCACCGGCCCGACCGCCGACGACGTTTACTCCGCCGAGCGTCGGACCGACGTCATGGTCGCCCTGCTCGACCACCTGAACATCCGGGTCGCGGCGGTCGCCGGTAATTCCCTGGGAGGCTACCTCGCCTGGCAGCTGGCGTGGCGTCATCCCGAGCGGGTAGATCGCTTGATACTGCTCGACGCTTCGGGCTATCCACGGGATGAGCCGGGCGGTACCGTCTTGAGCCTCGCC
This sequence comes from Acidobacteriota bacterium, assembly GCA_039030415.1. Classification (GTDB taxonomy): domain Bacteria; phylum Acidobacteriota; class Thermoanaerobaculia; order Multivoradales; family J023; genus JAAELT01. The sequence continues at coordinate 14,463 of JBCCEE010000167.1, forward strand.
GGGGTGCCGCTCTTGGGACAGGTTCTGGGCCGCTTCACGCCGCGGTCGCTGGTCGCCGCTGGGGTCGAAGAATCGTACTACGATCCGGCCAAGGTGACGCCCGAGCTGATCGACCGCTACTACGATCTGCTGCTGCGTGACGGCAATCGCCAGGCTTTGCTGGCAGCGTTTCGGGCGGGCTGGCGCGACGAGCACCATGCCATCCGCACTCTTCAGCAGCCCACTCTGGTGATGTGGGGGGCTGAAGATCGCCTGGTGCCGGTAGCTGACGCCGAGCGCTTTCACCAGGACCTTCCAAGCTCCGAGCTGCTCATCTATCCCGAGGTCGGCCATCTACCGATGGAAGAGATTCCGGCGCGCTCGGCCCGGGATGCCGCGGCGTTTCTGCTCCGGGAGCTATGACCAACGCTGCGAGCCCGGTCGTGCTGATTACCGGCGCCAGCCGCGGCATCGGCGCCGCCACGGCGCGACTGGCAGCTGAGCACGGTTACGCAGTCGGCGTCAACTACCGCTCCGACCGCGACGCCGCCGAGCGGGTCGTCGCCGATATCGAGACGGGCGGCGGACGAGCTCTCGCCATCGCCGCGGACGTCACCTCGGAGGCTGACGTCATTCGGCTGTTCGAAGCCGTCGATTCCCTGGGCCCACTCGGCGCGCTGGTCAACAACGCCGGCATCCTCGAGCAGCAGATGCGGGTCGATCAGATGAGCTCCGGGCGCCTGGGCCGAATCCTGACCACCAACGTCGTCGGCTCGTTTCTCTGCGCTCGCGAAGCGATCCGTCGCATGTCGACACGACACGGCGGGGCGGGCGGCGCCATCGTCAACGTCTCGTCTGCCGCCGCTCGATTGGGCTCGCCGGGAGAGTACGTCGACTATGCGGCATCCAAAGGCGCCATCGACACGATGACGATCGGACTCGCCAAAGAGGTCGCCGCCGAGGGCATCCGCGTCAACGCGGTTCGCCCAGGCTTCATCTATACCGACATCCATGCCAGCGGCGGTGAGCCCGACCGAGTCGAGCGCGTCAAACACTTCGTACCGCTGCGCCGCGGCGGCCAAGCCGAGGAGGTCGCCGAGGCGATCCTCTGGCTGCTCTCTGACCGTGCGTCCTACACCACCGGCGCGTTCCTGGACGTCGCCGGCGGCAACTGACCTCTGGCACGGGTTGGCGCAAACCGGCACTGAGCGGCGACCTCCGCAACCCGGCGCACCC
>JBCCEE010000168.1:0-15644 GCA_039030415.1 Acidobacteriota bacterium
CGTCGATGTCCGTGAGTGCCTTGACTGGCTGGAATCGACGCTCGGTCAGTTGAAGGCAAAGCACGGCGTCTACTACGTGCTGGGCAATCACGATTTGCGCATCAAGGACGAAACGGAGTTGCGCAATCGCCTGCAAGCATTGGGCCTTCAATCTTGCTCTGGCCAGTGGCTTGACGTTCCCGTGTCAGATGCAGTCATTCGGTTAACAGGAAATGAACGAGGCAGGCCCGGAGTTGTCAGGTCGAGGGTAACCGGATACCGTTACGCCATTATGAATACACTTCTCAAGAAAGTTTTGGTCATGAATCTCCTTTTGACTCTCTCGAGCGTCGGTATGGCGTTGGCAGAAGACATCCCTGCACCGCCGGACGTTGCGGTAGCACCTGAGGATGCCGAGGTTACCGAGTCCGGTCTCGCCTCCAAGGTGCTGAGCGCAGGCACCGGCAGCGAGCATCCGGCCGCTGCGGATACCGTCACCGTGCACTACACGGGCTGGACGACCGACGGCAAGATGTTCGACAGCTCGGTGGCCCGCGGCAAGCAGTCGAGCTTTCCACTCAATCGGGTCATCGCCGGCTGGACCGAGGGTCTGCAGCTGATGGTGGTGGGTGAGAAGCGTCGATTCTGGATCCCCGAAGATTTGGCCTACGGCGGCCGGCCCGGGCGTCCCGCCGGCATGCTGGTGTTCGACGTCGAGCTGTTCGACATCAAGCAGGCTCCCAAACCGCCGGCGGTGCCGGCCGACGTCGCGGCTCCGCCAGCCGACGCCGAGGTGACCAAGTCCGGTTTGGCCTCCAAGGTGCTGAGCGCAGGCACCGGCGAGCGTAACCCGCGAGCCTCGAGCACGGTCAAGGTGCACTACACGGGCTGGACTACCGACGGCAAGATGTTCGATAGCTCGGTGACCCGTGGGCAACCGGCGAGCTTTCCTCTCAACCGGGTCATCCCGGGCTGGACCGAGGGCCTGCAGCTGATGGTGGAAGGCGAGAAGCGGCGCCTGTGGATTCCGCAGAAGCTCGCCTACAAAGGCCAGCCTGGAGCCCCGGCCGGCATGCTGGTGTTCGACGTCGAGCTGATCGAAGTCGTCAAGTTCTGATCGCCGGCCGGCGGTCCTGACAGACCCCGGCCCGTGCCGAGCCGACTCTCGGCGGCGCCGCCTCGGCGTCGCTGAGAGCGCCCTGGCACCTGCCGCTCAGGCTACGTCGAGGCGAGCGGCATTGCCTGGAGCCTCGGACTGGATTGCCTCGACCCGATCCTGCAGGCGATGGATCAGATGGTCGGCGTCGACCTCTTCGGGATCTTCGACGGTGGCGTAGGCCAAGCTGATCGAGACGCGAGCCCGCCCCAGGGCGTGCTCGACGTCGCGTTCGTTGACCGCTTCGCGCAGCCGGCTAGCGACATTGCCGGTGGCGGTTTCGTCGCAGGACGGCAGCACGAGCATGAAGGCGTCGCCGCCAAATCTGCCCAGGGTGTCGTAAGGGCGCACGAAAGCTCCGAGGCGCTCGGCCAGCTGCTCGAGAATGAAGTCTCCCTGGTCTTGGCCGTGCATGACGTTGATCTGCTGGAAGTCATCGATGTCCGCCAGGATCACGCCCAGCGGGGCATGGTGGCGCTCGGCGCGAGCGATCTCCCGGTGCAGCAGACGTCGAATCGCGTCGCGATTCCAGACCCCGGTGAGAGGGTCCTGAGTCGCCCGCCGCAAGGCCTCCAGGTGGGCCTGTTCGAGCTCGAGGCGACGGCGATGGGCGAGGCGCAGCAGGCCGAGATTCGAGCCCGCCAGGACGAGCGAAGCACCGATCAACAGGTAGACGCCGGTCCACAGGTTTCCCAGGCGATCGTGGAAACGGGTGATCTGGTTTTGAATGCGCCCTTCGACCGTGCTCACGGCGCTGCGTGCGGTGACCGCCGCCTCCCAGACCTCGTCCGCCGATGATTGGCCCGTGAGACTCTGATGGAGGTGCTCGAGGGCTCCGGCCAGGCTCTGGACCGCGACCTGCAGCTCGTCGTCGTCACTCTGTCGGATCAGGCGCTCCGCGGACTCGAGCATGAAGTCGTACTGACGGTCGCTGGCACTGTCGGTGGCGTCGAGGCGGAGGCCATCGAGCTCGCCATGGAGGCGGCTCGCCTCCTCGATCGAGGCCATCTTGACCTCGAGCTGCTGGCGTAGGCTATGGGCGCGCCAGAACAGCAGAGCACACCAGACCGCGAACCCCACCAGCAGCGCCGTCAACGTCAGAACGACCAGCTTTTGCGACCGTTCGCGCTCCGCCAGGCTGGGGGTGGTCTCGGTCATACGCGCGGCTCCTCTCTGATTTCGATCAAGTCTTCATTCCCGGTCTGCGTGCGCTCCGCCGGACACTGCTCCAACGCTTCGCGCACTTTGCGCAGCAAAGCGGCCGGGGCATAAGGCTTCTGGATGAATCCGGCGAGACCTCGGCCGGCGAGCTGCTGGGTCGCCTCGTGCTCGTTGTAGCCGCTGGTCAGCAAGACTCTCAGGTCGCTGCGGAAGCTGCGCATGCGACGGTAGGCCTCGTCACCGTCCATGCGTGGCATGGTCACATCGAGCAGCACCAGGGAGATCTCCTGGGCGTGGCGACGGAAGACTTCGTAGCCTTCCTCGCCGTCCCCGGCGGTGAGCACTTTGTAGCCCGCCCGCTCGAGCACCCGGCGCGCGATGGTTTGCACCATCTCTTCGTCGTCGACGACCAGGATGGTGCCATCGGCGAGCGGTGCGTCGGGCGTCGCGGTCTCGTTGATCTGCGCCAGCAGCGGCTTCTCGCTAGCCGGAAGTAGAACCCGGAAAACGGTGCCCTCTCCTGGCGTGCTCTCGACTTCCAGCGCTCCACGGTGGCCGCGGACGATGCCGAGGGTCGCCGCCAGACCGAGGCCCCGGCCGGCGAACTTGGTGCTGAAGAAGGGATCGAAGATACGCTCGCGGGTGGCCTCGTCCATGCCGGTGCCGGTGTCGCGAACCTCCCGGAATACATAGCGGCCGGGCACCGCCGACGGCTCGGCGAGGTAGGTCTGAGCAAGGTATTCCGCGTCGCAGTCCATCACGCCGGTGCGGACGGTGATCGTGCCGCTCTGGTCGTCGAGGGCTTCCGAAGCGTTGGTGATCAGATTCATCACGACCTGCCGAATCTGAGTCGCGTCGGCCTCGAAGGTCGGCAGTCCGGATCCGAAATCGCGCTCGAGCACGGCTTTCTTGGATACCGAGACTTCGAGCAGCTGGGTCATGTCGACCACCAGCTGCGAGATGTCGACGGGCTGCACGACGAACTTGCCCTTGCCCGAGTAGGCGAGCATCTGCCGGCAGAGATCGGCCGCCCGGCGGCTGGTGCTCTCGACGTCGCGCAGGCGAGCCCGGATCGACGAGTCCGGGTCGAGCTCGAGCAAGGCCAGGCCGGTGTTGCCGAGGATGCCCATCAGCAGATTGTTGAAGTCGTGCGCGATGCCGCCCGCCAGCACTCCCAGGCTCTCCAGCTTTTGCGCCTGTTGGATTTGCGCTTCGAGCTTTTGTTTTTCCTCTTCGGCCCGCTTCTGATCGGTGACGTCGGCCGAGATCGCGCAGACCGCATAGATGCCGTCTTCGGCGTCGTGCAGGGGAAAGCGCACCGAGTCGAAGGTGCGCGGGCCAACGCCCGTGGGGAAGACTTCTTCGCAGCGATCGACCGCGCCGGTCTCTAGCACCCGAGCGTCGTTGGCGCGCAGCTCGGCGACCTGCTCGGGTGGGAAGAACTTGCTGTCGGTCGCATCCTGAACTCGATGGCGCTGCTGCCCGACCATCGCTTCGAACTTCTGGTTGACCAGCAGGTAGCGCCCCTCGGAATCTTTCATCGTGATCATCATCGGGGCGTTGTCGAGGATGCCCTGCAAGCGCTCTTCACTTTCGCGCAGCTTGGCGGTCCGCCGCGCTACGGTATTGCGCAGCGACCAGGACCAGGCGGTTGCCAGCAGCACCATGGCGAGCAGCGGCAGACTGATCCACAGCAGCCAGGAGATCAGAACCTGGGTCGGGATGCTGTCGTCCTGAATGCCGAACCAGGTGTTGTAGAGCTCGGGGTAGCGCTGGGTGGTGGTCACCAGCGTCAGCCCGTCGTCGAGGCGCTTGAGGAGGTCGCCGTCGCCACGGCGCACCGCGAAGCTCAAACTTCGGGTGTAGCTCTGGATCGGCGGGCCAGCGATCCGCAGATTCGTCAACTTGAGATCGCGCACCAGCTGTAGCGCGGTGAGGTGCGGCACCAGCGCACAGTCGCCCTCACCAGCCGCCAGCCGCCGCAGCGTCTCGGCTACGGTCTGCTCGGAAAGGATCTCGCTGCCGCTCAGCTCGTGGTCCACGAGCTCTTCGACCGCCGCCGGCTGCCAGACCAGGATCGGCCGGTCTTGGAGGTGAGCTTCCGTGAAGACACCGGTGGCGTCTTCACGGACGAAGATGGCGTCGTTGGTCTCGATGTGGGGCAGCGTGAACTGGAATCTGGTCTCCAGCGCTTGCGAGGCCGCGAGATGGGGAATGATGTCGATTTCGCCGTCCTCGAGCGCCGCGACGAGCTCGTCGTGGGTGCCGGCACGCAGCTCGATCTCGAAACCCATGAGCTCGGCGATCGCGCGGCTGAGATCGACGCTGTAGCCGACGTAGTGGCCATCGTCGTCGACGAAGCTGTAGGGCGGAAACTCGCGATCGACGCCGATCACATACCGCGGCCGGGCTTCGAGCTCGGACTCTTCGAGACTGCCGGGGTCGGGCTGCGAAGCCTGGCCGCTGCAGGCCAGATGAAACGCTAGCGCCACCATGAGCAGCTGCCGGTAGCAGCCCTTCGAGCGCTCGAGCGTGTTGGGAAACCCGTCCAATCCGTGCCTTTCTCTATGATGAGTCAGCAATAGTTTGACATGAACGTTCCTGGCATCATAATACGCGGCCATTATGTTGACTGGCTCCGACCTCCAGACCCTGCGCGAGTCGATCGAGCAGATCGACCGCGAGCTCATGAAACAGATCAAGCAGCGCATGGAGCTGGTCGAGGAGATCGCGACCACCAAGCTCAAGGCGGCTTTCCCGTTTCGCGATCAGCATCGCGAGGAGCAGGTGCTGCAGCGCGTCCGACGCGCGGCGGTCGAGCTCGGCCTCGATGCCCACGCGATCGAGCGCCTATACCGGCTGATCATGGAGATGTCGATCTCCCATCAGCAGGCTCACGTCCAGGCGCTCGACACCACGCCGCTGCGGGTGGCCTACCAAGGCGTCGAAGGCTCGTACAGCCATCTGACGGCTCAGCGGCGCTACGCCGGGCGCAAGGGCGGCGTGCTGCTGACCGGCTTTCCGACCGTGCGGCAGGCCACTGACGCGGTGCGCTCCGGCGCCGCGGATGTCACTCTGCTGCCGATCGAGAATTCGACGGCGGGAAGCATCAACGAGACCTACGACGAGCTGGCCGAGGGGCGCTTGACCATCAATGCCGAGGTCATCAGCCAGGTCGAGCATTGTCTCTTGGCGGTGCCTGGGGCCGAGCTCGAAGACTTGCGTCGGGTGAGCTCGCATCCCCAGGCCCTCAAACAGTGTGAAGAGTTCCTGCAGAGCCTGCCGCAGGTGGTGACGGAAGCCGAATTCGATACCGCCGGTGCCGCTCGCAAGGTTGCCGAAGCCAAGGATCCGAGTCATGCTGCCATCGCCAGCGAGTCGGCTGGTGAAATGCTGGGGCTGCAGATTTTGCGGCGCGGCATTCAGATGCAGGCCGGCAACGCGACGCGTTTCGTGGAGGTGGCGATCGAGGCCATGCCGTGCCCTCCCGATGCGGTCTGCAAGACTTCGCTGTCGATCGTCGTGGATCATCATGCCGGCCATCTCGGCGAGGTCTTGATGGCGTTCGGCAACCGCAACATCCAGATGACCAAGCTGGAGTCGCGGCCGATGGCGACCGACGCCTGGAAGTACCGCTTCTACATTGACGTGCTGGCGCATGCGGACGCGGCAGACATGGTTGCGGCCCTGGATGGTGTGCGCGAGCTGACCCGCGAGCTGCGGCTGCTGGGAACGTATCCGCAGGCTCAATAGTCGAGCTGTCAGACTCGGCCGACATAGCGTCGGCTATACTTTCCGCCACGACAGCCCACCGCGAGCAGTTCGAGAGGCGCCCGCGCTGGGTGTTTCGTAGCTGCAACCATCTCGACCAGCGGACAAGGAGGGGTATGCGACCAGCGGTTCTGATCGTAGATCCGGATGACTCGCGGCGACGCGCCTTGAGCCAAGGACTGGCCGCTGGCGGGTATGAAGTGGTGCCGGCAATGAGCTCGGCGGAGGGTTTGAAATTCGCGCGCGGTCTCGGCCCGAGCGTGATCGTGGCGGCGGCCGAGCTGTTGGGTTTCGGCCAGGGCGAGGTCTTCGATCGCTTTGCGGTGCGTGATCCGGCGGTGAAGCGAACGCTGGTTCTGCTGGGTGGCACGGGCGACGAGACCGACGTTCCAGAGGACATTCTGTTCCTCGCGGTAGAGGGGCTGCCGCACGACGAATTGACGCGTCGCATCCGGCTGGTGCTGGTCGGTCGCGAGGTCGGCGTCGAGGCCGATGCGGACCTGCGTTCGCTGGTGGGGGAGCTGTCTCTGACCCCGCTGCTCGAGCTGGTCCGCGCGTTGCACCGATGTTTGGCTAGCGGCCGGCTGGAGATCGAAGGCGGCTCGATCTTTCTGGCCGATGGCGAAGTGGTGGCGGCTCGCGCCGGCAAGGCCCAGGGCGTCAAGGCGTTCTGCCGGTTGAGCCGGCAAGTGACGGGACCGTTCCACGTCTATCTCGGGTCGAACGCCGAAGAGCGTGAGATCGAGATGGCGGTGCCGGATCTCGTCCTGCAGGCGATCGAAGAGCTGCAGGTGGAGCAGCCCGATCCGGGCTCCCGGCTGCGTATCCTGGCGCCGCCGGGGCAAGACTCTCCTTCGGAGCTTCAGCAGGCGCTGCTGGATGTGATCAAGGGCTGCGGCTCACTGGGCGAGGTGTTCGACGCGCTGCCGGCTACCGATGGCCGCATCATCCAGATGCTGCGGAATCTGCAGGAGCAAGGCTGGCTGCGCCTCGAGCGACCGCGGTTGGCGGTCGCCGTGGTGACCGACTCGACGGCCGACCTGCCGCCCGAGCTGGTGCGCCAGCACGATATCCGGGTCGTGCCGCTGTCGGTGCTTTTCGGCCGCGATCGATTGCGCGACGGCATCGACATTCGGCCGAGAGACTTCTACCAGCTGCTCGAGTCGAGCGAGAGCCATCCCCAGACCGAGCCACCGCCAGAGCCCGAGTTCTTCGAGAGCTACCATGAGCTGATCTCCGAGCAGGACATCATCTCGGTTCACATCTCGGGCAAAATGTCGGAGACCGTCAAGCACGCCAGAGAGGCTGCCCTGCGGGGCAGTCGCTCGTTCGATCATCTGCCGCCGGAGCGCCACAATCTGGCCCTGGAGGTGGTGGACTCGCAAACGGTCAGCGTCGGTGTCGGACTGCAGGCCATGTTCGCGGCCCGCATGGCGCGCCGTGGTCTCAAGGTGTTTGCTATCGCCCAGCGGCTGAAGGCCATCGCACCACGCCTGCACATGCTGTTTGCGGTCGACACTTTCGACTACCTGGTGCGGGGAGGGCGGATCGGCAAGGCGCGTGCGGCGGTCGGCAAGCTACTCGGCATCAAACCGATTCTGGGCGTGTCGCAAGGTGAAGTGACCGCGATCGATCGGGTGCGAGGGGGTCGCAAGGCGCACCCGCGTATCGTCGAGCTGCTGACCAAAGCGGTGGACCCCGAGCGGCCGATCATCGCCGCCGTGGCGCACGCTCGGGCGCCGGTGTGGGCGGATCGCCTGAGGTCGCTGGTCGAGGCGCGTTTCGAGGTGCAGGAGATGATTTTGAGCGATATCGGACCGGTCGTCGGCACCCATACCGGCCCGGGCTGCGTCGGCTGCCTGGTCTTCCAGCCCACCGACGAAGAGTGGCCGCTGATCGAAGCGCTGAGCTAGCAAAGCTCAACCCTGAAGGCGGTGGCTCGTATCCCATGAAGTGAACGGAGCCGGAATCGGCTCGCAAGCGCACAAGGGAGCCCAGACGATGCAAGCGAGAATCCTGTTCTGCCAGCGCCAGCTCACCGGCCTCAGCCTGGCGATCTGCCTGTCGGCATGTGCCTCCGCGCCGGTCGAGCATCCGGCTCCCGAGCTGCCCGAGTATCACGTCGAGCCGACGGGCGTCGGAACCGCGTCGACGGCGGGGGCCGAAACCCCGGCAGCGGCAGAGGTATCGGCCGAGGCGTCGGAAGCGACTCGCGTCGCCGAGGCCGGTGCGGTGACCGAGGAGCCTCTCGAAGGCCCCGAGGTGCTGTCTTCGACCCGCTCGGCACTCGAACAAGCACTCGAGCTGTCCATGGAGGGCCTGCGCCAATACGATGCGGGGGATCACGAAGCGGCCCGGCAGAGCCTGAATTTCGCTCGCATCATGCTGCTGGAGGCCGATCTGCCCGAGGCGATGCAGGAGCAGGGCCTGGCGCTGCTGCACTGCTCGCTCGCCGACGAGCTGCGCCACCACGATCTCGAGGCAGTGGCCGAGATTCTAGAGCTCGAGTCTCGTCCGGCTGCGGATCTCGAAGAGCGCGAGCTGATCATCCGAGAGGTGCGCAGGATCCTGCGTCGATTCGATGCGCCGACGCCCAACGACACTTACTTCGAGACGTTCGTCGACGAGGTGCAGCGTTACGTCGAGTTCTATCGCAACAACCAGCGCGAATTCTTCGAGCGGTCTTACGGGCGCATGCACAAGTACATGCCGACCATTCAGGCCGTCTTCGAGCCGCGCAACATCCCGATCGAGCTGGCCTTCATGGCGCTGGTCGAAAGCGGCTTCAACCCTCGCGCCAAAAGCCGGGCCAACGCCCGTGGCCTGTGGCAGTTCATCCCGTCGACCGGCCGTCGCTACGGCTTGCGGCAAGTCAACGACTTCTATGATGTCCAGATGGCTACCGAGGCCGCGGCCGAGTATCTGCTCGACCTGATCGGCATCTTCGGGTCGCGCTCGTTCCTGCTCGCCACCGCCGCCTACAACGCGGGTGAGGCGCGCATTCAGGGCTGCTTGCGCAAGCTCGATGATCCCTTCGAGAAGCGGAGCTTCTGGGAGATTCGAGGCTGTCTGGCCCGCGAGACGCGGGAGTACGTGCCGCGCATCATGGCCGCTGCCGTGATCAGCGCCGATACCGAGCGGTTTGGCTTCGATCTGCCTTCGATGCGCGAGGTCCGCGAGCGATACGACTTCGTGACGATTCCCGAGGTGACCCGTCTGTCCCGCATCGCACGTCAGGCCGGCATCAGCGTAGCGGAGCTGCGCACCGCCAACACCGATATGGCCTCGACGGCGAGCGCCACGCCGTCACGCAACTTTCCGCTCTATGTGCCCAAGGGTGGCGGTGAGCGGTTGGCGTCATCGTCTTTGGTTGCCGGCTCCTCGGCATCGCGGCGCGCTACCGAGCCGCCGACGCGAGCAGCGGCCAGGCCGCGGGAGACCGAACGCAGCACAGCGAGCGCCGAGGCTATTGAATACGTGGTGCGCTCCGGCGACACCCTGAGCGAGATCGGCGAGCGCTTCGGCGTACGCTACACCGAGGTGGCGACATGGAACGGTCTACGCCGACCCTACCGTTTGAGGGTGGGCCAGCGCCTGACCATCTATCCTACGGCCGGTGCCAGGCCACGGATCGTCTATACGGTGCAGCGCGGCAACAGCCTCAGCGCCATCGCCGACATCTTTTCGGTGCGATACCGCGACATCATGACGTGGAACAAGCTGCGCAGCAACAGGCTGCGGGTAGGCCAAAAGCTGGTGGTCCATCCAGCCCAGGCAATACGCCTCGAGCGCTATCGGGTGCAGCGCGGCGACTCGGTCGCCAAGATCGCGCGGCGTTTCGGCGTGCCGGTCGAGAACGTGCTGACCGCCAACGGGTTGGGAGCCCGCTCTTTGATCCGCCCGGGGCAGCGGCTGCTGGTCTACGTCAGCTGAACGCGCAGTTTGCTACCACCCGCTCGAGGACCGGTCGCAGGGAAGCGAAGCTGATCTTGCGGGGGACGAGCTCGTCGATTCCGGCTTCTCGGCACGCGGCGAGGTCGTCTTCATCCACGGCGAGCGCGACGATCGGGATCGACCGCACCGCGTCGTTCGAGCTTTGGCGGATCTGCCGTGCCGTCGTCGTGCCGTCCTGGCCCGGCATACGGGGCGCGATCAAGACGAGGTCGAACGGCTCACGCTCCAAGGCTTCCAGCGCCTTCTCGCCCCGGGGCATATTGACATAGCGGTAGCCCAGGCGGGCGAGCACCTGCCGAACGACGAAGCTGACGATCGGGTTGGGGTGCACGACCAGCACATAGGGGACGCGTCGAAGGCTTCGAGAGCCGCTTTCGTCTTCGGCCGTCTCGCCAGCTGTCTCCACGGGCGCGCAGCGTCCGCCGTCTGCGGCGAGACTCATCGCATCGCCGTAGGCGGTCCAGCCTTCGACCTCTGACGCGGCCAAGGGCACGGTGAAGTGAAGCATCGGCTGTTGCGCCTCGTGGGTGTCGAGCCACACTTCACCCCCGCGCTCGAGCGCCAGGGCCGCACAGTCTTCGAGCTGCAGCTGGTCGATACCAGCCCGCTCGACCGACTGAAGGTCGAGTTTGACGGCAGAGCGTCGGGTGCGCTGAGTCCTGGCCCAGCGGTCGCGCTGGCGTCGGGCGACCCGCGGCAGCACCAGCGGCAGCAGCTCCAGATACTCACGCGACGAATCCTTGACGATGTATTCGTGAATCCCGGCGCGCAGTGCGCGGATCGCCATCTGCTCGGAGCCGCCGCCGGTCAGCAGCACGAGGGCGAAGGGGCGGTTCTCTTCCAGGAATTGAACGCAAAGATCGAATCCGGGGATTCCCGGTAACTGGTGGTCTGCGACCAGCAGGTCGACACACAGATCGGCATCGCGCAGGCCCTCGATCACTTCCTCGCCGCGCCGGCACCTCACGACTTCACAGGGGGTGTTGCTCTGGTGGAAGGCGCGGTTGAAGACGGCGACGTCGAACTCGTCGTCCTCGACCAGAAGAACCCGCAGTGGAGGTGCTTGCGCCGTTGCGCCGTGGAGGCTGCTCATGGGGGAGTCGCTCATACTCATGCAGAGCGTACTATATGCTGCTGATGAGGGGGAGCCCGGCAGCTTCGGATGATGAAGCCAGAAAACGCTTCAGAAACTCTCTCGAGTCGTCACCAGCCACTGGACCTTGTCGGTATCGCCATCCAGCGGATAGGCCACGTCGAGATGGACCATCGTCCCCTTGGACGAGCGACTGGAGCTCAGGCGCAGGCCGAAGCCGATGTCTTTGAGGACGCCGTGTCCGCCGCCGACGTCGTCATACCAAGCGCGTCCGGCATCGACAAAGACTGCTGCGCCGGCGTTGACCAGGTTGAACAGCTCCCAATCGGTGTAGAAGCGATGCTCCAGGCTGAGCAGAAATCGCCGGTCGCCGTCTTGAAATCGTCTGGGGTAACCGCGCAGGCCGTTGTCACCCCCGAGTAGCAGTTGGCGTTCGGGATCGAGGTTCCACGCCGCGTCTAGCCGCAGAGCGACTTGCAGCCGGTGCCGGCCGAAGGTGCGCAGAAAGTAGCGTACCTCGCCGCCCAGCGTCACGTTCTCATGGCCATCGGTGCCCCAGCGGCCTGCCGCGTGGCCTGAAAGGAGCAGGGTCTGGTCGTTTTGCGACGTCCACCCCGAGCGCACTTCGAGCGAGAAGATCGCCTGGTCTTTGTCGCCACCCCAGGCTCCTGAAGACCAACCGAGGCGTCCGCGCAGCTCGGTGCCGAGGTTGAGATCTTCTGGACGTGCGAGCTGATCGAGGTTCTGGGTCACCAGATACTCGTCTTCGACGGTCTCGAAACCGATCCAGGGGTAGGAAAGCGTGCGAGCGACTGGCAGCACAAAACCTTCGGAGGTCTGGTCGTTGCTGCGAAACCGATCTTCCTGATACGTGTAGCCGACGAACCAGCGGCTGGCCCGGCCATCGATCAAGCCTCGAGATCGGCCACCGCGGATCTCAGCCATGGTCCGCTCATGCTGGAAGCGCTCAGTGACCTCACCCTGGCTGTAGAGCTTCTCTTGACGGTCTTCAGAGACCAGTTTCGTGCCGGCCCCCCAGCGCGTGTCGAGAGCATAGAACGGACGCTCCAGATCGAAGATTCGGCGATGCCCGTCGCTGTTTGCCGAATACCACAAGCGCAGCTCGGTCCGGCTGCCGAAAAGCGCGGTGTCGACGAAGCGGAACCGGCGCGAGCTGCGGTCGGGATCGTCGGAGTACTTGAGGTCGAGCTGGCGACCCGTGCCCAGAAAGTTCGATTCCTCGATATTGATCTGAAAAGTGTTGGCCCCGCCGCTGCGGGCCAGGCCGGCTCCGACACTCAGCGTCCAAACATCGCGCGTGCTGACCAGGATGTCGACGCGATTTCCGCGGTAGCGGATCGGTTGAATCTCGGCGTCGAAGAGGTAATCCTGAGAGCGTAGGTAGCGTGCCGTTTCACGCAAGACTCGCGGGTCATAGGGGTCACCGCTCTCGAACAGCAGTTTGCGTTCGATGACCTTGTGATTCGTGGTCTTGTGCAGGCGGTTGGCCAAGTTGTAGAGCAGGCGGTCTTCGCCCTCCCGACTGGGGTCGAAGATGTTGTGGGTCTCGATGTAGATCTCACCGATGACCGCACCGTAGCGCAGCAGATCGTCGTCGGGGGGAACCGCGGTTTCCACTCTGAAGCCCCCGCGGGAGAGCCCATCAGAGGCCTCCTCGGCAATTACCGGAGCCGAGAGGGTCAGGAGCAGAGCGAGTATCTGGGTATTGAACAGCCTCGCGCTCTTCAAGTCGCTTCCTCTTCCGGCGTCGCTCGGGACGATTTGGGCCGTGCTGGAGTGGCAGGACGCTGAAAGCGCACCGAGGCTCTACGACTCGTACAGATCGCTGCCTGGTCTCCGGAATTGCGGATAGCGAGCTCCCTTGGGGCAGAGGTAGCTGCGGTGCCAGACCCTATCGGCTACTGCATTTGCTGGGCGCGCTGATTCTAGCGGGCCAAATGAGTGTACGGCAAAATCTCGCGGCCTCATGGGGTCCAAGAACGACGCTTTATGCTTTGGGAGCTTATCATGGGTTGGCTATGGGCAGCGCGATTCCCGAAGATCATCCCTCTTGCGGTTTTTCCTGCTTGCGGGCCGGATTGTTACCGCGGAATCGCGGCGGCTGGCCGTGCTTCGCCTGCAGACGTTGGGGAGGCGTCTTCCGGGAAGGCGGCGGTATCAGCTTCCGGCTGAAAATAGCGAACGGAGCGCCCGTTCGTCGTATCGGTCACTTCGAGCCAGACTTCGAGGCTGGTCATATGTGACCAGAAGACCCACCAGTGGTCGTTGTGCGCCCTCCCGTCGAGCAGCTTCACCGTCAGCTCGATATTCGAAGGCTCGAAAAACCAGAAGACGCCGCTGTCTTTCGTCAACTGCACGCCGACCCCTTGCCCCTGCTGCTCGGTATCGGGATCTCGCCAGTGAACGGTGATGAGGAAGCGGCAGTCGTGCAGGAAGAGGTTGTTCTCGCCGGCCAGGGGATCGGAGCTAGCGGGTACGCCGCAGCGATCTGAGATCTCAGAGCCAACGCGCAGGTACTCGCGCTGGACCGGCTCTGGGAGGTCGCGGAGCCCGTCAGCGTCCGGCAACCCTTGCCAGACGAAGGCTCCGAGAGCAATCGCTCCGATGTCTTCCGCAACCCGACGGTACTGCGCCGCACGCTCGACGAGCTGAAGCGGTTCGATGCCGGCGGTGCCGTGGCGATGAGAGCTCCACCAGGCGTCGGCGACGATGACAAAGTCCCGCCCACTGAATTTTTCCTGGAGCAGGCGAAGATAGTACTGATATTCGGGGTCGATCGTAGGGTCGGTCGCCAGCGCATAGGCGTGGTACCCGGCAATATCGAACAGGTCCGGGGGAAGCTCTTCAGGAGCGTTCTCGAGATCATGACGATTCATCGAGGTCATGGTCCTGATCAGCGGGAAGCTCTGCTTTACCCAGTCATTGGCGATCACCAGATCCGATAGCGGCACCGGGTTCCAGAACGGCTCGTCGATCAGGTAGAAGGCCCACACGGTGCCATAACCGAGACTCTCGCGGTGAGTCTCCACAAAGCTGCGCCAGCGCTGGCTGGCATCGGATCGCAAGCGCCCGGCACCGCTCTCGTCATGCTCGAAGAACATCGTGTGCAGCGAGACGAGGGCCTTCATGTCATAAGACTTGGCGTAGGTGATGAGCTCCGAAAGCTCGGGATGATCCCAAGGGATATCGACCAGGCTGGAGAATGGCGCCAATTGGCGGATCGTCGCGCGGTCGACCTGTAGCAGAGCGATCCCGAAGTCCATGACGACCGGACCGACGATGGGCTGGGTAGCAGCTGACTCCTCGGGTTGTGCCGAGGAGTCGCTCGAAAGCTCCACGGCGGGAGGTTGGCGTTGGTTCTCGGATCCGAAGAGAGAAGCGGTCGCGGGTGTCGCTGTCGAGATCATGGTCCCAAGGAGCGCGATCCGGGTCAGGTTGCTGAGTGGCTCGGCTAGGTTGGACATAGAAGGCTCCTTTGATCGACCCAGCTGTGTTGACAGGCTAGGGATATGCTATAAAATCATAAAATAAGGATGGCCAAGATCCATCCTAGTTGAAATGCGGCAACCGCCGCTGAAATGGACCAGGCCGAAGAATCCGCTCGCTTCGAGCTGACCTCCAGCCAGTTTCGAGGGATTCCCGGTTAATAGCCCACAAGCCGGCGATTTCTTTTTTGCCGGTGCGTCGCAAGGCCGAGCCGACCGCCTTCGCTCGCCCTATCGGACGTGACGACCCGAGCGCGACGCTGGACTTTGAATTCTTGATCCCGGGCCGCAGGACCCGGAAGGAGGATGTGCTGTGTCTCATCGAATGGTTGAAGTGTATTCCGTGCTGTGCTTTTTCTTGATCGTTGGGCTTGGTGCTCCGCTGGCTGCGGCGTCGAACCCAACTCCAGAATCGTCGATGTGGGATGAGCCGACCGCGCAAGAGATCGAGATCGACCCCAACGGGGTCGCAGCAGTTGAGGAGCTGGCACAGGAGATCGAGATCGATCCCAACGGCGTGCCGTTTGACAGCCGCCTCGGACAGGAGATCGAGATCGATCCCAACGGATCTCCCGTGGATTGGCAGCTGGCTCAGGAGATCGAGATCGACCCCAATGGTCTCGCGGGCAGGTTGGTGCTCGGGCAGGCGACGGCTCAAGCGGGTTGACGCATCGATAGGCAGTCTTCCAACGGCTTGCGGTAGCTTTGGGCTACCTCGGGCTTGCCCCAAGTCTCGTAGAGCTGCACGAGCCGCTGCATCGCATCGCGGTTGTATCTCGAGCAGGCGTCATGCGATGCCTTGCGAATCGGATAGCTCCGCAGCAGCAGAGCCTCGGCTCGTGCATAGTCCCCAACGGCTGCGAGACTGCCGCCGAGCACGCTCTCGGCATGGGCTATACGCCAGTGTCCAGGTTTCGATTTGCGCAGGTTCTCGAGCGCCTGTCTCGCCAAGGCAGGCGCTTCGTCGAGCAGCTTGCGCTCGTTCAGGAGCGAAGCCAGATTGACGGCGGTGATGGCGACGTCC
>JBCCEE010000169.1:0-15643 GCA_039030415.1 Acidobacteriota bacterium
GCTAGAAGCTCGGCGAACGACGAGGCCTGATCGAGCGGCTCGTCGGCCGGATGCAGCTCGATGCTGTCTCGGTAGGTCACTGTGGTGCCGACATTGCCCAGCTTGGCGTTGATCGCGCACACCAGCGTCTGAATCTCCGGATCCGAATATTCGCCCGCAATCACCAGACTCGCTCCGGCGTTGGCCTGCAGATCGGCCGCCACCTCTTCTACCCAGGCTGCCTTGGGGCCGGAATCAAAGCCGTGAGCTTCGGCCTCGACGACCCCTAGTTGCGCCGCCAGGGCGACGACGAAGTGACTGATCTCGGTCGGATTGAGTGCCAGGCGATGATCGGCGGCCGCGCTGGTCGCAGTGGGCTCGGTATCGACCGCGTACAGCCGGCTCATGCCATCCTGCTTCAGCTTTTCGACGTCTCGCACCTGGCGCCGCTTGGAGAAGTCTCGCGAGTAGCGGATCGCCGTGACGCCCGAGCCGAGGAAGTCCGAGTCGATCGACAGCACGACCTCGGCCCGCTCGAGATCACAACAAGGTGCCAAGTCTGCGCCGAGCGCCTGCCGGATTCCGGTGCGAGCATTGTCGGTGGCCGCTGACTCGAACTGGTGCCAGCGCGCTTCAGGCATTTCGGCCAGGAGCTCCGTCATCAGCGCCCCCATGGTCGGCGACGATGACGTACCCGAGAGGATTCTCAAGCCAGCGCCGCCGCGTGCCTTGAACGACTCGACAGCTGCAGTGATCTCAGTGACGAATGCATCCCAACTCCGGATGCGACCGAGATGCAGGACCGCTTGCGAGCGGTCGGGATCATAGAGGTCGAGAACCGACGCCTGGGCGATCGAATCCGACCCGCCGAGACTCGCCGGGTGATCCGGGTGACCTTCGACTTTGGTCGGGCGCCCCATGTGGCTTTCGGCCAGGAGGCCGAGCGCATGGCCGAGCAGGGTCGTCGTGGTGGCGAAGAACAGTGGCTTGCCCGGCACGATCTCTTCGGGCTGTCGGACGTAGGGAATGATGCTCTCGGGCGGCTGCTTGGTACAAGCGGTGAGCCCCGCCAACCCCATCGAAGCGCCTGCGACGGTGAGGAATTTGCGCCGATCGAGCCCCGAATCCCACACCGCCGCGTGGCGGGGGAACTCGCGGTGCAACATGTCTTCAAATTCGGGAGTTTCCGCCAGCTCTTCGAGGCTGCGCCACTGTTTTGGCGGCGAGCTCTGTTCGCAGGCGGCCTCGGAGTCGGAGACGTCCTGCTGCAGCGGCATCGCCTCGATCTCGGACGATCCCGGTTTTGCTTCGAGCTCGGCCGTAACATTTTTGAGGATCGGCAACGTTTCGTTCATATCTGCCTCGGGGTCTAACACGGGTCTTCGCTACTAGAGCCGGCTCAACGGTGACACGTCGAGCAGCTGGTCAAGCGCTGCTCGTCTTCGATGTTTGCCGCCGCAACCAGTTTTGCACCGTACTCGGGATCGCCCGACGGGCGCTCCCAGTTCATGTTGAACACTTCCCCGGGCGGGCGCACGAAGCGCTCCGGGTTGCGATGACATTCCAGGCACCATCCCATCTGCAGAGAAGCACCGCGAGCGATCAGCGGCATCTCATTGACCTTGCCATGACACGTCGCGCAGCCCACACCCTTGGCGACGTGGATGCTGTGATCGAAATAGACGAAGTCTGGCAAATCGTGGACGCGGTTCCACTCGAGCGGCTCATTGTCCCGGTAGCTGGCCCGCACCGGCTCCAGCATGGGGCTATCGCTCCAGATCTGCTTGTGGCAGTTCATACAGACTTCGGTGGCCGGGATATTGGCCGAAGCCGCACGCTCCACGGTTGTGTGACAGTAGCGGCAGTCAATGCCCATCGCCGCCGTGTGGTGGTCATGGCTGAAGGGGATCGGCTGATCGTAGACCACGTTCTCGTTCGTACGATAGGGAGAGCGCTCGAACGCCATCATCAGGCCAACTCCGCCAGCTGCCAGCAGCACTCCAAAAAGAATACTGAGCTTGGACAGCGGCACCGATGAAGGTTGAAAAATTTGTGCCATACCGTTGCCTGTAGTTGTCAGCTTTTTAGGAGTCCGGGGAGTAACCGCACAGCAACTCTGCCGGACCAGCCTCGGAATCTTACGAGCTTGTGAAATTTTTCACAAGCTCTTTCTTGGACCATTGTCATCATTGTAGTTCAACTCGATTCCCAAGTTGCAAGGGGCTATCGAATCCGACGCGAAGCTGCTCCAAGAGCTTCAACACTTTGCGGGCAATTGGAGAAGCTCGAAACACATAAATTTCTGCCGGCAGGTCCGCGAGATCTTCTCGTCCCGTGGCTAGCTGCTTCGATAGTGCGAGGATCAGATGCTGCGGCCCATGTTCGCGCAGCAGCTCGAGACGCGAGCTGATCGCCCCTCGATTCCAGAACCCGAACACCTCCATGAAGACCCGCAGGCCGTTCGGGTGCTCGAAGACGAAGTCCGGCACCAGGACGCCACGGCCGTCCAGGTCAACGAGCTCGGCTTCTGTCGAGATCCGCCAATCGGTCGCCAGCTTGTCGAACTGCTCCGGCAGCCAGGAGAGCTCCTCGGGCTGCCACTGCCCGGTAGACCGGTTGATCGGCCGCAGGCCGGTGGCTGGCGACAGCCGGAAGCCGAGCTCACGCCGCTTCTTGCCCCAGGCCAGCTTGGCCTTCAACGACCAGCGCTCGAAATGCAGCAGCGTCGGCAAGAAGCTGGCCATCTGCAGGCCATAGCGGCCGCTCGCTCGGAACACCGACATCGGACCGTCGAGCCGAATCGTATAGCCGTCCTCGGCATCGCCTTCGACCCGGTGCATGAGCTGAAAGAACTTGATCTTGCGGAACAGCTCGCGATGCCGCTGAATGCTGCCGCCATCGATCCGGATCTCGAGCTCGACCGCTCGGTAGAGAACGCCTTGAGCCAGAGCCACGTTGTAGCGATCGAGCAGCCAGGCGGGCCGGCAAGGCTTCCAGTCCGACAGGATCTGCTCACTCTTGAGGTCGGCATAGAGGCCCTCTTCGACCTGCAGAGTCGAAAGCTCGTGCTCACCAGCTACCGATTGCAGCACCGCGTTGCGGTCGAACTGGAAGCGACGCGCTCCATCGACCGCCTCGTCTTGGCTGGGCTCGTCGCCGTCTTCCGGGGCCTCGGCCTCAGGTGGCGTCTCCGTAGCGGGCTCGGCCGAGCGATAGGCGACCGCGGCGGCTTCGAACACCGCGCCTCGCAGCAGCTCGGGCTCGACCTGTGCCGAGGTCTCGAAGGTCGAGCGGTCGAACAAGAGCTTGGCCAACGAGCGATGCAGCAGGAACTCGGTGCCGGTACCCAGCAGCTCTCGTAGCTCACCTTCCAGCTCGCGGCGCGAGCTCCCTTCGTGAGCCGCGAACAGGTCGATCAGCTCACGCGCCAGCGCCAGGTTGGCCTCGTCCTCGGCATCGATGTAGCGTGGCCGAACCTCCTTGCGGTAGACCCTGGTCTGCACCAGATCTGAAGTCAGCATCGTCGATCCCTCGCAACAACCCTTACGAAGCGCTGCGCTGGTAAGCGCCGTGCTGGCGCCGGCGGGAGCTCGTGAACTCTTCAGCCGTATCCTCTGCCACCACCTCGTAGAGGATCGCGCGTTTACCTTCGGCGCGGCGCAGGATGCGGCCGAGACGCTGCACGTGCTCACGGACCGTCCCCGATCCCGAGAGCACGATACCGACGTTGGCCGCCGGCACGTCGACCCCTTCGTTGAGCACCCGCGAGGTCACCAGAAACGGATAAACGCCGGAGTTGAACTTCTGCAGGGTCTCATGACGCTCCTTGACCTTGGTCTGGTGGGTGATCGCTGGAATCAGGAATTCTCGCGAGATCCGATAGACGGTTTCGTTGTCGCTGGTGAAGATCAGCGCGCGATCGCCACGATGGCGCTCGAGCAGCGTCGTCAGCAGGCGCAGCTTGGCCGACGAAGCCTGCGAGATCATCCGCTGTTTGCGATAGGCCATGAACGCCCGCCTCCCCTCCTCGCTGCGCGAGGTCAGCATCAGGAAGCGCGCCCAGCCGCCGCGGCTGCCGAACGAGATACGGTGGTCCGTCACGAAGTCGCGGTAGATCTGACGCGCCTCGAGGTACTCCTCACGCTCCTGCTGGGAAAGCCGGACCCTGAGCCGCTGCGTCTCGTAGTCGGCCAAGAACTCGCCGGCCAGCTCACCGATCTCGCGCCGGTAGACGATCGGCCCCACCAATCGATCGAGTCGAGCTTCTCCACCGTCTTCACGCTCGGGCGTCGCGGTCAGGCCGAGCCGAAACGGTGCCAGTGAAAGCTCCGCGGCGGTAGCGTAGGTCGGTCCCGGAAGGTGGTGGACTTCGTCGAAGATCAGCAGCGCGAAACGGTTGCCGAGGCGCTCCATATGGATGTAAGCGGAATCGTAGGTGGTGACGGTCACCGCCTGCGGCTCGTAGTAGCCGCCGCCGATCAGCCCGACTTCGGTGTCGAAGGCGGTGGACAGCTCGCCATACCACTGCTGCATCAGGTCGAGCGTCGGAACCACCACCAGGCAGGAGCGTGCGACGCGCTCTACGACCAGCTGGGCGACATAGGTCTTGCCGGTACCCGTCGGCAACACGACGACTCCTCGCCGCCCGGTCTGCCACCAGGTGTCGACGGCTTCCGCCTGGTAGGGAAAGGGCTCGCGCTCGAGCCGCAGCCGCAGATCGAGGGCTTCGAATCCTCCCGCCTCGTTCTCCACCGCGACGCCCGCGCGGTGCAGCAGCGTCATCAGCTCACGATAGCGGTGGGCCGGCGCTCGCCAAAGGCGAACCCGGGAGTCGAACGTGCAGCCCGGCAGCGTCAGCTCGGCCGACGCTGTCTCCTCGTCCGGATGGATCAAGAGAGTTCCGCGGTCATACTCGAGGCGTACCGACATCGAGACCTACCAGCCGGCCTCAGAGATCGCCGGCTGCCTCGGGCGCCATCGCTAGCCCCTTCACGGTTCGGCCGCCCGCAGCAGCTGCTCGATACGGGCGCAGACCATTTCCAGAGCGACGCGATTCTCGCCACCCTCGGGTACGATCACGTCGGCCCAGCGCTTGGAGGGCTCGACGAACTCGAGATGCATGGGACGTACGCTCGTCATGTACTGGCGCAGCACGTCTTCGAGATCGCGGCCACGCTCCTTGATATCTCGCAAGATGCGACGCTTGAGGCGTACATCGGCGTCGGTATCGACGTAGACCTTGAAGTCGAGCAGATCACGGATTTGCGGCTCGGCCAACAGCAAGATCCCCTCTACCAAAACCACCCGGCGCGACTCGGCGCGGATCGTTTCCGTCTTGCGCTTGTGCTCGACGAAATCGTAGACCGGAACGTCGACCCCCTCGCCTCGCTTGAGGGCTTCGAGATGCGCCACCAGCAGCTCGGTATCGATCGCCGACGGGTGATCGAAGTTGTGCGCGATCAGCTGTTCAGCACTCTGCCATTCGATCTGCCGGTAGTAGCTGTCCTGGGCGATGAATGCCAGACGATGCTTTCCGACGTACTCCAGGATCTCACGTGCGACGGTGGTTTTACCGGAGCCGGTACCGCCGGCGACTCCGAGCACCACGGGAGATGAATGAGGCATGGCTTTATCTTAATCGCCCAACCCGCTCAGTGCTGGCACCCGGGGCAATAAAACGTGCTGCGGCCAGTCTGCACGAAGCGCTTCAGCAGTCGATCACAGCTCGAGCACGGCTCGCCTTCCCGGCCGTAAACCGCCAGGGACACTTGAAAATAGCCGGCATTGCCTTCGCCGTCGGCGAAGTCGTTGAGGGTCGTGCCGCCTTCTTCGATCGCCTGCGCGAGTACCGCCCGCACCGCTTCAGTCAACCTTCCCCAGGTCGCCGCGCTGATGCGCGCCACCGAGCGCTTGGGGTGTACCCGAGCCCGCCACAGCGCTTCGCTCGCGTAGATGTTGCCCACTCCGACAACGATCCGAGCGTCCATGAGGAAGCTCTTGATCGGACCGCGCCGGTTGTGCGCCATCTCGCTCAGGTATTCCGGCGTGAGTCCCGAGCCCAGCGGCTCGACGCCCAGGTGAGCGAAGTGTCGATCTTGCTCGATGCGCGGCGTCGCGACGGTGAATGCCATACCGAATCGCCGCGGGTCGACCAGCCGCAGGCGCTCACCGGTCGCCAGGTGAAAGGCGAGATGCTCGTGCTTGGCGACCGGTTCTCGACCGGCGACGAGGGTGAAGCGGCCACTCATACCGAGGTGGATCACCAGGGTGATGCCGCCTTCAAAGTCGATCAGCAGGTACTTCGCTCGACGGCGTAGGCCACCGATCATGCGACCGCCCAGGCGCCGTAGGGCGCGACGGTCCATAGGCTCCCGCAACGCGGGCGACAAGATCTCGACGCGCTCGACCTGCTGCTGCACGAGCCGTGGCTTCAGGCTGCGACGCAAGACTTCGACTTCGGGTAGCTCTGGCATGGCGTGATGCTAATCGAGGCCGCTCCCGGACGAAACCAGCAACTCCAGCAAAACTGGTTCTTGACAGGGTGGAAGCCAGAGGCGTAAACTGGGCGTAATTGAGGCGTCAGTTGAACGCTAACTAAACGTCAACACAACGTAAGAATTGCTTTCATGAGAAAGCCTTCACCTTCAGTGGCTCTTACTTACGTGTGTCTTCTCATGATCTCCATTTGAGCTGACCCTCGAATTGAGCTGACCTTCCAGGAGTACCCATATGAACAGCAACTCGCTCACTGTGTCTCATTTAGGGACCTTGTCTCACTCAGGGACCCTAAACCCCCTAGCGAATCTCTCCCAACCGACGACGCTCCCTGCTTTCCTTCCTCCGCGTGCCCGCAACCGTCGGCCCGCTCCGCGACGCTGGCGCGACGTGCTCGACGAGCTCGGCCTGTTGGCGGGCCTCAAAGCCCAGCTGAAGACCCAGGTGTCGGCAGCCGAGAAGGTCGAGAAGACTCTGTGTAAGTCGGCCCAGCGGGGTCGCCGGATCGTCCTCGGCACCGCTGAAGTGCCCTACGAGCCACTGATCCTAGAAGGCGCTCCGCTCGCCGCGCTCGAGCAGTTCGAAGATCTCGAGATCGTCATTACGACCCGCTCGCCCGAGATCCGGGAGCAGCTCGAGCTGCTGGTCGAGCTCGATCGCAAGCATGCCATCACCGTCGACATGCTGGTCGCCACTGACGATCCGGAGTCTCCGGACGTCGAAGAGCGACTCGCAGCGGTCGCGGCACTGGCGGCCGAGGGCATCACGACCCGCATCATCACCACGGACCTTCCTGAAGGGCGCTCCGACGCGGGGCCGCGCCGCACCGAGCTGATCGTCCGTGAGCTATTCAAGGCCGCGCGCAAATGCCAAGCGTACGACGTCGCCAGCTCTAGCCCTTCGCTCGGCGGTCGACGCTTGATTCAGCGTCTTCGCCTCGAATACGGCTTTCCCCGTTTGCTTCCCGGGCGCGGCTAGGTCGATCCCACCTAGTCCCGCCCGCAGGGCGCCCCACCGCCAAAGCGTGCGCAGCTTCACGAGGGCCGGCAGACCCTCAATCCAATGGGTTGTCCTTATTGGGCGTCGATTGATCCTCATAAGGACTCTGATGAGCTCCGTTCGAGCTGGTTTGATCTTCTCCTTCGATTGACATCAATTCTCGAACGGAGCGTTTTGGAGGGATCCTCCATTCTGCTTCGCACGGGCGGTGGGCGCCCCTTCCTCGTTGGCTACTCGGGCCCGACCTGCACCAGCAGTTTGCCGGTGTTGCTGCCGTCAAAGAGACGCAGTAGCGCCTGCGGCGCGTTCTCCAATCCATCGACGATGTCCGAGCGCGCTTGGATCTTGCCGTCCTGGATCCAACCCAGCATCTCCGCCTGGGCAGGACCGAAGCGATCCTGGTAGTCGAAGATGATGAAGCCTTCCATCCGCGCCCGGTTGATCAGCAGCGACAGATAGTTGCTCGGCCCTGGCACTGGCTCGGTCGCGTTGTACTGCGAGATAGCTCCACAGATGACGACGCGGGCTCCGCGGTTGATGAATTTCAAAGCGGTGTTGAGCGTCTCGCCACCGACGTTGTCGAAGTAGACGTCGATACCCTTGGGGCACGTCTTCTTGAACGCCTCGTCGAGGTTGGCCGTCTTGTAGTTGATCGCCGCGTCGAAGCCGAGGTCATCCTCCAGCCACGAGCACTTGTCGTCAGTGCCGGCGATACCCACCACGCGGCAACCCTTGACCCGGGCGATCTGACCGACGATCGAGCCCACCGCTCCGGCGCCACCCGATACCAGCACCGTCTCGCCTTCCTTCGGCTCCCCGACGTCCAGCAGACCGAAGTAGGCGGTCATGCCGGTCATGCCGAGTGGCCCCATGGCGAGCGGCAGCGGCACGCCCGGCGGTAGCTTCTCGAGCCCCTTGCCTGGGACGGTCGCGAAGCGCTGCCAGCCGAACAGGCCGGCCACGCGATCCCCAGGTGAGAAGCCTTCGTGACGGGAAGCGACCACCTCGCCGGACGCCAGACCCCGCATCAGCTCTCCGATGCCGATCGGCGGCACGTACGACTTTCGATCGGTCATCCAGCCACGCATCGCGGGATCGAGGCTCAGGTAAATCACCCGCACCAGGACTTCGCCCTCCTCCGGATCGCGCACCGGCAACTCTTGGTGCTTGAAGTTGCTGTCGTTCGGCAGTCCTTCCGGTCTGGAGGCGAGCAGAATCTGTAGATTGTTCTCAGTCATGGATCTCTCAGTGTTTGATCGGATCACTCAGCAGCGGAAGTGATCGGGTTTCCAGTTCTTGATGCGCTTCTTGATCTGCTCACCCTTGAGCCCCTCATCCAGCGCTTCGCGGACACGATCGGCGAGCTCGTCGTCACCGGCGAATCGTAGGGCGACGAACTGACCGCGCTTGAGCTCGTCTACCCGGCCGTTGAGGTCCGCAGGCAGTTGATTCGCCATCCGCAGCTGCTGCTCAAGCCGGATCAAGCGATCTTGAACCGCCAGTGGAAAGAGCCGCGCATAGAGCCAGATAACGATCAGCGCCATTGCCACCAGCAGGCCGAGCACATGATCAAAGCCGAAGGCGTGGTCGGCTGACGTCAACGATTGAACGAGCTTCCAGCCCGCCCAGACCAGGTTGATGAGCAGTACCGTTGCTGCGAAGAAATGGTAAATCGGCACATACTTCCGATGAGTGGCGTAAGCCTGCGGCTGAGATCCGGCCATCGTCTCTTCCTCCTTGTCGATTCGCTGGGAGCCGTTGTCGGTCAGTAGAGCAAATCCACCCTCCACATGCAACGCGCTGTTCCGCCAATCCCGCGTCGATCCGGGAGCCAGGGCCTCGAGGCATCCGCAGGCTAGAGCTGCCGAAGCCGGCTCGGGTTCAAGATAAAATCCTGGCTTCCCCAACCAACGCTCCCGATTTGGCCGGCTTCTCGGCCCAGGAAGCTCTCTACCGCTCAATCATGGGATGGAGGCAAGCTGATGAGACGAAACCCTCGACCGATCACGAGCGCGATGGCGCTGCTGACCGCGCTGATAACCATGGGTTGCGCGACTCCTGGAGATCGCGTGGTGATCAGCCCGCTGCAATCGCTCACCAGTCCTTATTCCACCGTGACCATCGAAGTCGACCATGAGCGCGAGCTGATCCGTGTCGATCCCGACCCGGTAATTATCTGGTTCGATTCCAAGAACCCGCTGTCCCAAATGCTGTGGACGGTGCGCTGCACCCTCGGCGAGGGCCACAGCAAAGACGACGTCGCCTGCCCTCGCGATGCCACCGTCATCATCCGTCCCAAGGAAGGCTGCTCCAAGACTCTATTCGGGGCTACCGCCGACGCCCCCGCCGGCGAGATCCGTATCCGAGCGCCGCATAACGCCATCGCCAGCGGCATCCCCAACGCTGAGGAGGCCCGGCAGCTCTTCAAGGTCGAGAGCGATACCTTCTGCGATGGCTCCTCGCGCGAGGATGAGATTCCGATGGAGCTCAGCGAATCGGTGCACGACATCGCCTGGGTCTATGAGATCGAGGTCAGAAGACCCGGTCGCAAGCCGTTCAAGCTCGACCCTGTGACCTGGATCGAAACTTCCCAACCCTGAGCAGATCAATCAGCCAACGCCAGAGCGAGCTCTGGCGTGGCCAGTACCCAGGCGAGCTCGTTCTCGGCTCGCAGACGCTCGGCAGGCACTCCGGCGTCGAGCAGCTCGAGCACCGTCTCGACCGCGCTGGAGCGCGCGTCACACAGCGCGAACGCCTTGGACAGCAGCAAAAGCTCTTCGACGCTGCCTTTGACCGCTGGACGCAGATCCGCGGCGCGGCGCGTCGAGGTTTTGCATTGTCCCGCCTTGGCCAGCAGCATCGGATAGAGGGAGCGCAGGCGATTGTCCGACGGGTTGGCCTGCAGCTGAGCCGCCGCCGCATCGGTCGCTCGCACGTAGCTCCGGTGAGCGGCGGCGGAGTCTCCGAGCTGCAGCTGAGCATCACCGAGATTCCCCCAATGCACCGGCTCCTCCGGCTGCAGGTCGACCGCCCGCTGAAACAGATCACGGGACTCTTCGAGCTGAGAGAGCATGAACGCCAGTGAGCCCATGTTGGCGAGCAGGCTGGCGTTGCGCAGCGACACTGGAATCGACCGGTAGGTGGCGAGTGCGCTCTCGAAATCTCCCAGATGGAGATCCAACGTGCCGAGATTTTCGAGCGGACGGATCACCTCGGGCGGCGCCAGCTCGGCGGCTCGGGTCAGCTGCTCACGAGCTTCCTCGTAGCGGCCGATGCGCATCGAGAATCCTCCAAGCTCGTTCCAGTGCAGCCAAGACTGCGGTCGCAGATCGAGCGCTCGACGGTAACTCTGCTCGGCGAGATCCTGCTCACCCTGCTGCCAATAGCACTGCGCCAGCTCGCGGTAAGCGACGTCCAGGTCCGGATTGAGGGTGAGTGCGATCTCGATATCTTCGATAGCCGGCTCGAGCCAGCCGCTCGAGCGCCGCGCTGATGCCCGCGTGATACGCAGCTCCGGCGCATCCGGCTCGAGCTCCACGGCACGGTCCGCCGCCTCCAGCGCATTGCTCAGGAAACCGGGCGAGCGAGTGTCCTGGAACCTTCGCATCCAGGCCGCGCTCAACCCAGCGTGGGCCCAGGAGAACTCCGGGTCCGTTTCGATGGCACGCTCGAACAGCCCGACGGCCCTCTCGCCGGCCGCGGTATCTCCGATCTGACGCAACGCGGCGTCACCGCGCGAATAGAAGCCATAGGCTTCGCGCGACGAGGTCGGATCGCGACGCAGCGCCTTGCGCTGGCGGGTCGACAGGCTGACCGGCAGATTGCGCAGCACCTGATCGACCAGCTGCTGCTGAAGCTCCAGCAGCTGATCCGGATCACCCTCGACCTCGCCGTCCCAGAGCGCCACCGTCGGCACCGCGTTCATCAGCTGGGCAACCACTCGCACCGTCTCGGCATTGCCCTGAACATATCCCTGGATGAGCGTACCAACGCCGAGCTCGCGCGCGATCTGCTCGACCGTCTTGTCGGTATCACGGTAGCGCCGCACGTCACGCTCCGAGACCACGTTGAGCCCGCTGATGCGCGACAGCTGGCGGATCAGCGTCGCCCCGATGCCTTCGTAGTAGGCGTCGAGCTCGGGCGCTGCCGTGCGGTTTTCGAACGGCAGCACCGCCAGGCTATCGATCGGCGGTGCGGCCCGCTGGGAGCTGTAGAGGCCCCAGCCCACCGCAGCCACCACCGCAAAACACGCCAGGGCAATCGACGACCAGCGTCGTCGCCAGGGTCTGAGCGCCTCGCGGTAGATCGACTCGGTGAGGGTCGGCACCGACCCGGGATCACCCTGGGCGATCGCCGCCAGCTCGGTGCCCACGGTAACCGCCGACGGCACCCGCTCGTTGGGATCCTGGGCCAGCAGGGCCTCCACCAGCCTCCCGAGCCGGTCCGGGATCGCCGGATTCGACTTCGACGGTGACTCCAGCTCCTGCTTTGCCAGAGCTCGCACGTAGTCGACGAGCCGCGCACCCTGGAACGGCAATTGACCGGTGAGCATCTGGTAGAGGATGACCCCGAGCGAGAAGAGATCCGCCCGTTCGTCGAGATCCGTGCCCTGAAACTGCTCCGGCGCCATATAGGGCACGGTGCCGACGATGACGCCGGTCCTGGTCAACGCCGCTTTGGTCTTGGCTTCCGAGCCGGGCTCTCCCCAGGCCACTTTGGCGAGGCCGAAGTCCAGGATCTTGACGCGGCCGTCGGGGGTGACCCGAATGTTGCCAGGCTTGAGGTCGCGATGGACGACGCCGGCGCGGTGGGCGCTCGCCAATCCCTCGGCGATCTGGCGCGCAAAGTCGACCGCCTCTTCCAGCCTCAGCCCGGCCTCTAACCGGTAGCGCAGGTCGACGCCCTCGACGTACTCCATCACGATATAGATCACCTTGTCAGCGAAGGCCGCGAGCTCGGGATCGTCGGTGCGCGCCTCGCCGATCTCGTAGACGGTGGCAATGGCCGGATGGTTGAGCTTGGCAGCCGCCTGCGCCTCACGCAGCAGCCGCGCCCGACGCGTCGGAGCGTCGGCGACCAGTGCCGGCAGCACTTTGATGGCGACGGTACGCAGCAGCTTGGTGTCGAACGCCTCGTAGACGACGCCCATACCACCGCGCCCGATCTCCTTGCGGAGCTCGAAGTGCGCCAGCAGCTTGGTGTCGGGTGCTGAAACCATTAGCTCAGACCGTATCGCAGCATTTTCTGTCGCAGCCCTTCGCGGCTGATGCCCAGGCTCTTGGCAGCGTGGGTGCGGTTGCCTCCCACCAGCCGCAGGTGCAGCTCGATGAGCTCCCGCTCCTGTTCTGCTAGAGGAACCGGTGCCAGGCCGCCGGACGCCTTCTGCACCAAAGCCTTGCTGATGCGCGGGGACAGACTCTCGGCGGTCAGCGGCAACCCTTCCGGCGTAATTGCCACCAGCCGCCCGGCTTCGTTCTCGAGCTCGCGCACGTTGCCCGGCCAGTCATGCCCCTGCAGAGCGCGCTCGAGTCGAGGCGTCACCGCCGGCACAGGACGCCCGTCGCGCTTCGCGGCGGCTGCCAGGAAATGGGTAAAGAGCGGCAGGATGTCGCCGGTACGCTGCTTCAAGGGCGGCAGGTCGAGGGTGATGGCATTGAGCCGATAGAGCAGGTCCTCACGGAAGCTGCCGGCCTCGACCTCTTGCACCAGATCCCGGTTGGTGGCGGCCAAGAAGCGCACGTCCACCTTGATCGGCCGACTCGATCCTACGGGCTGAACTTCACCGAACTGCAGCACCCGCAACAGTTTGGTCTGCAGCTCCACCGACAGCTCACCGATCTCGTCGAGAAACAGCGTGCCGCCATCGGCCGCTGCAATGGTGCCGACTTTGTCGCGGTCTGCGCCGGTGAACGCCCCGCGCACGTGGCCGAAGAGCTCCGACTCCAGCAGCGACGGTGTGATCGCCCCGCAGTTCACGGTCACCAGGCGACGTCTGGACCGTCGGCTGTTGAGATAGAGCGCGCGCACGATCAGCTCTTTGCCGGTACCTGAAGGCCCCTGAACCAGCACCGGTAGCTGAGACGTCGCTACCTGCCCGACGGTCTTGAGCAGCCGCAGAAAACCAGGGTCGCGAGTGATGATGCCGCGAAAGTCATAGCGCGCTAGAAACTCCTTTTCGAGCGTTCGGTTGCGCTGCGCCAGCACCAGCTGCCGCGTAGAGACCTCCAGCGCTCGCGATGCCAGCCCCAGAATGCGCTGGAAAATCTCGAAATGGCAGCTCTCGAACAAACGCTCCGGCCGACTGGCCTCCAGGTAGAGAGCGCCCACGGTCTCGCCCTCTACCCTCAACGGAGCCGCGAGCACCGAGCGCAAACCCATGCGCAGCACGCTCTCAGCTTTGGCGAAGCGGCCGTCAGCCAGCGCGTCCTCGATCAGCACCGGCTCGCCTTCTGCCATCACGTGCGCGACGATCGACTGGCTCACCGGCTCCCCAACCCCTTCGAGCTGAGCGCGATTCCAGTTACGCACGACTTTGTAGTCGAGCGCATAGCTGCCTTCGGCTCGTGAGTCGTACCGTCGCAGCACCAGGAACCCACGTTCTGCTCCCAGAATCATCAGCGACTCTCGCACCAGGGTGTCGAGCATCGCATCCGGATCGTCGAGCTGCAGCAACTGCCGCGCAAGCTCGAACAGCAGATCCGTCGACTGGTGTCGCAAATCCATCACGCCGCTTACCCACCGCCTGTCGAGAGGTTGCTTGAATCATCAGAAGCAGAGCTTCCGTCTTCCAACTGGGCTCATGAGATCTAGATCCTCTTTGGCGAGATATGTAAACCCGGCAATATAAAAGGCCGCCGAGATCGCACCATTGGCGCAATCCCGACGGCCTCGTGACCGCAAATGAGGGGCGCAGTGGAGCCCGTGCCGACTACTCGGTCGGTGGCGCCGTCTGGATGCCCAGCAGATACTGACGCGCTCCGTAGCCGGTGACCGCCGAGTTGTAGCCGTTGGTGACCCGCTTGCTGCAGCCCAGCTGGACAGCGAAGGTGCAGAACGTCTCGCCCTGCAGCCAGCCAGCGGTACTCTGGGGCTCGATGTCCGCGGTGACGTAGCCCGCCCCGTCGACGTTGGGATCGTCCAGCGTACCGCGGAAGCGCGCGCAGATCAGGTCGTTCGAGCCATGCGTGTAGCTGCCGGCGATATCGCCCGGTCCGAGGTTGTTGATCGATATGTTGCCGGCGTTGCCCCGTCGCACCGTGATGCCGAAGCGGTTCAGGAAGCCTTGGGCCTGATTGGCTTTGAAGCGCACCGTCAGCGGCTCACCCGGGTCGCTGTCCGGCACGGTGAAGAGCGCGCAATCGCTGCCGGTCTGGGTGCCCATCTGCACCGAGGCGATGCCGAAGTCCGGCGCCGTGTTGTCGATCGACAGCTTGATCGTATCGACGGTGGCGCCGACCCGATTGCCGTTGCTGTCATAGCCCTCGATGCGGAAGAACACCTCGGCTGGCTGCGGCGCGTAGATCCAGGTCGAGATCCGCGCCTTGCGGTCGCGATTGCGGAGCCGGAAGTCGGGATCGTTCTCGATATTGAGGTAGCCTTTGGCCGCTTCCGGCGCGCCGCCGCCGACCCCCAAGGGAAGATCGAACGGGCCGATCGGATCGCCGATATAGCCCGGAATGCCGACCTTGGCCGTCTTCTCGTGGCGCAGCGGCTCCTGGAAGAACTGCCACCCCTCACCGGGCCGCCGATAGCGAATCGTATAGTGCGTCACCTCCGGGTGATCCAGGAAGCAGGCGTAGAAGTCTAGGGTGCCACCCCACGCCGCACAGCGAGCTTGCGGCGCGTCCGGGTTGTCGGCGGTGATCCGACCCTCGGCGTTCAGCGTGTTGCTGAAGCCGACGCGTGGCGCCGCCGTCGGCTGACCGGAGAGCGGCGCGCCGATATCGATGTTGCCGATCGCCTGGATGGCGCGCGAGCCTTGACAAGCGGTCGGCAGCCGGCGGCAGCCTCGTTTGCAGATGTTGATGCGCCGGAACAGCGGAATGTTCCAATACGGCGCGCTCTCATAGATCACTCCATCCGGCGCCGCCGCATCGAGAATCTGAACGATGACGTCCGGCCGCAGCTGCACCACGACGTTTTCGCCCGGCGCCACGTCGAGCACGCCACC
>JBCCEE010000170.1:0-15613 GCA_039030415.1 Acidobacteriota bacterium
CCAGCCGCGAGCCCGCGCATCGTCGGCGCCGGCCTGCCGCGGCGAGGCTCAGAAGGGATTGCCGAAGCTCAAGAAGAAGACCGGTGCGGTGTCGTCTTCGGGTTCGGGATCGAGCTTCCAGCCGATCTCCAGGCGGACGGGGCCGATCGGCGAACGGTAGCGGACGCCGAGGCCCGCGCCCGGCTTGAAGTCGGCGAGGTCGATGTCGGTCCAATCGGCCCAGACATTGCCGTAGTCGAAGAACACCACGCCGCCGACCGGGCCGGAAATGGGGAACCGATAGTCGAGGTTGAGCATCGCCAGGCCATTGCCGCCGGTCTCGATGAGGTCTTCACCGGCGGCAAACAGCGTTTGGCCGGAGATGCCGAGCTGATCGCGGTCGTAAGCCCTGTGCGAGGTCCGGCCGCCGGCGAAGAAACGCTCTGAAGCCGGCACCAGGGCGCTCGGCAGCTCCTCGGGAACCAGCGGGTCGAGCTCGGCCCCGAGATCGAGGGGCTCGATCGCCCCGAGCCGCCAGCTCGCCGCCAGACTGCCGTAGCGGCCCAGGGGCTGGTAGTGGGTCTGCTGCCAGAACAGCTTCAAGAAATGGGTTTCGGCGTTGCCGAGAGGCACGGCATATTCGAGCTGTAGCGCGGTCGACCAGCCGGTATCCGGGTCGAGCGGATCGTCCCTCCGATCGGCGTAGAAGATCGGGATCAAACTGAAGATCTCGACCTCGCGATCTTCGCGCAGAATATCGTTGGGATCGAGGTCGTCGAACGCCGGCGTCTGCTGCTCGATCGTGACCTTGCGGTACTCCACCACGCCGCGCAGCCGCACCGCCGGGAAATCCTTGGTGACCGCCACCTGAGCGCCCAGATTCTGCACCAGGAAGGAGTCGCGATCCTCGGTTTGACCGAAGACGCTGTAGGTGATCGGGACGTTCCAGCGCCACAGCCGGGGCTGGTCGTAGAGCACCCGGAAGACGCTGTCGAGCTCGGTGCCGCGCAGCTCGAACTGCAGACGGTCACCGCGACCGCCGATGTTGGCTCGAGTAACGCTGAGTAGGCCGCCCGGGCCGTCGTCGGAGTGGTAGCTGAAGCCATAGGCGAGGCGGTAACGTCGACCCTCCTCGAGCCGCACCACCACGTCGCGTTTCTCGCCGCTCTCCGCCACCGAGCGCTGCTCGACATCGACCTTGGAGAAGATGCCCAGCCGGTAGAGATCGCGCTCGACCTCGAGCAGCCGCCGGTGGCTGATCGGGTCGCCGGAGTCGAGCTTGATGAAGCGCTGCAGCACATCGTCGCGGATGCGCTGCTGGCCGCGCAGGATCACTCGGTCGACCACCGCCTGCGCACCTTCGTCGATCGCCAGATGGACGTCGACCAGAGTGCGGTCGGCGTTCCAGTCGAGCGTCGGCTCGACGGTGGTCGAGGGGAAGCCATCGTCCTCGTAGAGCGCGCGAATGATATTGATGGAGTCGTCGAGCAGCACCGGGTGGAACGGGCCGCCGGGCTGGAGCGGCAGGGCCGCACGCACCGTATCGAGGTCGAGCACTTCGACGCCCGAGAAGGTGAAGTCGACCAGGCGATGCCGCGCGCCCTCGCGCACTTCGATCTCGAGCGCCAGCTGATCGCCGGTTTCGGTCACCGTGAGCGTTTCGATCTCGACGTCGCTGAAGCCTTGCAGCAGGTAGAACGATCTCAGGTTGTCGAGGTCTTCCTCGAGATCCGCGGTGATCAGACGCCCGCTGGCCGGCCGCAGCAGGCTGCGCGGGCCGACGGCCATCAGCGCCAGGAGCTGATCCGAAGGGATCTGGACGTTGCCAACAAAGCTGATCTCGTTCAGGCTGTACTTTTTCCCGGGCTGCACTTCGAGCACGATCGAGCGCCCGTCGGCGACGACTTCGTCTCGCCAGGTGACCGTCGCGCGGTAGTGGCCCTTGCGCTGGAAGTCGTTCTCGATCCTCTCGCAGTATTGATTCATCGAGGCTTCGTCGAAGGATCCGTCGGCGAGGAACGGCAGCAGGCCCTTGCGCTCGAGGCTGCGGCGCGAAGCGCCGAGGATCTCGACCTGGACCCGCGGCCCCAGCTCGAGGGGAAAGACCAGATCGATCCGGTGCCCGCTGGGATCGTAGGTCTCGCGCGGCATCTCGACCGTCGCGGCCAGGTGCCCGCGCTCGGCGAGCCATGAGCGTAGGCGCTGGACGCTGGTCGTAACGCGCTCCCGGCCGTACTTCGTGGTGCCGGGCTGCAGGCGTGTCGCGTCGGCCAGCTCGGTGCGCTGATAGGGAGCGATATCGCCCTCGAATCGAATGGCGCCGATCACCGCCCGCGGCCCTGGGTCGAAGTGAAAGGTGAGGTCGGCTTGCCCTGTCGTGGCGCGCTCTGCGACCTCGACCCGGACCTCGGCCTGGCGGAAGCCGCGCTCGAAGTAGAGGTCTTGCAGCGCGTAGACGCTATTCAGCACGAGCCCTTCGTCGAGCGGGCTGGCTTCGCGCTGCACGATCTCACGGCGGACCCGCTGCTTTTCGAGCCGCAGGTCGCCCGCCAGCTCGACCGAGCGCACCCAGGTTTGGGCCTTCATGGCGACCACCACGGTGACCGTGGGGAGCATCGGCAGCGCGGCGTCCTCAGGTCTGCCGAGAGGTACGGCGCCGGGAGGCACGGCGCCGACAGGCACGGCGCCCGGCGGGTCGCCGCCCGACGGGTCGCCGCCCGACGGGTCGCCGCCCGACGGGTCGTCGATCCGTGGATCGGCCCAAGTGAAGATCTCGATCTCGGAGAATAGACCGGTGGCCTGCAGATTCGACAGCGTGCGGCGGACGGCGCTCTCCTGCAGGCGCTGGCCCGGGCGGATAGCGATCAGCGATTCGAGCCGGGTGCGTCGCGCCGGTGGCGCATCGAGCCGCAGCTCGATCGCGCTCACCACGGCGCCGAGGGTGTAGGCGTTGGCGGGCGGGGGCCCGGCCTGGGGCAGGGCGGGAGCGGAAGCCAGCAGCCAAACTAGCAGCGCTCCCAGGGCTCGCCGCACGCTCGCCGACCGCTCATCCCGGCGGATCCGCATCGTGTCTCGCAGAGACGGCACCTGAAGTGGCCTCAGAAGCTCGACTCCCAGCGGGCGTCGGCGGAGTAGCTGTCGTCGCCGTTCTGGGTCAAGACCAGCGTCAAGCCTGAGGAGACCTGCCATTCGAGCCGCAAACGCTGGTCTTCGGTGGAGGAGGGATCGGCCGAGAAAGTCACAAAAACGTCTTTGGAGAGGCGCTTGCCGACCGTGACGCGGGCCTTGGATAGCTGGTCCCCGCTGCCGGTCAGGGGATCGATGCGGAACTTGTCGAAACCGAACAGGCTGTTGACGCGCTGGCCGATCACCGAGGCCGCTTGACCGTAGAGGAAGGTCGCGGCACTGGTGCTCGGGTCCTCTTCGACCTCGGTGCGCTGGGGAGCGACCAGGGTGGTGTCGGTGCGCTCGTCGCCGCCGGAAGCGAGCAGTCGGAAGACTTCGAGGTCGGGCAGCGGTGGCTCGGAAGAGAAGCGCGTGTTCAGGCGTTCGAAAGTGCCGTCGACCGCCAGGGTGACGTCGAACTCCCGAACGCGGGTGACCGCTACCAGATCGAGCTCCGGATCGAGCTGATACGGGTTGGCGAAGACGATGCGGCCGCGCTCGAGCTGATAGTCGGTGCTGTTGTAGAGCAGGGTGCCTTCGGGATCGATCTCGACCTCGCCGAACAGCACGGGCTGAGCCATGTTGCCACGCACCAGCAGCTCGGCGCTGCCGTCGAGCTGGGCGAGGTTGTTGCGCACCGAGACCGCGTTGGGTGCCTCGATGTCGATGTTGAGTTCGATGGTCGACAGCACGCTGTCGCGCGGATCGACCTCGAGCCGCTGGCGCTGCAGAAAGCCGCGCATCAGCTGCGCGAAGTCGGTGCGAATATCTTCGCTGAA
This sequence comes from Acidobacteriota bacterium, assembly GCA_039030415.1. Taxonomy (GTDB): domain Bacteria; phylum Acidobacteriota; class Thermoanaerobaculia; order Multivoradales; family J023; genus JAAELT01. The sequence continues at coordinate 3,924 of JBCCEE010000170.1, forward strand.
GGCCAGGGTATCGAGCTCGGCTCGGCCGTCGAGCAGATGGCCCTGGCCTTCCGAGCTCAGCGACATGCGCACCGCACCGCGTACCGACCAGCCTTCGATGTAGGGCAGGTCGATCTCGTCTCCGGAGAGCTGCAGACGGTAAATCAGGGGCTCGCCTGCCGTCGCCAGGGTGGCCTGGCCGTCGACCGCGACGCGACCGCGCCCCAGCCGGCCCTCGAGCCGTTCGATGGCGACATGGCCGGGATCGAAGAGCATCGTGCCCTGCAGCTCGCGCAGCTCGAGGGGAAAGTCCTCGCTGAGCACCACGCGGCCGTCGGTGAGCTCGCCGGCGCCGTCGAACGTCGGCTGCTCGAGCGAGCCGCCGACCTTGCCCGCGAGGGCGAGATTGCCCTCGACTTCGAAGCCCGGGACCAGCAGCCGCAGCCACGGGCCCGACATCGTGCTCAGCAGGTCGAGGTCGAGGGCCGTGGGCTCGGTCATGTCGACCATGCCGGTGAGCTTGAACTCACTGTCGGTCTCGGCGTCGCGCAGGTGCAGCGAAGCCAGCTCGACGCCCGCGGCGTCGAGCTGTGCGCGTACCGGCTCGAGATTGCTGAGCGCGCGATCGCCGAGCTCGATATCCAGCGTGCCGAGGTCGAGGTCGACGGTGGCCGGGGTGCGGTCGTCGCCGCGGACGCGCAGGGTGCCTTCGAAGCTGCCCGCGAGGTCGGCGGGAGGGCTCTCGAGCATCAGCTCCGCCAGGCCATGCAGGTCGCTGCCGACGACATCGACCGCGAGGTCCGAGCGCCGGTTGTTCAACAGCCCGCCGCCGGCCACCGTGACCAGGTCCAGCAGCTGGCCTTCGACGGTGGCCCGGCCGTCGTGCCATTCCACCTCGAGACGCGACGGCCGCCCCTGCAGCCGGCGAGAGCCGAGGGCGAGCTCATCGGCTTCGACCACCAGATCGAGGCTCGGTTGCTGGAAGCGTCCCGCCAGGTGCCCCTGCACCGCCACCTCACCGCGGATGTCGGCCCGCGGCAGGTAAGCGGCCAGCGGGGCCTCGCCGATCTGAAGGGACGGTGAGGCGAGCTTCAGCTCGATGGCGCCGGTCGACCAGTCGAGCGTGCCGGCGCCGCTCAGCGTGCCGCTGGGCGCGGTCGCGTCGAGCCGTTCGAAGCGCATCTGGTCGAGATCCCACACCATGGTGCCGGCCAGCGAGTCGACGTCGGTGAGCAGTGCCGGCAGGTCCGCTGGCACGCCCGCCACCGGCTCGGCGGCGGGCGTTTCGCCGATCGGCAGGCTGATCAGCTTCAGGGTCGCGGGGGCGACCCGGGCTTCGAGCTCGCCGTACGAGCCGAGATGGTCGACATAGAGCTCGAGGTGGCCGGTGATCGGACCTGACGCCGGCAGCTCGAAGTCGATCCACGGCCGCGCCGTGTCGAGCGGCCAGTCAAAGGCGTCCATGGCGAGCTCGATCCGGTTCTCGGCCGTCGGCGTGTAGGGCACTTCGCCACGCATCAGCAGCGCCTGACCGGCGTTGCCGAGGTCGAGGCGCAGCGCCTCGGCTCGGTCCGTGGTCATATGCATGCCGCCGCTGACGGTGCCAGCGCTCAAGCCGGGTGTGACGACGTCCTCGAGCCGCACTCTGAGGTCGGCGGAAGTGCCGCCGGCGCCCGTTGGCGCGACCGAGCTCGCGTCCGGTGCCTGGGGGTCTGGACGCACGTAGAGCGTGCCTTCGAGCTCTCCGCGGCCGGCGGTCGGCAGCCACAGCGGGGTTTCGAGCGACGCGTCGAGCGGTAACAGCGGCATCAGCTCGGCGAGGTCGGCCGAGGTGATCTCATAGTCGAAGTCCCCTTGGCGGGTCAGCAGGTCGTACCAGCCGCTGGCCACGATGCTCTGGCGCTCGGAGCGCAGGCGGGCCGAGTCGGTGCGCACGATCCCGGTCTCGATGCGCAGCGGGAAGCTGCCGGCGAAGGGCACCCCCGCGTGCTCGGCATCCGGCGTCAGCTCGAGCTCGGCGCTGCCCTGCCCGCGCCCGGACTGGCTGGAGAAGAAGCGGTAGCCGAACCGGCCGTCGATGCGCGACGCGTAGCCGCGACTCGGGATGTTCTGGTCGAACAGCACCCGATCCGCAGCGAGCTCGCGAAAGGCCAGGTCGACGGTCCAGGGTTTGCCTTCCTGCTTCGCCTGCCAGTCGAGCGAGCCGCTGACCGTGCCCTCGGCGTAGCGCGCTTCGTCGACGCCGATCCGCATGCCGAAGCGGTCGGCCACCAGGCTACCCGTGAAGTCTTCTATGGTGCGCCCCCAGACCTCCACCTCGTCGGCGTCGACGCGGCTGCGCCACCCGGTCAGATTGGGGCGCCAGATCAAACTGCCGTCGAAGACGAAGGGGCCGCGTAACTCCTGAAAGTAGCCGAGCTCGGCCAGAGCCTCGCCACGGGTGCGGCCGCGCGCCTGGAAGAGGCAATTGCGACGCTCGCGGGCGGTGCGCGGATACTCGCAGACGCCGGTGGCGGCGATCGCCAGGTCGGGCCCCGTGACCCTGGCGCTCTCGATCTCGATCAGGCCGCGCTGCAGGGTGCCGCGAGCCGAGACCGCCACCGTCAGCGGCGTGGCGTTCGGCAGCCGCACCAGGATGTTGTGGGCGTCGAGCTGGCCGGCGAGGTGCATCTCGCCGACGCCGCGCAGCCGCGCTCGCAGGCCATCGGCCGCCAGCGAGAGCCGGATGTTCTGCTGATCGAGTCCGAACTCGGCACGATCCACCTCGAGACGGTCGACAAAGACGTCGAATCGCCGGGGTTTCGGCGGCCCCTGGCTGCGCTTGATCATGTTGTGGGAGCGATCCGGGTAGTACTCGAGCATGATCACCGGCCGCTGCACGCGAACTTCACGCAGGTGGAGGCGGCGATTGCGCAGCGCGCTCAAATCGGCGTCGATGGCGGCCCAGGGAATCTCGATGAACTTCGGCTTGGTCGGATCGGGGCCGGCGATCGAAAAGCCCCAGATCTCGACCGAGAGCGGCAGCAGCTCGAACGACAGATCGACCAGCTCGATGTCGCGATCCAGAGCTTCAGAAAGCCGCTCGACGATCTGCTGACGCGCCCCGTCGCGCGCCCAGCGCGTGTTGATCAGCTGCTGCAGAACGAAGATCAGCAGGCAGAGCGCCGCCAATCCCCACAGCAGCGGTCTCAGAACCCAGCGCCGCAGGCGTCCCGGCCGGCGCTTCAGCCGCCCCACTTGAGCTTCTCGCGCAGGCTGTCGTAGAACGTCCGCTGGGTGATGCGTACCAGCTTGGCGTTCGATGCCGAACGCTGGACCAGCACCGAGTCGCGGTACCCCATCTTGTCCCCTTCCTGACCGTCGACGGTGAGGAACACTTCCTCGCGAGCGGTCTTGAGGGTGATCTCGATGGTCTCGGTGTCCGGCACCACGATGGGGCGCAGCGTCAAGGTATGAGGACAGATCGGGGTCAGCACCGCGACCGGCAGCGAGGGGTAGAGGATCGGGCCGCCGGCCGAGAGGTTGTAGGCGGTGGCGCCGTTGGGCGTCGAGACGATCAGGCCGTCGCAGCGATATCTCGCGACCCGCTTGCCGCCGACCTGGAGCTCGATCTCGACGATGCTGGACAGCGCGTTCTTGCCGATCACCGCGTCGTTGAACGCGCGGTAGTGGGCGACCTCCCCGTGGGTCCGGCGCAGGGCGACGTCGAACAGCGAGCGCTCCTCGACTTCGAACTCGCCCGCCAAAATGCCGACCAGGCTGGGATAGAGCTCCTTGCGTGCGAGCTCGGTGAGGAAGCCGAGGCGGCCCAGGTTGACCCCCAAAATGGGCACCGACACCGAGCGGGCTACCGACAGCAGAGTGCCGTCGCCGCCCAGGACGATCACCAGATCGTAGGGAGCGTCCGCCTCGAAGAGGGGGATGTCCGTCGCTTCGAGCTTCTTGCGACAGGTGGCGTCGAGCGCCACGGAGATGTCGCGCCGACGCAGCCAGTCGGCGAGCTCGGCGGCGGTGCGCAGCGCCCTTTGGCTCGCCGAGCGCACCACGATACCGACGTGACGCACCTCCTTGGTGGCGGGTGTGGCCTTGGCTGACGTGGCCTTGGCTGACGTGGCCTTGGCTGACGTGGCCTTGGTAGGCTTTGGCTTGGCGCCTCGGGTCTTGGCCGCGGCCTTGCGCCGAGTGCTCATGCCGGGTCCCCCGCGTGCTCGAACAGCGCCAGCGCCTCGCGGTTGCCGCCAACCCCCGGAACCGGTGAGTCGAGACTGCCCAAGGCACGCAGGCCGAGTCCCTTGAGGTCGGCGATCCGGCGATCGATCACCTCGCGGCGCACCACCGGGTCGCGGACGATGCCGCCCTTGCCGACCTGCTCGCGGCCGGCCTCGAATTGCGGTTTGATCAGAGGAAGCAGTCGCCCATCGCATGCCAGATGTGCAAGCAAAGCCGGTACCACTTTGGTCAGCGAGATGAACGACACGTCGAAGGTGATCAGGTCGCAGGGCTCCGGCAGATCCTCCGGAGCCAGATGGCGCGCGTTGCGCCGCTCCATGACGACCACCCGCGGATCGCTGCGCAGCGAGAAATCGAGCTGGCCGTAGCCGACATCGAGAGCGTAGACGCGCTGCGCGCCGCGCTGCAGCAGGCAGTCGGTAAACCCACCGGTCGAAGCCCCCACATCGAGGCAGACCTTGCCCGCCGGCGCGATCTCGAAGTGATCCAGGGCAGCGGCCAGCTTGCGGCCCGCACGCGAGACGAACGGCTCGCGCGGCCCGTCGACGGTCAGATCGCAATCATCCGCGGCCGGCGTTCCCGGTTTGTCCACCCGCTGCCCGTCTACCCGCACGAGTCCCGCCATCACCGCGCGCCGCGCCTTCTCGCGGCTGGGGAACAGTCCCCGTTGGAAGAGTAGCTGGTCGAGGCGCATGGGAGAAAATTCCAGGGTTGGGGAATCCGGTGCGGGAAACTCAGAATCGAAGGTCCGGCTCAGCGGTCACGCGTCTGCAGGTAGTGGATCAGCGAAGGGAAGAGCCCGCCCTGCTGCGGCAGGCCGTGGGCGATGTCGAGGGCCTCCTGACGTGTCTGGTCGAGCATGCGCTTGCTGTCCGCGAGCCCGAACAGGCCGGGATAGGTCAGTTTGCGAGCTGCCGCGTCTTTGCCTGCGGTCTTGCCGAGCGTGCTGTCGGTGCCCTCGACGTCGAGGATGTCGTCGGCGATCTGAAACATCAAGCCGATGCGCTCGCCGAGCTCGCGGAGACGACGGTCGGTTGCCTCGTCGACCCCAGCGTAGACGCCGGCCAGGCGCAGGCTCACCACCAGCAGATCGCCGGTCTTGCGGCGATGGATCGCTTCGAGGGCCGCCGGCGCATCCTCGGGCCAGTCCTGCTCGGCGGCGAGGTCGTCAGCCTGGCCGCCGATCATGCCGAGGGTGCCGATGGCGCGTCCGACGAGCTCGACCGTTCGCCTGCGCTGTTCGCTGGAAGCTTCGGCGGGCTCGCTGGCGAGGGTCGTCAGCCCGAGCGTGAGCAGGGCATCTCCGGCCAGAATCGCCGTCGCCTCGTCGTAGCGGCGGTGGAGAGTCGCCCGGCCGCGCCGCAGATCGTCGTCATCCAGCGCCGGCAGATCGTCGTGGATCAGGCTGTAGGTGTGGAGCATCTCGAGCGCGGCGCCACCCGGCAGCGCGACTGCGCGCGGCAGGCCCAGCACGTCGGCGGTCAACACCGTCAAGGCGGGACGGACCCGCTTGCCGCCGGCCAAGGCGCTGTAGCGGATCGCCTCGTGAAGCTTCGCCGGAGCAAGCTCGGGTGAAGGCAGCAGGCGGTCCAGCGTTTGGTCGATCGCGGGCCGAATCTCGTCCAAAAAGGTTACGAAGGGTTCCATCGCCGAATTATCTCTCACTCGAGGTCATGCGCGCGGTGCAGAAGGGGGCACATGCTAGCATTCGCGCTCCCCGGCCGGGCCGTCGAGTGCCCGGCCGAGCGCGACGTATAGGTTTCGTCCGCTGGAGACTCCCGACCCAAGCCTCGCGATAGCACGACCATGAAGTTCCGCTCCCTGGAGATACCTGGTGCCTACCTGCTCGAGCCCGAGCGCAGCACCGACCGCCACGGCTTCTTCGCGCGCAACTTTTGCCGTGACGAGCTCGAAGAGCGCGGACTCGATCCGGCGCTGGTGCGCTGTGAAGTCTCCGTCAACCGACGCAGCGGCACCGTGCAGGGCATGCACTACCAGGGCGCGCCGTACGAGGCGGTCCGCCTGGTGCGCTGCACGGCCGGAGCGGTCTACGTGGTAATCGTCGACCTGCGGCACGACTCGCCGGCCTACCGTCGCCATGTCGGCGTCGAGCTGTGTCCGGCCAAGCGCCAATCGCTCTACGTGCCGGCGGGCGTCGGCCACGGCTTCCAGACCTTGGAAGACGAAACCGAGGTCTTCTTTCAGACCTCCGAGATGCACTACCCCGAGTGCGAGCGTGGCGTGCGCTGGAACGACCCGGCACTGGCCATCGAATGGCCGCGCGAGATCACCGAGATTTCAGATCGCGATCAGAGCTTTCCCGACCTCGTGCCGCCCAAGGCGGTCGCCCCGGAGCGCCGCGTCGAAGCCTGAGCTCAGAGCACGGCCGCGCCGTCGGCTACCGCGCACTCGAAGACCTCGGGGCGGCGATCGAAAGCGCCCTCGAAGGCGTCTGCCATAGCCTGTTTGACGGCATCCACCGCCGCGGCGTCGCACAGCACCGTCACGCAGCCCCCGAAGCCGGCGCCGGTCAGCCGGGCGCCATGGCAACCCTCAGCCCCCCAGGCCGACGCGGCCAGCACGTCGAGCTCGGGAATCGAAACCTCATAGAGATCGCGCGAGCTGAGGTGCGACTGGCGCATCAGGGCGCCAAAGGCAGCGAGGTCGCCGTGCCCCAGAGCCGCCGCCGCCGAACGGGTGCGCTGGCATTCCTCCACGGCGTGACGCGCCCGGCGCCGCAGTTCCATGGGCAGGTGATGCGAGGTGAGCTCGAAGTCGCGCGGCGTGACGTCGCGCAGCGCTGTGGCGTTCGGCAGGTGCTGCTGCAGCACGGCCAGGGCTTCCTGGCACTGCGCGCGGCGGTCGTTGTAGTTGAGATCGACCAGCCTGCGCCGAACGCCAGTATCCGCGACCAAAACCCGGGCGTTCGGCGGTAGCGGCAGCAGCTCGTGGGTGAGGTGGCGGCAGTCGAGGAAGACCAGGCGATCGCGAGCGCCGTGCAGGCTCGAGTATTGGTCCATGATGCCGGACTGCACGCCGAGGTAGCCGTTCTCGGCTCGCACCCCCACCGTGGTACGCGCCGCGCCGTCGAGCCCAAAGCCTCGCGGGCCGGCCATACGCTCCCAGGCCAGGAGGAACGCCATCTCCACCGCCGCCGACGAGCTGACGCCGGCGCCCATCGGCACGTCGCCTCCGTAGACCGCGTCGATCGGCGTTGGCCGGTGTCCGGCTTCCTGCAGCGCCCAGGCGATGCCGGCCGGATAGTCGACCCAGCCGGCCGCTGCGCCGCGCTCGTCCACCGGCGGCGGCAGGTGCTCGAGATCGAGCCCAGCCGAATCTTCGACGTTCAGTCCCGTGATGCGGGTGAGCTCCGTTTCGGCGGGGGCCGCGGCCAGCCACACCGCGCGGTCGATCGCACCGGTGATCACCCAACCCTCGTTGTAGTCGATGTGGGCGCCGAGCAGATTGACCCGTCCCGGCGCTCGCACCACGATGGTTGGAGCCCGCTGGTAGCGGTCGTTGAAGGCGGCCACGACTTCCTTCGGGCCGCTACGGTGATCCTTCATCGGTCGATTTCCTCGAGCTCCGTCAGCAGCCCAGCGGTCGCTTCGGCGCGGGCGGTCCAATGGCGGAAGGCAGCCCCGCACGACTCGCCCCATTGGGCGGCCTGACGCTTCAGCAGAGCGCCCCAGGCCGCAGCCTCGTCGGCCAGCCAGTCGAGCGTAGCGGCGGCATCTTGACCCAGCAGCGCCTTGAGCACAAAGCGCCGCTCGCCGGCCCGTGTGCCGAGCTCGAGCCGCTGCGCCGCGCGGCGCAGGTCGTCGCGCACCCACACCACGCCACTGCGTACCGGACTGAGCAGCGCATCGAGGAACGCCTCGAGCCCGGCTTCGCGCGGATCGGCCAGGGCTGGGACCGAGTCGAGGTGGATCGACGGGCGCCACTCAGCGTCGACGCCCGCGGTTTCCTCGGTCAGGCACTGTCGAAGCAGGCGGCCCCAGCGACGATAGAAGCTGTCCTCGGAGACGAGCCCCTCGAGCTTGGCCAGGTACATCGGCAGCCAGCTCAGCAGATGCTCGCTCAGGAACGTCTGACGCGCTCGGCACCAGAGCTCGGCGTGCGCGATGTCTTCAGCCTCGTGCCGGCCAAGCTCGGCGATGAACGCCAGCATCACCGTCAGGTGATCGGGCTCCGTCGGCGGCACCAGCCCGAGCGCTCGCCAGAAGCCCGCGATGGTGTCGCGCGCTTCACCGCCCAGCATGCCCTCCGGGCCAAGGTAGACCGAAGCGTAGGGGTAGAGCTGAAACTGCAGCAGATCGGTGTGCTCGCTCATGGACGGCAGCGGTCCCAGCTCGAGCGCTTCGCACAGCGGCGCAAGCTCGGGCCGCGGCGGCTCGATCAGCGCGCCGAGAGTGCGGAAGATCTCCAAGGCTTGAAGTGCCGGATCACCGGGATCAATCGGTAACCGGCAGCCTGTAGGCGTCGGCGGTGGGCTTGACCGGGCGAATCAGCCAGTGCGGTCGTCGGGTGCCGTCGGGCGAGTGGTCGACGGCGGCGCGGGTCTTGCCGAGCCAGGCTTGGAACACCTGGTGCGACTTGTCGGTGTCGACGAAAATCTCGCCGTAGCGGTCACCGGGCTCGGCCCGCCTCACCCGCACCGCCTGATGCCAGCAGTGCATGCCGGACACCGGGTCGGGATGCACCGGGAAGGTGAGGTTTTGATGCACGCCGACGTCGGTCCACCAGATGCGTTGGGTATCCGGGTCGGACGACTCGTACGGCCCCACCGGCTTCTTCTGGCGCAGCGCCCAGCGGTCGCCGTCCTGCTCGAGGGCGGCGGTCGCCATCTGCTGACGCTGGCCGTGGTCGTGCAGCTTCCAGCGGCCCATGTGGTGCGAGCAGGCGACGGTCCCCGGCTTGATGCCCTGGGTGATCCAGGCCTTGACCACGAAGTAGCCGGTCTCGGTCTCCACCCGCAGCAGGTCGCCGGTCTTGACGCCGTCCGGTGCATCCTTGGGGTGCAGCCATAGCGGGTTGGTGTGTGAGATCTCGTCGAGCCACTTGGCGTTGGCGCTGCGGGTGTGGATCTGGGTCGGAATGCGGAAGGTCGAGATCAACACCTTCTGATCCGCGTCCATATTCTCGGGGTGGACGTGGCTCTTCATGTAGGTCGGGATGGCCACCTCTTTCCAGCCCCAGCTGGCGAGGGTGGGCGAGTAGAACTCGAGCCTGCCGGACGGCGTCGGGAAGCCGCGCAGCACCTTACCGTCGACCCGCACGCCAACCGGCCGCCGGCCCTCGCCATCCGGCCCGGGAGCGCCGGTGGGCGCCATGTTGAGCGGCGCCGGCGCCTTGGCCCGCGTGTAGACGCGACCGTAGGCGCCCTCGCCCAAATCCTCGAGCTCCTCGGCCGGCACTTCGCTCTCATAGACCGCGCCGATGCCGCGGGCGACCTCGAACGAGCCGTAGCGCCGCATGTATTCGAGCGGCGTGAGCTCCTCTTCCGCCGCCTTCTCGGGCAGCCCCGGCACCGAGCTCTCGAACAGCCAGCCGTAATACTCGTCCACCGTCAGCTTTTCGCCTGGCCGCTCCTTGGACTCGAAAAACCTACGGATGCCGAGCTCGCTGTCGGGGTCGATGCGCCAGGTGAGCTCCATCCAAAACTCGTTCTCTTCCCACACCTCGCCGGGATTGGCCTGGCGGGTGTCGTCGACCGCCTCGCCCAGGCGCTGCCGGGCGACGCGCATCACCGGCTGGCGAAAGCCGATCCACTGGGCGTCGTGGGTCTCGTAGGAGTGCACATCGTGACGCTCGGAGCCGATTCCCATCGGCAGGATGTAGTCGGCGAAGTACGCCGTCTCGTTCCACGTCGGGGTGAGCGCGACGTGCAGGCCCACCTTGTCCTCGTCCCTAAGCATCTCGATCCACGAGAAGCCGTCCGGGTTCGTCCACACCGGGTTGTAAACCCGGGTGAAATACGTGTCTAGGCGACCGCGACCGTCCTTCACCAGGTGCGGCAGCAGGAACGACAGCTCGTACATCGAAAGCGGAAACTCGCCCGGCCAGTTGATCTCGTTCCAGGTCCCGGGGTGACTCGGCAGGTGGATCGGGCGGGCGACGAATTTGTTCCAGGCGTTGGGGTACGTGCCGCCCGGGGTGGCCACCGAGCCGGTCAAGCAGTTGAGGAAGAACAGCGTCCGCGCCACCTGCCAGCCGCCCTCGTTGCCGGCCGCCGCCGACCGCCAGTTGTGGGTCGCCAGCCGACTGCCGGCGGTCGCTACGGTCTCCGCCACGCGGCGAATGGTGTCGGGGTCGACGCCGGTCTCGGCGGCGGCGAATTCGAAGGTGTAGCCCTCGTATTCGGCCTCGAGCATTTTCTGAAAGTTCTCGAAGGTCGACTCCAGGCCGGGATGCACCGCCTCCAGGTACTCCTGCCAGTTCCACCAGCGGCGCACAAAGTCGGCATCGTACAGGCGGTTCCGGATCAGGTGGTTGGCGATCGCCAGCAGCAGCGCCGCCTCCGAGCCGGGCTGAGTGGCGAGCCAGAAATCGGCGTGGGTGGCGGTGTTGGAGAGCCGGGTGTCGAGCACGATCAGCTTGGCGCCACGGTGCTTGGCCTCGATGATGCGCTGGGCGTGGGGATTGAAGTAGTGGCCGGTCTCGAGGTGCGAGCTGACCAGCAGCATCACCTCGGCGTTGGCGTGGTCCGGGCTCGGACGGTCGATACCGCACCACAGCTGATAGCCGGCCCGGGCACCAGCCGAGCAGATGTTGGTGTGCGAGTTGTGACCGTCGACGCCCCAGGCCGCCAGCATGCGCTCGGTGAAGCCATCCTCCCCCGGCCGCCCCACGTGGTACATGATCTCGTTGTGGCGCTGCTCCTGCATCGCCTTACGGATGCGTCCCGCGATGTCGTCCAGAGCCTCGTCCCAGCTCACCCGCCGCCACTCGCCGCCGCCGCGCTCGCCGGTGCGCTTGAGCGGATACAGAATGCGGTCTGGGTCGGTGATCTGGTTGAGGGTCGCCGGGCCCTTGGCGCAGTTGCGTCCCCGCGAGCCAGGGTGCTCGGGATTTCCCTCGAACTTCTGCACCTGCAGCGTGTCGCGGTCAACGTAAGCTAGAAGACCACAGGCCGACTCGCAGTTGAAGCAGGTCGTCGGCACCAGCAGGTAGCGGCGCTCCTTGCGCTCCGGCCAAGCCTTCGAGTCGAGCTCCACCCAATCGTCCCAGCGCTCCTTCGGCGGGAAGGCCGCCAGGTGAACGCGGCTGGCGCCGGGGTAGAAGGTCTCGCCGCGCGCCTCGGTAGCAGCTTTGGCAGCGCTGACGCGCTGGTTGAGGTCTTTGATGGCCATAGGTGACTTCCGTGGGGCCTACTGGCTTCTCTCAGCCGGGCCATAGGTGACTTCCGTGGGGCCTACTGGCTTCTCTCAGCCGGGCCATGCGCGTACGCGAGCTCACGCCGGCCGGCCGCAACGCCTACG
>JBCCEE010000171.1:0-15606 GCA_039030415.1 Acidobacteriota bacterium
AATGAAACAAAAACGCCTGAGTTACTGAAAGATGCACACGCACTTTTACCTCCATAAACTCATGTATACAATGATGCAGATATTCTATCACCTCACCCACAGGTGCATTACCAGTGTGTTTAAGTCAGTGATGTTGTTTGCAGGTTGGTATGGTGGCTTGGAAGATTTCTCTGAAAACACCAGAATATCCTGAGGCTGGTCGATCCCAGCCGTCAGCCGCGCCGGATCCTGTTCGTCATGGCCGACACCCTGCGCTTCGACCACGCCACCGCCGAGCTCATGCCGGAGATCTCGACGGACTTTGCAGGTAGCCTGCGCTTCGAGCGCGCCTACAGCCCGGCCTCCTGGACGCTACCTTCCGTCGCTTCGATCTTCAGCGGTGAGCTGCCCGCTAGGATGCGCGGGCCCGACGGCTCGCTGATCTCGCTGCCGACGCGCACCTCGACCCTGGCGGAGGAGCTGTCCGAGCGTGGCTACGCCACCGTCGGAATCACCGCCAACTACACGGTGCACCACGAGAACCACTACTCCGCCGGCTTCGACCTCTTCTTGGTGCCCGACCCCAAGGTGGGCCAGTTCGCCGACATCACCTGGCTGCGGCAGCTGGCTCTGGAGGCCGCGAGCTGGCTGGACGACGAGGATCTCTTCCTCTACCTCCAGCCGATGGAAGCGCACGACCCCTACCGCAACCACGAGACCGGTGAAGCGCTGCCGGCTCCCCACACTGGCGACATCGTTTCGGAAGCCGAGCTTGCCGCCCTGCGCCGCGCCTACGCTAGCGAAGCCGGCTACCTGAGCCGTGAGCTCAGCCGGCTGCGGGAGGAGCTCCCTGCCTTCGATCTCGAGATCCTGACCTCTGACCACGGCGAAGAGTTCTTCGAGCACGGCGGCTTCCGCCACGGCCCTGCCCTTTACCCTGAGTCGGTGCACGTGCCGCTGTGGATTCAAGGCGCCGGCCTCAGCGCCGGGCAGATCGACCAGCCGGTGTCGCTGGTCGGCCTCAAAGACGCCGTGGTAGCGGCTGCCGAAGGCGTGCTGTTGGGGGATCTGACGGAGGCATCGCTCGCTCCTCTGATGGAGGAGCGCCCGGTCACTGCCGAGACCTTCAGCTTCGGCCCGCCTCGCTGGTCCTTGATTCGAGACGATCGGCAGGCGATCTTCTTTGCTCGGCCGGCGCCGCCAAAGCCTGCCGAGCATCCAGTCGAGCGCTGGCTCCTCGAGCATCAGCCGCGGGTCCTGGTCGCGCCCCTGGACGGCGAGACCCTCGATCCGACCGAGCGCTCGCTCATGGCGCGCTCGGTCCGCTCGCTGATCGACCAGTTCGCCGGCTGGCGTCGCGGCCTCTACCTGCTGTTCGAAGACGGCAGCGGCGGCACGGTCAGAATTCGGGGCGTCGAGAACGAAGGTCTGGTTTGGGGCGATGCCGAGCGCATCGAGGTGTCGCCGGACGGCGCCGGCCTCAGGCTCGACGTCACCTCGGCCTCGCCGTTCGCCCTGGTCTTGCTGCCGGCACTCGAAGGTGAGCAGCCGACCGTCGAGCTCGCGGGACAGAAGATCGAGCTCGAAGGGTCGACGCCGATCCGCCACGCGGGCGGCAGCGTGGTGCTGTGGCTCGATGCGGGGCGCCCTAAAGAGGAAGCGCTCGAGGTCGAGAGCACCCTCGAGCGCCTGCGCGCCCTGAGCTATATCTGACGCTCTGGCCGCGTCATGCGGTTGCAGCCTCAGGCGGAGCCGTGTCCAATGGACAGGTCAGCAGGAGCCCGGGGCCGCGACGCCTCTCCAAAAAGTTTTTGAAATGGTTTGAAACCGCTCGCTAGATGGCGAGTATGGGGTCGACATGAGGGCAGACGCTCAGATCTCCAGCCACCGGCTGGCCGCCGCTGCGGATGACGAAGCGGGCTTCGATAGCGAGGCGAGCTCGGCCGAGACGGCGGAGCGCAAGACGGGAGATGACGAGCGCCAGCTGCTGTTACGGTATCGGGAAGGCGACCGCGAGGCATTCGCAGCCCTGGTCGCCGAGTACCGAGCGCCGGTCTATTCCTATCTGTCGCGGTGCGGTGTCGACCCCGAAGATCGGGACGATTTGTTCCAGGAGATCTTCATCCGGATCCACCGCGCCGTGGCGTCCTATCAAGCCCATCGACCGGCCCATCCGTGGATCTTCACCATCGTCGCCAATACGGTGCGCACGCATCTGCGCAAGCGGAGAGTCCGTCAGCTGGTGTTCGCCGATGCGGCCGCCAAGCCCGGCGCAAGCCAAGCGGCTGATCCAGCGCCCGACGGCGAGCGCCGCACCGCTGCCCGCCAGACCGTAGCGCTGGTGGAGCGCGAGATCGGACAGCTGCGACGCGTGCAGCGCGAGGTCGTGCTGCTGGCGTGCGTCGAGAAGCTCGCCCTCGGCGAGGTGGCCGAGATCCTCGGCATCCCGGTCAACACGGTCAAGACCCATCTGCGCCGCGCCCGCCTGGCGCTGGCCGGAGCCTTGAGTCGGCAGCAGGGGGAGGTGGCGATATGAAACGCATGTGTCGACGAGTGCAGCGGATCCTGGGTGAGGGCGGTCCTACAGCCCTGCAGACCGACGCGGCGGCGCAGCAGCATCTGGAAGGTTGCGAGGATTGCTTCGCGCTGCTCGAGCAGGTGGCTCGTCTCGACGCCGCGTTCGACGCCATGCCGAAGCTCGATGCTCCGGATGAGCTGGTCGAGCAGCTGCTGGCGCGCGAGGAGTTTTCAGTCGATCCGGCAGAGCAGGTCACGAGCACCGTACCGGATTGGCGGCAGCGACTCATTGCTTTCCTCGGTCTGATCTTCGGTCCCGGGCAGCCGCGGCTCAAGGCGTCGCTGGCGCTGGCGCTGCTGGCCGCGGTGAGCTCGTCGTTCTATTGGCGCCAGATGTCGTCGCGAGACGCGATGGCGCCGGTCGATATCGACTATGTGGGATTTTCGATCCCAGAGTCGAGCCTCGAGCCTCGGGCGTCGGGGGACGCGGCCCCGCAGCGCGAGGCATCCAGCGTGCCCACCGAAGCGGCTGAGTCGCCAGAGATGGCAGGCGAGCTCCGCGCCCTGGGCTACGTTGGTGAGGAAAGCGGCGGACCAAGCAAGACCCTAGAGGCGGCGGAGCAGGCCGATCGCAGGGTCGACGTCAGGCCTCCGCCGCCCGAGCCCGGGCCGTCGAGGCCGGATCCGGAGGTGCTGCTGGAGACTCCCGCGCCTGAGGATCTCTCACAGATCTACGAAGAGGTGACGGTCGTTAGCGAGTCTCCGGTGGTCGAGGTCAGCAGAGCTGTAGCATCCACTCTCACAAGGCTGCCACCTACGCCGCTGGACCATCTCGAGTTTCCCTTGGGCGCCGTGGACGCGGTCACTCTACGCGGCGGTTCGCCACGGATCGAGGGCGATGATGAAGGTCCATTCGAGGACTCCGCGGAAGGCGAAGCCTCCGGTGAGCAGGCGCGAGCTCGACGGTTTCTCGCTGAGCGTGACCGGGTCGAGGGAGTTAGCTTCCAGCCGGCCGAAGGCTACTGGAGCAACACCTACGTGCCGGGCGATCCGGTGCTGCGCCACCTGCAGGCGAGGGTGAGTGAGGGCGATCGATCGGTGCTCGGCACCGTGGGAGGCGAGCTACCGCAGGTCCACGATGCCGCGCGCCAGTCCACCCAGCCTTTCGACCCGCCGACCGACGCCGCTCTGGCGCTGCGGCTCAACGCCGATCGGAAGGCCGTCCGAGGGCCCTCCAGGGTGCTCCTGCAGGTCGGGCTGGTCGGCACGGAGCGGCGCGGCGCGCGGCGTCCTGAGATGAATGTCGCCCTGGTGCTCGACCTCCGAGATGAGCTGCAGCCCGGCACTGCCAGTGCGCTGCGCGCCCTGATGCTGGCGCTCGGCGAAGCGCGCGACTTCGGCGACCGTTTTCGGCTGATCGTCGCCGGGCCAAACGGCGGCGAGCTCGTCGCCCTCGAAGACTTCAAGCATGGACCGCTCGCGGTCGCCTCCCGGCAGCTGTTCTCCGAGGGCGACGTCTCGGGTGAGCCGATGTCGCTGGTCGAGGCGATGCGTCTCGCCTTTGAGCGCGTCGGCGAAACCGACGACCCGACCGCGCCGCTGGGATCCAGCAGCGTCCTGCTGGTGACGGCCCGAACCTTCGATGAGGAGTTGTGGGATCTGGTCGAGCTGGCTCACGCTGGAGCGGTGGCCGGCATACCGCTGAGCGCCGTAGGGGTCGGCGCTGACGTGGATCTCACCGAGCTCGATCGCCTGGCGGTCGCCGGCCAGGGCAATCGCCGCCTGCTGGAGCAGGCGTCCGAAGCCCGTGCCCTGGTGGACCGCGAGCTGGCGGCGGTAGCGCGGGTGGTGGCCAGGGCGGTGCGGCTGCGCATCGGCTTAGCGCCAGGCGTCAAGCTGATCGACGTCGTGGGCGCTCGGCGGTTCGGTGCAGAGGATGCCGAGAGGGTGCGCAGCGCCGAGCGCAGCATCGACCAGCGGCTGGCCCGCAACCTGGGAATCGAGGCCGACCGCGGTGACGACGAGCCCGGCATTCAGATCGTGCTGCCGGCCTTCTACGCAGGCGATCGCCACGTGATCCTGCTCGACCTGCTGGTGCCGGGTCCGGGTCCGGTAGCCGACGTCACGGCGCGCTTCAAAGATCTGGCGCACGTTGGCAACGGCGTGGCCAGGGCAGCCCTCGAGCTGCGGCGCGGCCGGCCGCGCTGTGGTCCGCTCGAGCGTACGGTGCTCGAGAATCTCCTGGCGCAGCAGCTGCGCACGGTGCTGGAGCAGGCGGGCGACCGGGTAGACGAGGACGATCCGGCCGCGGCGCGGCAGGAGCTCGAAGCCCACCGTCAGCTGCTCGCCGGCCTCGGCCAAGAGCTGCGCGGCTTCGCCAAGGATCCCGACGTCGTGCGCGATCTCGCCATGCTGGACGAATACCTCCGGCTGCTGGCAACCCCGACGTTCGAGCAGCGGCTCTACCTGGCCGACTCGCTGCGCTATGCGGCGCGGCTCAAGGTGCTGCCTGCACCACAACCCATGGGAGGTCCGAAATGAGGCAAGCACGTCTTCTCATCGCCATGATCTGCGGGCTGGCGCTGGCTGGGCCGGTAAGCTCACAGACCGGCAGCTCGCAGACCGGCAGCTCGCAGATCGGTAGCTCACAAACCGGCAGCTCGCAGACCGCTGACGGCCAGGTCGAGCTGCCGCTCGAGGTCTACAATCGTCTGGTCGAGATCGCCCGGGATCCGAGTATTCCGCCCCGCCCGGCCCCCGCTGGCTACGCGCTGGGCACTGCGACGGTCAACGTCACCGTCAGGGACCTGAGCGCCGACGTGCGGGTCGATCTCAGCATCGACGTGCTGGAAGACGACTGGGTGCTGGTTCCGGTGCTGGCTGCCGGCACGCCGGTGGCGTCGGCGACGGTGGACGGCTCCAGCGTCCAGCTGATCAACGCGCCCCAGGGGCTGTGCTGGGCGGCGAAGCGGCGCGGCTCGTTCGCCATGCGCCTGGTCTACCGGGTCGACGCCACGCGCTCCGACGCCGGCCTCTCCCTTGGGTTGCCGGTGCCCCGGGCTGCCGCCACCACGCTGCGGGCGACGCTGCCCGGTAGCGGCCTAGACGTGGCGGTGATTCCCTCGGCCGGTACGCGGCTCGCGCCCAGTGGCTCGAACACCTCGGTGAGCGCTACCATTCCGTCGACCTCCGGTTTACAGATCTCGTGGCGCCTGCCGGCCGGCACCGGCCACATCCTGAGCCGCGCGCTCTACCGAGGGCGGCTGACCGGCAACGCCGTCACCTGGAGCGGCGAGCTGTCCGTCGAGCTATTGGGCGACGAGACCGCGGTGCTGCCGCTGCTGCCGCGCTCCGTCACCCTGCGCAACCTGGCGATCGACGGCGTCGACGCGCCGATCCTGATCGAAGAGGAACGCTTCGCGGTGCTGGTCAAGGGGCGCGGCCGGCATACGCTGACCGCTGGCTTCGAGGTGCCGGTGCAGCGTGGCGACGGGCCGCCGCGAGTCGAGCTCGAAGTACCGGAGGTGCCGGTTTCACGCTTCGAGCTCACGCTTCCGGGCAAGAAGGACGTCACGGTCGAGCCGGCTTCCAACGTCGAGTCCCGCGAGCGCGGCGGCGATACGATCGCCACGGCCCACGTGCCGTTGACCTCCCGGGTCGCCTTGAGCTGGGCGGAGGCCGTACCGGAAGAGGTGCGCACCGAGGTGCGCGCCAACGCCGGCATCTATCACGCCATCCATGCCGAAGAAGGCGTGCTCTACGTGCGAGCCCTGGCCGACTACGAGGTCACCCGCGGCGAGACCAACGTGCTGCGCTTCGCGGTACCTTCCTCGGTGCAGGTGGGCAGCGTCACGGCTTCGGGTGCGGTCGCCGATTGGCGTCTCGGCCCCGGCGACGGCGCGACGCGCGAGATCACCGTGTTCCTGGATCGCCAGCTCCAGGGCCGGCTCGTGGTCGACATCGGTTACGACGTGTCGATCGCCACCAGCCAGGAAGCGATCCCCGTGCCGCTGCTGCGCTCGCTCGACGCCCAGCGTCAGCGCGGCATGATCGCTTTGCTGTCGAGTCAAGATCTGGCTCTGAAGCCAGCGCAAGATGATGAAGGTGCCACCCGAGTCGGCGAGAACCAGCTGCCCGCCTTTGTGCGCCAGGCGATCGAGATGACGGTGGCCCACACCTACAAGTATGTCGAAGCCCCTTCCGGCTTGGCCGTTGCGGCGGTGCCGCCCGAGCGCAAGCAGGGGCGGTTCGACGCTGAGGTCGACACCCTGATCTCCCTCGGCGAGGTCACGATGAAGGGTTCGGCGAGCGTGGGGGTCGACGTCAAGTCCGGCCGCATCATGGAGCTCGAGCTGACGCTGCCGGAAGGCGTCAACCTGCTGGGCCTCACCGGGCCGTCCGTGCGCCAGCATCGCGTCGTCGCGCAGGCCGGGCCGGCGCAGGGCGATCCCGAGGCACCAACCGCTGACGATCCCGAGGCACCAGCTGCTGATGATCCCGGCGCGAGCCCGCCCACGCCGGAGCAGGCTAGTGAGCAGCGCATCGCCGTCGAGTTCACCCAGGAGATGGAAGGTCAGTTCCGTCTCGAGCTGGTCTACGAGCGCATCCTGCTCTCCGACGAAGCCGAATTCGAAGTGCCGACGCTGCGCGTGCTGGGCGCCGAGGTCGAGCAGGGGCGGGTCGCGGTCGAGGCGCTGTCGGCGGTCGAGGTGCGACCGGCGGCTGCCGATCGCCTGACCTCGCTCGACGCCAGCGAGCTGCCCCAGCAGCTCATCCTGCGCACTTCCAATCCGATCCTGCACGCCTACAAATACGTTGCCACGCCCTACCGGCTAGCGCTGGCCGTCGACCGTCACGAGGTCGTGCAGGTGCACGAGGCGGCTATCGACCAGGCGGACTACCGCACGCTCTTCACCCGCGACGGCCTGTCCGTCACCACCGCTCGCTACACCGTGCGCAACAGCCGCCGTCAGTTCCTGCGCGTCAAGCTGCCGCCGGAGTCCGAGATCTGGTCGGTCTTCGTCGACGGCCGGCCGGAGAAACCCGCCAGAACCGAGGGCGAAGACGGTGAAGCGTGGCACCTGATCAAGATCATCCACTCCACCGAGGGTTTCCCGGTCGAGCTGGTCTATGAGACGCCAGCTCCGGCGGTCAGCGGTATCGGCACCCTGCGCGGCCTGCTGCCGCGTCCCGAGATCCTCGTCACCCGCACGCGTTGGGACGTCTTCGTGCCGGACGGCGTCGAGTACGGTCAGCCGTCGAACCAGCTGAAGCTCGTCACCGCGCCTCAGCCCATCGCCGCCGCCGAGCTCGACGCCGAGCTGGCGGCGCTCGAGTCTGGCGCTGGCGCCGGGGTCATCCAGCCCCTCGAGCTCACCATCCCGACCGCCGGCATCCACTTCGCCTTCGAGAAGCTCTACGCCAACCAAGGCGAGCGCGACACCGGCTTCGCCATCCCCTACGCTTCCGGCCTGGGCCGTAACCTTGGGCGTCTGCTGAGCCTGCTGGCGGCCGCAGCCTGCTGGATCGGCCTCGCCCTACTGATGCGCGGCTACCCGCGCCTGGGTGGCGGGCTGGTCACTGGCGGAGCCATGGCCCTCGCCGTGCTCGTCGGTCGCTACCAGCTCAGCGCTGCCCCTGGCGTGTGGCTCTCGGTGGCGCTCATCTTGGGATTCGGTGCTTTCTACGGCAAGGCGGTCTGGGATCAGCGACGGGAAGCGGAGGTCGCCGTCTGACTCGAGGCTGGGTGAGCGACCGCTCGCCGAAGCGAGCGGTCGGATTGCGAACGAGTACGATCAGCAGACGCTCTTCAAGACGGCGGGTACGTGCACGCCGGCGGTCTCGGCGAGGGACATGGCGCCGCAGATGGCGGCTTTGCCGCCTGCTACCAGGCAGTCCTTGCAGGTGCCGACGTAGGCCGCGGCCGCTGGCAGGCAGGCCGGCAGGGTCTCGGGGAAGCCGAGCGGGTTGCACGGGCCGGCGAGCAGGGCGGCGCCGGAGGCGGCGCACTCGGCGCCGCTGACCAGGTCACAGCCCTGGGGGGTGACGCCAGCACTCGGCATGACGGCGGCGTTCATCGATTGAATCGGTAGATTCATGATTCTCTCTCCTCGAGGTGAGATCGACCGCGGCGCGTCCGCGCTCGGCGGCGGCCGATCGGGTAGTGGAAGGGTGAGCCAAGCCGACGGTAGGCGAGCTCACCGCTGGGTTGACGGCCTCGATGACCGCCAGGAATCAGCGCGGATAGGGACAGCTAACGCGTCAGACAGGCAGCCATGCAGATGCGCCGGGCGGCCTCGGTCGGCCGGTCGGCACAGATGGCCGAGCAGGCCGCCTGACTGGCCTGAGGGCGAATGCCGGCTGCGGCTCCGGCTGCGGCTCCGGCGATAGATCCTGCGGCATGGGAGCATTCGTCGAGCGAAGTCTCCAGATGGGATTGAATGGGTAGCAAAGGATGCCTCCTTCCTAGGGGGTGATGCCTTCTAGCCGGCTCAACGCGTGCGGTAGAAAGCGGGTTGGCCAACCAGCACGGGGTTGACGGCTGCGACGTCGACGGTCTGGCGGTAGACCAGAGGCGCCACGTTGACGGCGTTGTTGGGGTTGAAGAAGGTGAGGGTCACGTCCTGACAGTCGCCACCCGGCTGGCAGAAGGCGTTGGGTCCCGCGTCGACGCCGAGCAGGCGGAAGCCATCGAAATCGTTTGGCACGTCGGCGTCCTGCTGCAGTCCGTTGTGGCTCCGGAAGAACGCGAGGTAGCCTTGGATCGTCAGGTAGTTGATGGCGCGATCCTGCGCCGTGCGACCGAGGTTGCGCATCTTGTCGACGACGTAATGCAGGTAGGACGCGACCTGGGCCTTCTGGCCGTCGCTCGGGTCATCGCTGATGCCGAGCAGGCTTTGCAGGTTGTCGAGCAGGCTCTGATCGGTGAAGTTGAACATGCCCCGCGGATCGGGCGACAGGGTCGGGACGACCGCGCCGTTGAGCAGGCGCGTGCTGCCGTGTACCTTGGCCGGGAGTGTCGAGATGGCGACGTCTCCAGTCTTCTCCGCATCGATCTGAGCGCTCAGGAATTTCCTCAGGCGGTTGTAGACGGCATCGCAATAGCAGGCTTCGGGATGGATCGAGTAGACCGGCACGCCGGCGATGGTGACGGTCCAGATCAGGGTGCTGGCGAACGCCGGATGCTCCTCGAGATAGGCGAGCACCTGCGAGCGATCGTTGGGGTTGATGAAGCTGCCGCCGACCCTGGCGTTCTGCTTGAACCATTCGAAGTTCTCCAGCGTGCCGAAGTCGTAGTCGATCTGGCCCAGCACGTAGGCCAGCTGGCTTTGAGCTCCTCCGCCGCACGCGCAGTCCGAAGGCTCGACGCCGGTTGCGGCTTCCTGCGCGCTCGCCGGGTGCTCGGCGCTCGACGGCAGGATCGCGGGGGACGGTTCGGTGCTGGTGGGTGCGGGGGCTGCGGTGTCGACGCTCTGGTGATCGGATACGTTGGATTCGGACATGGGAATGGCTCCTGGGTTGACGAGCGACAGTGCCGCCCGGGGGTTCAAATGGCCGGCGAGATGACGGTGACAATGCGTCGTCATCGCCGGATCACAGCGGGAAACGGTGTGCAGCAGCGCGCGGCGGACGCGGTGGGGATCCACCGGCTGGCCCTGTCGGGCCTGGACGCTGAGCAGCAGAGCGGCGACGCCGGAGACGACGGCGGTGGCGTAGCTGCTGCCGCTGCCCTGGGTGGAGCCGCCGCCGGCCCGGGCTCCCGAGATGCGCGCGCCCGGCGCGAGCAGGCCCTGCACCTGGTAGGGGCCGCTCCAGTTGGAGGACTCGAGCGGCCGTCCCTCGGCATCGGCGGCGGCGACCGCCAGGACCGACGGCAGGGCGCCCGGCACGTGCAGGCAAGCGCAGCCGTCGTTGCCGACCGCGGCGACGATCAGCACGTTGCGGCGCTGGCAGCGCTCGACGGCGGTGAGCAGCTCGGTCTCGGCGTCGCCGGTGAGCGTGCGCTGGCCACCGCTGACGTTGATCACGTGGGCGCCGGCGTCGACGGCACGGTCGATGGCGGACGCCAGCAGCAGCTGGCTGGCCGGCTGGGTGTGACTGTGAAGGTCCTGGCGGTAGATCGGAATCGCTAGGCCGTGGCAGCCCGGCGCGATGCCCTCGCGCCCGAATAGGATGCTCGCGACCAGCGTGCCGTGAACGGCGGCGGCTCCCCTAGCGGGCTCGCCGGGCGCGAGACCGTCGTCCAGCACGTCGAGCCGAGCGTCGCGGAAGGCTTCATGAGCAGTATCGACCGGCCCATCGAGCACGGCGACGCGAATCTCCGGCCGACCGCGAGTGATGGCGTGCAGCGGTTGGATCGTCCGCTGCACCGGCTCGTCCGTTGATCTCCCGCCTGATGCGCTCATGTGCCGTCCTCCCTGGATCGTGATGGTGTGCCGCGTTGCGCAGGTCCCTTAGAGCAGCCCGCGTGCCAGGAAGGGCGATCCGCGCCCGGTGGCGTCCGTCGACCCGCCGCTAAGTCGAGGCGAGCGTGAGACTTGCCGAATTGCTGGCGTTTGGAGACAGCGGCCCTGGCAGCAGGGGGCGCAAACCCCGAGCGTCTAATCGGGGTCTCCGATCAGAGACCGAAGCGCGTCTCCGATCAGAGACGCCAAGGGCCTAGTCGGCTCCAGCCCAGAAGCGATCGATAGATGGTCGCGCCGGTAGACTGCGCGCGACCTCGCAAACTCGCCGGGCCAGCGGTGAGCTGCATAGACCACGGATCTTCAGGCGCTTACGAGCTCCTAAAGTGTTTCCAGCTCAAACAGTCCTCGGTCGTGCTCGTTCCACCGGCGCGACTTCCCAGCTAACGAACGCTGTTTTGGGATGCGATCCGGCTAGTCGTCTCGACGCAGGCCCAGGTTGCTCACCAGGCGATGCAGGTAGGTCCGGTTCAACCCGAGACGCTGCGCTGCTTCGGCATAGCTGCCGTCAGCCCCAGCGATCGCGGCGCTCAAAATCCTGCGCTTGGCGTCGGCGACCGCCGCGTGGTAGCCATCCGCGTCGAGACGGGTGGAGGCGCGCTCGACGACGGCCTCGGGCAGATCTTCCGGGCGCAGCAGCTCGTCTGCCGCCAGCACCACCGCCCGTTCCATGGCGTTGCGCAGCTCGCGGACGTTGCCGGGCCAATCGTAGGCGACGATAGCGGCGCGGGTCTCGGGCGCCAGACCGAGCAGCGAGCGTTTCAGGCGTTTGGCCGAGCGGGCGGCGAAGTGGTGGGCGAGTAGCACGACGTCTTCGCCCCGCTCGCGCAGCGCCGGCAGCCCGAGCGAGAAGACGTTGAGACGATGGTAGAGATCCTCGCGGAAGCTGCCGTCGCGAATCGCCGCTTCGAGATCGCGATTGGTCGCCGCCACCAATCGCACGTCGATCGCGATCGGCCGCCGGCCGCCGAGGCGCTGGATCTCCCGCGCCTCGAGCGCCCGCAGCAGGCGGGCCTGCAGGGCCACCGGGATCTCCCCGACCTCGTCGAGAAAAAGCGTGCCGCGATGGGCGATCTCGAACTGGCCGATCTTGCGTCCCACCGCGCCGGTGAACGCGCCCTTCTCGTGGCCGAAGAGCTCGCTTTCGAGCAGGGTCTCGGACAGCGTGGCGCAGTTGATGGCGACGAACGGCTCCGCGGCGCGCGGGCTGTTGCGATGCAGCGCCCCGGCGATCAGCTCCTTGCCGGTGCCGCTCTCGCCCTGGATCAGCACGCTGAGATCGGTGGGAGCGACGCGAGCCACCTGGCCCAGAATCCTAGCCATGGCCGGACTCTCGCCGACAATATCGTGGTCGAGCTCGGCCTGGCGCACACGCCGGTTCTCGGCTTCGAGCCACTCCCTGCGCAGCACGTTGCCGAGCGCACTGGCGGTGATGGCTGCCGCTGCCGCCATCGCGTCCAGGTGCTGGGGCTCGAATTCACGGCCGGGTGCCGAAGCGTCGGCGTAGAACACTCCGAGCGCCTCTTCCGCTACGGCAAGTGGCGAGCACAGCACGCTGCTCGCGCCGCCAGCGTCGCCGTCGGCGTTCGCCAGGATGGCGCGGCGCCGATCGAGCGCGGGCCGCACGACTCCAGGTTCGAGCGGCCGGTCGTCGCCAGCGGCGGGCGCGAACGTCGTGCCGCCGTCTTCGGTCAGCTGGACGGTGAGACGGTCTGCCTGGGGCAGGACTCGGCTGGCGAAGTCAATCAGGCATTGGCAGACGTCGCGAGTCGACCGCGAAGTGTGGAGCGCGGTGGCGAGCTCGAGCAGCGCCTGCAGCTGAAGCTCAGGGTCGTTGCCGCCGGCCTCACCGCCCGCGGTCCGGCGCAGCAGCGAGGAATCCTCGACCGCCATCTCGAGGGTGCTGGCGCCGTCGAACGAGACGGCTTCGACGGCGGGGGGCAGCGTCAGCTCCTCATGGGCGGTGAGGAACAGGAACAGCGATTCGCCGACCTTGATGTAGTCGCCGTGCTCGAGCTGCCGCCGGCGGATCGGAGCGCCGTTGACGAAGGTGCCGCACAGGCTGTCGAGATCGGTCGCGAGGTAGGCTCCGTCGGCCTCAGGCGCTACCCGGCAGTGGTGTCGAGACACCGAGGCGTGGTGGATCTGGATGGTGCTCGAAGCATGGCGCCCGATCGAGGTCGGCGCGGGACCGAGCGCATACTTCTGACCTTCGAGCGGTCCGACGACCGCAACGAGTCGTGGCTCCTCAGGGTTCGAAGGCGTCGTGCTCGAAGACGTTGTTGAAGCGAATGATGGCATGGATTTCGCTCAGCGAATTTAGCATGTTCGCATCCCAGAAAGATCGGCAGGCGGTCGCGCTCGGTGGACTGCGGCCGTCACAACGGCGCCGGTCGGAGAAAGCATGAAACCCAGAAGAGGAGAGGATCATGGCGACGTTCAGTATCGATATCGGATTCAACCGTGACCTGCTGCGCCATCCCGCGACGTCGCTGGCGGCGTTGCTGAGCCAGGGCGTCACGCGGATCAACAAGGTCGGCAACCCGGTGTTCACGGCGCGCAGCTTCAAGACCGGCGACCGGGTGGCGCTGACCGCCTATGACCTGTCGGCCGAGCCGTCGGAGATTGTGGCGATGAGCGCCGAGCTGCTGTTCACTCCCGCCCTGCCGGAAGCCGCGTCGAGCCCGATCTCAGGTGGACGGCAGTTCTCCTGCTTCAAGATCTATCCGGCGCTGACCCGCGGCGAGAGCACGGTGTTCGAAGTGACGGCGCCACGCTGGTTCCTCGAGTACGAGGCTACGGGCGAAGCCTTCCCGTGCTCTCAGCTGCAGGCCGAGCCGCGGGTCGGGGAGGGCAATCCAATCGAGCTGGCCAACGTCGGGTACTTTTACTACACGATCCTGCTGGCCGTGACCTGGGCTGGCGATCCGGTGACCAAGAACTTCCGGGTCGACCCGGAGATGATCACCACCAGCAACAGCGGCGGCGGCGGTCTCGATCCGCGGCAGGTCGCCCCTCAGGATGCGAAGCGCAGCGCCAGGTGATGAAACGCCAGGTCCTCGCGCAGAGGGGCGAGGTCGGGCTCTTTGTGAACCTCGTGGAACGGGTAGCCTCCTTCGAGAGCCTGACCGAGGGCGCGCAGCGCCTTTTGCCGGGCGCCGCACAGCTCATAGGTGAGGCTGGCTCGATAGCGAATCGTGACGTTGTGGAGCGTTAGCGGGTCGAGCCTATCGACGTTCTCGAGCGCCGGCGCGCAGTGCTCGCGCTTGCTCTGGTAGAGGGCGAGGCGGCTGATGCGGTCGGGGTTGTCGGGATGCTCGGCGAGCTGGGCCTGCAGTAGCTGACTGGCTCTCAGGAACGCCGCATCGGCGTCCTGCTGGCGGTCGGGCAGCCTGCGGTAGGCGTTTCCCAGGTTTGCCCAGTAGCGAGAGCTGTTGGCGGTCAGCCCGACGGCCTCTTCGAAGGCGCGAGCGGCTTCGCGATAGCGCCCGAGAAAGAAGTGCAGGGTGCCGAGGTTGGAGTAGGCGGGGGCGGAGGGTCGGATCTCGATCGAGTCTTGGATGGCGGCCGTCGCCAGCTCGAAGCGCTCCAGGAAGTAATAGACCGCCCCCAGGCTGAGGTGGAGATAGGGGTTGTCGGGAGCGATCGCGATCGCGGCTTCGAAGGCCTGGGCAGCGGCTTCGTAGTCCCCGCCGCGCTGCAGCTGAACGCCGAGCTCGCTGTGCTGCAGCCAGCGGTCGGGTCGCAGCCGTATCGCTTCCCGGCGATGCTCGAGCGCGGCTGCTGGCTGCTGGCTGGCGAGCGCCAGGTTGGCCAGGGCTCGGTGGACGTCGGCGTCGGCAGGATCGAGCAAACGTAGCGTCTCGAGCTGCTGGCGGGCCGGCTCGAGCTCGCCGCGGCTGATCCAAACCAGCGCCAGGGTGGCGCGTCCGTGGGTGAGCTGAGGCGCTAGCTCGACGGCTCGCCGGGCGTTGGAGAGCGCCAGATCCAGCCAGGAGCTGTCGGTCTTCTCGAGCGCCAGCTGCCGATGAGCCCGGGCGAGTCCGCTGAAGGCGAGCGCGTGCTCGGGATCCGCCGCGATGGCGCTCTCGAACGCCTGGATCGCCAGATCGAGGTACCCCTGGCGGTCATAGCGGTCGAGGTATCGGAATCCCTGCTGGCACAGCTGATAGGGCGTGCGCGGCAGGCTCGATTCCGCTGAGCTGGACGGCAGGGCTTCGGTCGACCGCGTCGCGGCGATGACGGTCTGCTGCGCTGCCCATCCGAGCACCGCCAGCAAGACGACGCCGAGCAGGACCGGTCTGAGTCGGGCAGCGCGTCTGAGCCGGGCAGAGAATCCGAAGGCTTGCCGGGTGTCGCCGTTTTCGAGCGCCCGCTTGGGGTCTTGATCCAGCCGCGGGCGCGCGGCGTGCGGCAGCGTTTGAGCGTCGCTGGCCGCCAGTTGGTCGCCGGCGTTTTCGGCGGCTCCCAGCCCCAGAATCTCGGGGGAATCGGCGAGAGCCCGCAGCTCGGTGACGACGAGCCCGGCGTTTGGCGGACGCGCATCCCGGTCTTTTTCCAGCAGGCCGTCCACCAGCCGGCAGAGCCGCAGCGGCAGCTCGGGACGTACCGCGCGCAGCGGCGGTGGCCTCCGGGTCAGCACCTGGAG
>JBCCEE010000172.1:0-15588 GCA_039030415.1 Acidobacteriota bacterium
CATCATCGAGCGGATGATGTCCGGAGTCGAGGGGTGGATGACCTGGCTCTCAGCGCCTTGAATCACCAAGGTGCGATTCTTGATCTCGGGCAAGAGTAGATCGAGCAGATTGGCGCGCTCTCCTTCGCGAATCTCCTTCCAGACCTTCAGATAGAACACTCGATGCTCGGCGGCTTCCTCGGCCAGCTGTTTCTTGACGGCGGGCGGGAGATCCACCGGAGCATGATGGATGAAGCCGAGCAGATTGTTGTACGCGGCAGGATTGGCGATGACCATCGGATTGCGATCCTGCGCCAGCAGCTTATCGAGCTCGCTCTGGTAGGGAACGTGGACGCCGAACGGCTCGATCAACGTCAGGCTCACTACGTCTTGGGAGGCGGCGTACGAGATAGCCGCGGCGATGCTGCCTCCCATCGAGTGCCCGACGAGATGGAATCGCTCGAGCTTGAGCTGCTGGATCAAGGCCCGAATCCTCTTGGCCTGACTGGTAACGTCGTAAGCCAGATTCTGGTTCCTCTCGTTCTGACCGAAACCCGGAAGATCCGGTGCGATCACTCGGTAGCCTTGCTGAGCCAGGCGGTTGCCGACGTTGCTCCAATTCTCCTTGGAGCCAGCGAATCCATGCAGCAGCACGACCGGAGTGCCCTGGGTCCCGTCATCGCTGTCCAGGTACCAGAGATCGTGGCCAGCGACCTGCAGGGTCTTCTGGTGCAGCATGCCGAGGCCGCGACGCAGCACCTCGGCGGTCTGAATGCGCTTGGTCTCTTGATCCTGGCGAGCCTTCTTGCGCTGATCCTTGCGCTCCGCCAGCTGGCGCTTGCGGTCTTCCTCGAGCTGCTTTTTCTGTCGCGATTCACGCCAGGATTCCAACCAGCCGTATTTTCGCGCTAGAAAGATCAGGATCAGGGCGATGATGATGACCAGTCTGATCTTTTCGGATGTCGTCATGCTGGCGCGCTCCTGTACGGCATAGGACGGCAGGGGGTGTCACACTCCACGAGGAGTGCGCCGGGAATCGAGAGGAAAGGACAGGCGCTCGGGCCTCGTTCCACGGGGCGAGTGAGCTGCAGTGTCTCGAGCTGAAGAGTCTCGGGCTTAAGAGTCTCGAGCTGAGTGGCCTCGGGCTGAGCTATCTCGAGGAGAAGGTGCCTCGGGCTGAATGGCCTCGGGCGGGGAATGCTTATTGTTATAATTCGATGGTTGGACCTAGGGCAATGACGCGAGATATTTTCGTATTGCTTTGATAAATATGTAAGAGTTGCCATTAGGCTCTGGCCTGAGCCTCGCATCAGTAAGCGTTTTGCTGACAGACCAAACACATTATATGTGATAAGCGACCAGCGGATCGGTTTCTTCACCGCCCCCGTTGGACTCGGTGTTATCCCAACTGGATCGACCGACGATCGATCGTTTGGGTTCTGCTCGACGGCGAGCTGCCGAATCAGGACGGCAGACGCCGGATGGCGACTAGCGTGCGGTCATCCGGGAACGGTTCGCCGCGGACGAAGTCTTCGAGGTCGTTACTGATCGCCGTCGCTAGCTCCGGCAGCTCGGCTCCCCGGTGGCGGACGCAGACCGCGGTCAGGCGCTCGAGGCCATACTCCTCGTCTTCAGGATCCGTCGGCTCGGTGATGCCGTCGGTGTAGAGGAAGAGCGTGTCGCCCGGCTCCAGCCTGGTCGTCTCGGCCTCGTAGGGAATGCCGGCGATCAATCCGATCGGCGTGCCGGTAGGTCCGAAGGTCTCCGTGGCTCCGGAAGCTCGCACCAGCAGCCCGGGGTTGTGGCCGGCGTTGGTGTAGCGAAGCTCACCGGTCATGGGATCGAGGATGGCGAGGAAGGCGGTAGCGTACTTCTCGGGCGGCGTGCGATGGTAGAGCAGGCTCGACAGGCGCTCGCAGATCTGCTCCGGCGGCAGGCCGTCTTCGATCGGTACCGCCGACAGGGCCTCGAGCGACGCCGTCAACAGCGATGCCGCGATACCTTTGCCAGAGACGTCGGCGACCATCAAGACGATCTCGGTATTTCCGCTGCCGCCCGTGCGCTCCAAGACCTGATAGTAGTCGCCGGAGACGCCGCGCGACGGGATGTTGCCGGCGTGCAAACCGTAGCCGGCGACTTCCGGCAGGGTGTCGGGCAGTAGTGCGACCTGAATGCGTCGGCCAAGCGCCAGCTCCTTCTCGAGCCGGCGGCGCTCAGCGGCCTCTTCCAGCAGCGCGACGTTGCGCAATCGCAGTGCGGCGATCGAGGCCAGCGAAACCAGCAGCTCCATATCGTCTTCGGAGAACTGGCGCACGCCGGCCCGCGAGCTCAGCACGATCATGCCGAGCGTTCCCTTCTCGTCCAGCAGCGGCGCTGCCACCAGCGAGCGGATGCCGGTCGCCAGAATACTCTGGGCGGCGGCGAAGCGCTCGTCACTCTCGACGTCGAACACCAGCGCCGCCAAGCCTTTCTCGGTCACCTCGTGCACCAGGCTGCGGGAGTAGAACGCCTCGCCGGAGATCCCTGGCACCGCGCGGTGGGCGGCGCGCTCGAGCTCACCGTCATCGACCCGCAAGTAGATCGCGCCCTGCTCCGGACGCAGATGGTCGAAGACGCGCTCCAAGATCAGCTGGAGGAGCTCCTCGAGCTCCATCGATCGACCGAGAGCACCGTGCACTTCATTGATCAGGTTGAGGCGCTCGACGTAGCGCCTGAGCTCGTCTTCGCCCGACGGCGCGCTGGCCTGAGCGTGGCTGGCGAGCAGCTCCGGCGCGCTGCGGAAGATGGTGTGCTCGCCGAAGCCGAGATCGGCGGCACTCGAAACCGACTGCGCGCCGCCGCTCATGGCGTGGATCGAGATGACGCTGCCGGAGATCTTGACCACGTCACCGGGGTTGAGCGGCATTGGCTGGGTCACCGGTCGACCGTTCAGCAAGGTGCCGTTGCGGGACTCCAGATCCTCGATCATCACCCGATCGCCGTCGCGATAGATACGCGAGTGATGGCGCGACAGGAACCGATCCTCGAGCACCAGATCAGCGCTCGACGCCCGGCCCAGCACCAGCGAATCTTCTTCCAGCGGATAATCGAAGGCGTCGCCCTGAACCGGCACCAGGTGCAGCTTGATTGCGTTGGTCTTTGCCGTAGCCATTCAGGTCGTGCTCAGCCTGCTCGCAATCACAGCGAGCTTGGGTCGAAGGCTTCGATGCCCAGGCCCGGTTCTTCGGGAATGCGCAGCGCGCCGTCTTCGAGCAGGAAGCCGCCTTTGGCCGGGTCGCGCGCGAGATCGAAGCTGCCGTCGAGGTCGATGTAGCGGGTGGTCGGGCAGGCGTAGGCGGCATGCAGTGCGGCGGCGATCGAGATCGCGCTCTCGTCGTTGCAGCCCCACATCAGCTCGGTGCCCGTCGCCTCGGCGATCTGCGAGATGCCTAGAGCGGAGCTGATACCACCGCACTTCATGAGCTTGATGTTGAAGATGCCGCAGGCCGCTGGCTGCTGCACCAGGCTCGCCGCGTCGTCTTCCGACAGCAGGCTCTCATCCGCCGCGATCGCGCGCCGCAGGGTTTCCGGCAGATCGCGCATCGCATCGACGGCATCGGCCGGCAGCGGCTGCTCGACGAGCTCGAGGTCGAGCCCGGCGGTGGCGGTGTGGAACCGCGTCGCCTCCTGCGAGCTGTAGCCCTGGTTGGCGTCGACCCGGATCAGCACGTCGGGGCCAACCCGCTCGCGCAGCTGCGTCAAGCGCTCGATGTCGGCTTCGAGGTCGAGCCCGATCTTGACCTTCAGACAGCGGAAGCCGCGTCCCAGGTATTCTTCGGTCTCGGCCAGCGCCTCCTCGCTCGACTGGATGCCGAGGGTGATCGAGGTCGGCAGCGCTTCATGGCAGCGCCCCAGCACGTCCACCAGGGGCACGCCGACGACCCGCGCGAAGAGATCGTGCAGCGCGATGTCGACCGCCGCTCGTGCCGCCGGAGTGGCGCGCATCGTCTGCTTGGCCTGGCGGCACAGCGCGCCGAGATGGCGCGGATCGCGCCCGACCAGCCAGCCCAGCGCCTCTTCGTCGAGCTTTTGCCAGCAGGCGTCGACCGACTCACCGGTGACGCTCGCAACCGGCGATGCCGAGCCGAGGCCGACCTGACCGTCGTCGGTGATCAGGCGCAGGAACATCAGCTCGACTGCCGAAATGGTGCGGGTGGCGATGGTGTAGGGACGCGACAGCGGTACGTCGCAGCGATGAGACTCGACCCGGGTGATCTTCATGAGCTGGACCGCGCGGCGAGCTGCTGACGGACGATGTCGACCAGCTGCGTCATGCCGCCCTCGAGCGGGTGCACCACCGGAATGGCGAGCTGCGCTTCGAGCGCGCTACGCGTCGGCTCCAAGGTTCCCGGCGCCATCTCGTGGTCATTCAACGTCACCGCCCATACCTCTGAGCCGAGCAAGCGAATCAGCTCGATCTCCTCGCTGATCGGCGGGATCTCGAGGCCGAGGTCGTCATAGTCCTCGAAATACTTACGGCCCGGAGCGTGCTGCAGGATCACTCCCGAAGCCGCGCCCGAGATCAGCATCTCAGAGCCGCAAGGGCCGGACGGATTGCGCAGGGCCGCTTGACCCTCGATCAGGATCACGTCCGGGTCGGCATCGCGCTGACATTCCAGAATCGCTCGTTCGAGCTCGCCGGAGACGAAATCATTCGGCGTCGCGTCGAAGATGAAGCCGTGGTCGAAGCCCTGCAGCCATCCGGTCTGGCCGGTGTAGACCATTTCCGCTTTGATGCCGGCGTCGCGACACGCTTGACGCAGCAGTGCGGTAGTGGTGCGCTTGCCGATAGCGCAGTCCGTGCCGATCACCGGAATGCGCAGGGCCGGCTGCGACAGCACCTCGCCGGACCAGAAGGCCAGCTCCGACGTCGGCCGCGGTTTGCGGATGTCGATGATCTCGCCGCCATGCTCGGCAGTCAGGCGGCTGAGCTCGGGATCGTCGCTCAGCAAGCGGTGCAGGCCGTTGACCAGGGTCATGCCGTTCTCCGCCGCCTCCACCAGGCCGGCATAGACGGGCTCCGGCAGCACGCCGCCGATAGTGGCGACGCCCACGACGCACACGTCGGGTTGCTCAGCGCTTTCCGCCAGCAGCTCGCCAACCCGGCTGAAGATTGGGATGTCACGGCGTTTGCCGTCGAGCAGCTCCCCGGCGTCTCGGCCCGCGTGATCCGGGTCGATCACTCCCAAAATCCGGTAGCGACTGGGCCCTCGCACCAGTCCGTGGGTGGTCTTGGCGAAGACGGTCTCAAACAGCCCGTTGGCGAGGACGACTGCAGTCTGTCGTGGTGCTTCGGACATGGTGCTCAAGGTATGCGACCGGACGGTGGTCGTCAAGCGAGAACGCGTGCGATCGCCCGGCAGCTGTCGCAGCATAAGGTATGCCGAAGACCTTCGCGAGACTGCAGACCTCCGCGAGACTGCGGTTGCCAACGAGCTGAGCCGGGTCCAGAGGCTGAGCCGCAGCCCACTCAGGCGCGGTACTGGGAAGGCGTCTGCCCCGTCCAGCGCTTGAACGCTCGCCGAAACGCCCGATCGTCGGAATAGCCGACGAGCTGCGCCGCCTTGTCGATGGTGATCCTGCGATCGCTCAACAGCTCTTTGGCGCACGCGCCCCGGACCTGGTCGATCATGCCGCCCAACGAGAAGCCATGGGTCGCGGCCAGTCGCTGGGCCGACCTCAGGCTCATGAACGCTCGCTCGGCCGCCGCCCGCCCGCCGAACTCACCGATTGCCGCGTTGTCGCTGATCGCCTCCCGGAGCTTGGCGAGCTGGGCTGGAAACCCCTGGCGCTCGATGCGGGCCGCTGCTTGGGCGAAGTGCTGTTCGACGTAGGCGAACAGCTCCGTGTTGGCGTGGCTGATCGCAGCCGTCATTCGCTCTTTGTGAAAAAACAACCTGCTGCGCGGCTGGTTGAATTCGATGGGGACACCGAAGAAGTCCTCGTAGGCCTCTACCGGTCCCCACGGTCCCCAGTTGAAACGAATCCGTTGGACCGCGTCTTCCACCCCGAGAACCTCGCGTATCAGGCGAACCATGAGCGTAATCGCTATCTCGGCGGTTCGCCCCTGGTCGATCGCATCGGCGGGGTGACTGCCGGTCAAGAAAGCCGCTTCATCGGTTTCGATCAGCTCCATCTCGACGCGATCAGCGATCAAAATGCGATTGGTGGCCACCAGCTGGAGGGCTTGTCGCAGGTCCGTCGCGAACTGCATGCCCTCCGCCAGGCCGGCGTAGATAGAAAATGGCGCCGCCCGGGCCATCTGCAGGGTGAGCGCCTCATCCGGCCACTCCTGCCATAGGGCGAGCCACAGGCGCGGCACGACGTCGTCGGGTAGACGGTCGTGGGGGTTCACCAGGTCCAGTCCCGAAACGCCGCACGTCTCGTTGATGCGCTCCATGCTCCAGCCGCGCGACAGCGCGAACGCCGCGGTGGTCGACGCCATCGTGGCGTGAGCCCTGGGGCTTGCCACTTGGCGCGATTTGTCCGGTTTTGTGCCGTTCGTGTCCTTCTCGGTCCGAGCTCGCTTCTTCACAATGCGCCCAATCTTAAGGGCACAGGGGAGGGGATCGTCAACGGACCCTAGGGGCGTCAGCCACCAAGGAGGCATGATGTTGCGACAACGCGCGGGAAGACAGATGGCTTGTGCGCTGGCCGTCGCGCTGGCGGCGGTTGGCGCCCGGGCTACCCCGGTCGACATAGCCATCATCAGCGACGGCGATTCGCAGCGGGATCGCGAAACCCGAGCGGCGCTCATCGCGGAGCTCACCGGCCTCGAGGATTTCGAGCTCACCTTTCGCTTTCCGGCGCAGCGACAGACGGCACACGGCTGGCGCGTCGAGAGTGCTCGTCAGGCCATCGAAGCGGCACTGGCTGACGATGCGGTCGATATCGTGATCGCGCTCGACATCTTGTCGAGCAGCGTCGCGGCAAGCTTTGCCCCCGACAAGCCGCTGATCGCGACGACCGTCATCGATCCCGCACTACAGGGCTTCGCGGTCTCGGAGTCCGGAACCAGTGGCGCCGCCAATCTCCATTTCCTGACGGTCAATTTCGATCTGGCCGCAGCCCTGCGGGAGTTTCAGTACGCCACGGACGCTCAGCACATCGGCCTGCTGATCGATGGCAGCATTCTGCGGGCGGTGCCGGTTTCCGAAGTGGTCCAGCGGGCGCGTGGTGAGCTGGATTTCGACCTCAGCCTCGTCGAATCCCCTTCCGCGGACCTCGAGAGCTGGCTCGAGGCGGTGCCAAACGGCGTCGACGCGCTCTTCCTCACGCCTCTGCCAAGGTTGGATCGCGAGTCCTATGAACGGCTCGTGCGGTTCGCGCAGGACCAGCGTTGGCCGACCTTCACCACGCTGGGACGTGAGGACGTAGAAGCCGGCGCATTGATGGGTAGAGGGCTGGTACCCCGGCCCGAGCAGTTGGCGCGACGACTGGCGATCGACATCCGGGACATCGCCCTGGGCCGCTCCGCGTCCGAGCTGCCGGTCGCGATGGAGGTTCGGGATCGCCTGGCGATCAACCGATTGACGGCGGAAGCGATCGGTTTCCAACCTTCCTTCGAGCTCATCTTCTCTGCTGACACGATCAACGAAGAGCTACCGGCCGGGCGCGTTTTGACCCTGCGCGCCGCCGTCACCGAGGCCCTCGAGCGCAATCTTCGCCTGGCCGTCGCCCAGCGCGACCTCGAGATCGCGGTGGAGGATACGCGAGTCGCCCGCAGTGCATTGCTGCCACAGGTTGGGGGTGACATCAGCTGGAACAGCCAGGATCGAGACCTGGTGGGCATCAATCCGACCCGAACGACCGAGGTCGGGCTGTCACTCTCCCAGTCGCTCTATTCCGAGAGCCTGCGCAGCAGCTACCGCGCCACGGCCTTGGCCCAGAACGCCCAGGCAGCGGATCTCGACGCCACCGAGCTCGACGTCATCGAGACCGCCGCGCTGACCTATCTCAACGTGCTCATCGCCAAGACCCAGCGCGACATCCAGCTCGAGAACCTGAACCGGACGCGGGCCAATCTCGAGCGCGCCGAGTCTCGCTACGACGTCGGTGCAACCGATCGCTCCGAAGTGTTCCGCTTCGAAACCGAGCTCGGGACCGACCAGCAGAACGTGGCCAGTGCCCTGGCGGCCTACGAACGGCAACGCTTCGAGCTCAATCGGGTGCTGAAACAACCCATCGGGCTCGCCTTTCAGACCGCAGAGCCCGGGATCGAGGCCACGTCTCTGTTTGGAGACCCGCGCCTGGTGCGGTACCTTCGAGGCCCTCGAGGGGTCGCGACCCTGAGCGCATTCCTGGCCGAGGAGGCGCTCCGCAACGCCCCCGAGCTGGCCGCGATCCGTGCCCAGATAGAAGCCCAGCAGCGCCTGCAGCTCGCCGCCAAACGCCGACGTTACGTGCCGACCCTGGACGCCTTTTCGCGTGCCAGCCGCATCGTCGACGATAGCGGCGCTCGCTTCGAAACCGACTTCGACGAAGACTGGAGCGTCGGCATCGAGGCCACCTGGAGCCTGTTCCAGGGAGGGGGCATCAAGGCAGAGCAACTGCGGGCCGCCCTCGAAGTGCAGCAGCTGGAGCTGACCCTGCAGCAGGCTGCCGACGTCATCGAGACCGACGCTCGCGGCAGCCTGGCCGAAGCCGCCTCGTCGCGACTCAACATCGGCTTCGCGCAGTCTTCGGCCGCAGCGGCGCGCAAGACGCTGGACCTGGTGACCGATGCCTACGTGCGCGGCACCGCCAGCTACATCGACCTGATCGACGCCCAGAACACCTACCTCAACGCCCGCCTGGCCGCGGCCAACGCGGTCTATCAGCACCTCCAGGACCTGGTGGAGCTGCAGCGGTCGATCGCCTTCTTCGACTTTGCCGTCTCGGCGGCGGAGAACGAAGCGTGGCTCGACCGGCTGGACCGATTCACTCCGTCAACAGAGGAAGCACAACGATGAATGCCCTCTTCATCCGAGCAACACCGTCTCCCGCGGCGGTCGCGTTGGCAGGCGTGATCCTGCTCGGCGGCTGTGCCGACGAGGCGCCGCCGCAACCCACGGCGCTGCGCCCCGTGAAGACCGTTCTGGTAGAGAGTGGCGCGGCCT
Source organism: Acidobacteriota bacterium (assembly GCA_039030415.1). Classification (GTDB taxonomy): domain Bacteria; phylum Acidobacteriota; class Thermoanaerobaculia; order Multivoradales; family J023; genus JAAELT01. The sequence continues at coordinate 9,117 of JBCCEE010000172.1, forward strand.
CCATCCGCGATCGCGTCTTCAGTGGAGCGGCTCAATCCGCCGCCGAGGCCGAGCTCAGCTTCAAGGTCTCGGGTACCGTGGCCGCGGTTCCCGTGGCCGTCGGCGATCGGCTGGCGCGCGGCAGCCTGATCGCTACCCTCGATCGCGACACCTTCAGCGTCGAGCTCGAACAGGCGCTGGCCGAGGAGGCGCGCACCAAGGCCTCGCGGCGCAACGCCGAAGCCGAGTATCAGCGGGTGCGGCAGCTCTACGCCAACGACAACGCGTCGCGCAACGAGCTCGACACCGCGCTGTTCAACGCCGAGTCGGCCAAGGCCTCCCACAGCGCCGCGGTTCAGAGCGTCCGACTCGCCCGCCTGAATATGGGCTACACGCGCCTGACGGCAGGCGTCGACTGTTCCGTCGCCGAGCTGATCGTCGAGGCCAACGAGAACGTCAGCGCGGGCCAGCCGATTGCCCGAGTCAACTGCGGGCGCGCTTGGGAAGTGGTGCTGGCAGTGCCGGAGAGCCTCATCGCCTCCTTCCGGGACGGCATGCCCGGGGTCGTCCGGTTTCCATCGCTCCCCGGCCAGTCCTTCCCGGGAGTGGTCACCGAGGTCGGCATCGGCACCAGCAGCAGTCGGACGTTTCCGGTCACGCTGTCGCTGGAGACCGTGCCGGAGGACATTCGATCCAACCTCGCGGCCGAAGTGACCTTCCAGTTTTCTGCCGGCGGCGACGCGCAGCGCGTCTATCTGCCGCCGGCCGCGGTGATCGAAGACGAGCAGGGAACCTTCGTGTTTGTCCTGCAGGCGACCGACGAGCCGAGCGCCGCGGTCTTGCAGCGCCGCGCCGTCGACGTCGGCGAGATCTCCGAGCTCGGGCTCGAGGTCCTGGCCGGCCTCGCGGTTGGCGAACGGGTCGTCACCGCCGGCCAGATCCATGCTCGCGACGGCATGCGCGTCCGCAACCCGTAGGGACCTGTCATGAGCATCACTGCCGCCGCCATTCGCTACAACCGGGTGACGATCGTGGCCGTGCTGGCACTCTTCGTCAGCGGCCTGTCGTCCTACGTTCAGCTGCCCAAGGCCCAGGATCCCGGCTTCACCATCCGCGCCGCCACGGTGACGACGCTGTTCCCGGGCGCCAGCCCGGAGCGGGTCGAAGAGCTGGTGACCGATGCCATCGAGGAGAAGATCCAGGAGATGCCGGAGGTCGACGAGATCACCAGCGAGTCGATCAACGGCGTCTCCATCGTCACGGTCAGTTTCAAGGACATCTACGACGACATGCCGCCGATCTTCGACGATCTGCGGCAGAAGGTGGAAGACGTCATTCCCGAGCTGCCCACAGGCTCGACCGCGCCTTCCGTCAACGACGAGTTCGGCGACACCTATGGCCACCTCTACAGTCTGGTGGGTAAAGGCTTCACGCCCAAAGAGCTGCGCGATTCGGCCCTCGATATCCGTGACGTTCTGCTCAAGGAGCCGGACGTCGCCAAGGTCGACCTCTACGGCGATATCGAAGACGCCATCTACATCGAGTACGACAACGCCCGCCTGACCGAGCTGGGCGTCTCACCGCAACAGCTCGAGCAGGTGCTGCAGTCGCTCAACATCCTGTCCTCGGGCGGCGACATCACCATCGGCCGCGAGCGCATCGTGCTCGAGCCGACGGGTAACTTCGACACCGTCGAGGACTTGAACGATGCGATCGTCGAGATCCCCGGCAGCAGCGCGCTGATCCGGCTGCGAGACATCGCCAGGATCACTCGCGGCTACGAGGATCCGATCCAGGAAAAGGTGCGGGTCGACGGCGAAGACGGCATCTCGCTGGCTATCTCCATGCGGGATGGGGGCAACATCCTGACCCTGGGCGAGCGGCTGGAGACCCTGGTCGCGGGGCTGCAGGCGGAGCTGCCGCTGGGCATGGAGCTCCAGCCCATGTTCCTGCAGTCGAAGCTGACCGGAGCCAGCGTCGACGCCTTCGTCAGCAACCTCGTCCAGGCCGTCACCATCGTCATCGTGGTGATGATCCTGTCCCTGGGCGTCCGTACCGGCTTGGTCGTAGCGTCGTTGATTCCGGTGGTGATGGTCTCGACCTTCGTGGTCATGGCGTTCTTCGGCATCGGCATCGACCAGATCTCACTGGCGGCACTGATCATCGCCCTGGGACTTCTGGTCGACAACGCCATCGTCGTGGTCGAAGCGACCATCGTCCGGCGGCAGGGGGGCGAAGATGCGGTCACCGCGTCGATCAACGCGGCGAAGGAGATGACGGTGCCTCTGCTCATCTCTTCGCTCACCACCGCCGCCGCGTTCACTCCCATTGCCCTCGCCCAGTCGGCGGTGGGGGAGTTCACCGCGTCGATCTTCTACGTCGTCACCATCGCCCTGCTGCTGTCGTGGACCCTGGCCATGACCTTCATTCCCATGATGACCCCGTTCATCCGCGTCGAGCCTCAGTCCGAGGAGGAAGCCCGGGCCAAGTTCGACAGCAGTTTCTATCGGGGCTACCGGGGCCTGCTGTCTTCGGCAATCAAGCTGCCGCTGCTCTTCTGCCTGCTGGTGGTGGCCCTGTTCAGCGCGGCGATGTGGGGCATGGGCTACGTCCCCCAGGTCTTCATCGCCCCCTCTGAAGACCCGTCGCTGAGCGCGACGATCGAGCTGCCGCCAGGCTCGGACATCGCCGCCACCGAAGCGATGGTGCGCGATCTCGAGGACTTCTTCGCCTCCCAGCGGGTCGTCGACGGCGATCCGGAGGCGATCGGCATCACCGGCTGGACCGCCTACATCGGCTCGGGCGGGCCCCGCTTCGTGCTCGCCTTCACGCCGGAGAACCCCAGGCAATCGCTGGCCGCCCTCATCCTCAACGTCAACAACAGCGCGTCGCTGGATGCGGTCAAACTGGCGGTCGAACAGTACGTCTTCGAGCACCATCCCGACGCCCGGCTGCAGATCAAGCGTCTGGCGAACGGTCCGCCGGTGGCCTACCCGATCGAGATCAAGCTCTCCGGCCCCGACTTCGACGAGCTCTTCACCCTGCAGTCCGAGATCAAGTCGAAGCTGTGGGAGTACGACGTGGTGACGGCGGTGAAAGACACCTGGGGCCCGCAGAGCAAGAAGTTCATCATCGACGTCGACCAGGCGCGCGCCTTCCGTGCCGGGGTCACCAACCGGGACATCGCGACCTCCCTCAACGCCAGCCTCGCCGGCATGGAGATGACCGAGCTGCGGGAGGAGGACGAAACGATTCCCATCATCCTGCGTACCGAGGGCTCGGATCGCGACGACCTGAGCAAGCTCGAGAACCTGAGCGTGTTCTCGCAGTCCAGCGGTGCCGTCGTGCCGCTGAGCCAAGTGGCGCAAGTGCGGGTCGTGTGGGAGCCGGCGAGAATCGAGCGCTTGGATCGTGAGCGCATGATCACCATTCAGGTTCAGCTCGGCATCGGCGTCACCGTCGCGGAAGTGCTCGATACCTTCCGTCCCTGGCTGCAGGAATATCAGGCCACTTGGAAACCCGGCTACAGCTTCCTGGAGGGCGGCGAGACCGAAGAATCGGACAAGGCGGCCGTGTCCGTGGTGGCCGCGCTGCCGTTCGCGGTGGTCGCTATCGTCATGCTGCTGGTCCTGCAGTTCAACTCGATCCGCAAGTCCAGCATCGTACTGGTCACCATTCCCTTGGGCCTCATCGGTATCGTCGCCGGCCTCCTCATCACCGGCTCGAGCTTTGGATTCTTCACCTTCCTGGGCCTCATCTCCCTGGCCGGCATCGTCATCAACAACGCCATCGTGCTGCTGGATCGGATCAAGCTCGAGATCGAAGAGAACGGGTTGGCGCCGAGTGCGGCCATCATCGAGGCCGCCCAACAGCGCGCCCGGCCGATCCTGCTGACCACGGCGACTACCATCGGCGGCATGATCCCGCTGTGGCTCAGCGGTGGCCCGATGTTCGAGACCATGGCCGTCGCCATCCTGTTCGGCCTGCTGTTCGCCACCGTCATCACACTGCTGCTGGTGCCCGTCCTCTACTCGATGCTCTATCGTACTCAGGCCAAGCCTGGGGTCGCCGCAGGGGCTGAGCCCGGTCGATGATCGCTCAGCAGCTCTTGTGGGGGGCGGGCATGACGCTGCTCAACGTGGTGGTTCACGTCGTCAGCCTGGTCTACCTGGGTCGCGTGCTGTCCTACCTCATGCCCGGTGAGGCCATCGCCAAGGAATCTCTCCACCGCGCGATGTTTCTGAGCGTCGCGGTGCTGATTCTGATCGCGATCCATCTCGTCGAGGCCGGGGGCTGGGCGCTGCTGTATTGCGGGCTCGGGGAATTCGACGAATTTCCGCAGGCGCTCTATTTCTCAATAGTGACGGCCACCACGCTCGGGTATGGCGACCTCACGCTGTCGGAGCCCTGGCGCCTGCTGGGCGTGTTCGAGGCCATGACCGGCCTGCTGCTGTTCGGCGCCAGCACCGCCGCGGTCTTCCAGCTGATGGTCAAAACCTTGCCAGACCCCTTTGCGGGCCACGAGCTCGAAGGCGCCGAATGACACCGTTCAGCAAGAGTGGAAGATGGCAGGAGTTGAAGATGGCAAGAGTTGAAGATGGCAGGAGTTGAAGATGGCAGGAGGTGAAGATGCGGCGGCATAGACGTTCGATTCAGATCGTGATCTTCGGCCTGGCGCTCGCGCTGCTGCCCGCGGGCTCCCCAGCCGCCGGCAACGACGGCCTGAGCCCAGAGACCCGGCAGCTGCTCAAGCAGCAGAAGCTGCGCAAGCTGGCCCGCAACGATGCCTCGGAGGCGATCCGGGCGCTCGACCGCCTGCGGTCGGCCACAGAACTTGAAGCCCTCGGTACCGCTATTGCCGAAGTCGCGTTGACGGCAGCTCACAAGGCGACAAAAGCTGACAAGGCGGCAAGAACTGACACCGCGGCTGCCCGTAAGCCGGCCAGCGACGAGCTGCCTGGGCTCTACCTGGCTGCCGCTGCGGCCATCCTGCCGGCGGCTCTCGAGCAGGCAGCCGGCAGCGGAGGCCCAGCCCTAGACCTATACCGCGAAGCCGTTTCTGGCCTGGTGAGCGCGCTCCAGAGCTCGCCTGTGGAAGCCCTGAGCGGTGGCCCCCGAGCGATCGAGGGGCCACTCGGCCGCTACGAGCTCTCGTGGGTTGACGCCGGTCCCGAATGGACGCCAGCGACCCATGAGTTTCGGCCCGTCTCAGGCCTGCGCCGCGAACGCGACGTGGCGGTGCGGCAGGGACTCGGGGCGCCGCTGGTGGCCGTGGGTCGAGCGGAGCGCGAGGAGGATCAGCCGCAGCCCGAAGGCGGTGTGTTCGAGATCTACCGCTACTTCTATCCGCTCACCGCCGTGCTCGAGCTGGCTCCAGCGGACGGCGCTCAGCCGCGCGCCGCCGTCCTGCGTCTGATCGACCCGCGCCTCAACGAGTCGCATGAGATCGCCGGGACATCGTATCCGCTGGCGATCGACATCGGCGCCCAATTCGACACCCTGGAACGAGAGGCCGAGCTGATCTCGGGCAAGAGGGGAGTGTTGCGGGCGGGAAACGTCCTGTCGCTGGCCAGCCTCCATGTCTCGGAGCCGCTGCGACCCGGCAAAATCCCTTTGGTTCTGACCCACGGCCTGGCCTCGACGCCGGTCACCTGGGCGACCGCCGGCAGCGAGCTCATGCTCGATCCGAAGATTCGCCGCCACTACCAGGTTTGGCTCTTCACCTATCCCACCGGGGTCGACTTCCCCTATTCCGCCTCGCTGCTCAGGGCCTCGCTGCGCGAAGCGAAGCGTCGGCTCGACGCGGTGGGGGAGAGCCCGGCCAGCGATCGCATGGTGATGATGGGCCACAGCATGGGCGGCTTGCTGACGCGCATGCAGGTGACCGACAGCGGAACGACCCTATGGGACACCGTCTTCACCGAGCCACCCGAGCAGCTGGAGCTACCAGCGGAAGACGTCGAGCAGATGACCCGTGTCTTCGTCTTTGAGTCGTTGCCGTTCGTCGAGCGGGTCGTCTTCTGCTCCACGCCCCACCGCGGCAGCAAGCTGGCTTCCAACTTTGCAGGCAAGATCGGCGCTGCGCTCGTCAAGCTACCCAAGGAGGCCATCGAGCTCAGTCGCCGCATCCTGCTCCACATCGGCGCCGCCCTGACCGACGAAGCCGCCCAGCGCAAAAGGATTCCTGACAGCGTCCAGAGCCTGCAGCCCAAGAACGCCATCCTCGAAGCCCTCGACACCCTGCCGATCGCCCCCCACGTCACCTACCACTCCGTCATCGGCGACCGCGGCAAGGGCAACAGTCCCGACAGCTCAGACGGCATGGTGCCCTACTGGAGCTCCCACCTCGAGGAAGCCGCCAGTGAGCTCATCGTGCCCTCCGCCCACGGCTCGCACAAACATCCCGAGGGCATCGCCGAGCTGAGGCGGATCCTGCACCTGCATCTCGACGCCGCGCGCGACCCCTGAGCTAGCAAAGGCGATCATGCGATCC
>JBCCEE010000173.1:0-15575 GCA_039030415.1 Acidobacteriota bacterium
CGTGATTGGAAAGACTTCCGGCGGCCAGCGTGGTGGCTCTTCGGAAGCAGCGTACCTAGGAGATAGCCCCTCGATAAATCTCCTCAAGTCATTCGACATCAAATAGCACCTCTCAAGCTCAGAGCGTCGAGATTCCAAGGGCCATACCAGCCCTCCAAGCTACAACTTGGGGCTTGGTCTGAAACAGACCGACCCATTGATTCTAGGATGATCTTAAAGTGAGCTTAGCACGGGCGTTTGGACAACTTGAGCACCACTGCTACTAAGGCGACCAGGAAAGCGACAACCAACCCTCCCACTCGTCACGCAGAGGCTCATCCAAGATCTCGGCGACGCCGATGTGCAGCTCGAAAGCAGGCAGGCGAAGCAGCGGCATCGGTCCGCGACGCAGCCGCAGCTCGGCGCCGCGCAGCGCCAGCCAGTCGCCGCGGGACTGGCCGGAGGCCCACAGACGATGGCGCTCGTAAAACAAGGTGACGGGCCAGCCGCCGACGCGCAGGCCGAAACGTTGGCCTTCGTAGTCGTCTCCGAGCAGCGTGCCCAAGGGTAGGGCCGGCACACCAATCCGCGCGCCGTGGATCGCCCTGGGCTGAATGGAGTCCAAGGCTCCCCCGAGCTGCAGGCGATCGAAGGGCAGGATGGCATCTTCGGCCCAGCGGCGCTGCCAGCTCACCGCCAGCTGGCTGCCGCCGCGGCGGCCGACGGTGGCTCCGAGCCGACCGCCGAAGCGGCGCCAGGCGTCTCCATCAGTGCGGCCCCAGTCGAACCGGGCGTCGAGCTGTTGCCCGAAGCGCCAAGCTCCGAGCCGCTGACTCGAGCGCCGCTCGTACTGCAGCCAACCGACGGTCTGATCGAGGGTAGCGCTTCCGAACCTCGGCTCGATTTCGGCCAACACTGCGCCCAGGGCCAGACGATCCACCCCACCGCGCCGCTGACGCGACCAGAGGGCGGTCAGCTCCAGTCCGCGCTGCTCGAGATCGAGCTGGCGTCCCGGGCCGGTCTCGGCAGCCCGCTCCGACGGGCGCTGCTCGAGCGCGAACAGACGAGCCCCCAGGGTCAGCGGCATCCCCGGAGCCAGCTTCCCGCCGCGCCAAGCGACAGCGAGTGCACCGCCCTCGAACGCTTCGCCGCCGCTGATGAGAGCCAGAGAATCGAGCCGGCCGATGACATCTCCGACGCGCACCCCAGCCTCCCAGCGCGAGCCTTCCGCAGCGATCGAGCCACTGAGCAGCGGCAGCAGCTCGAGTCGCCCCGTTCCGTAGGGACGCGACGGCTCGAGCGCTTGCTCGGCAAAGGTCGGGACGTTCGCCGGCGGCGGCAGTCGCACCGCCGGCGCGAGCGAGCTTCCTCGCTCCGCTTCCGCCGTATCAGCGGCGAGCTCGACCGGCGGCTCGACCGGCTCGGCGGTGAGGGCGAGCGACGCCAGGTCCATCCCGTCGGCTTCGAAGCGCAGGAAGAACAGGGTTTCGCCATCGGGCGTGGGAGCCGGAGCCAGGGTAGCGCCGTGGCTGCGCGTCACCCGCTGCGATACGCCGGTCGCGACGTCGAAGCGGCGGATATCGATATGGCCGCCCTCGCCGACCGCGGCGAAGATCGACTGGCCGTCCGCCGACCAGGCGGGATAGGCCAGGGTAGTCCAGGAAGGTTCGGCCGGCAGGACGGTCTCGACACCGACGCTTTGGCTCTCGTCCTCGAGCGTTCGCACCACCAGCCGCCAGGCGCCGTCCCGGTGGCGCGCATAGGCGATGCGGCGACCGCTCGGATCGACGCACGGCCGATGGTAGACGGTATCGACCGTCGGCGCCGTCAGCTCCTCGATCCCGCCGCGCTCCACGTCGCCATGCTCCCCGGCGCCGTGCTCCAAGTCAACGCGAACCAGCTGCGACAGGCCATGGCGTTGACGCACCGCGACCGCCCAGGTGCCGTCCGGCGCCGGGTCCGGCTCGCGCAGGTCGGCGCCATGGGTCAGGCGCTCGACCTGTCCTCCGTCGAGCCGCCAGCGAAACAGATCGGGATGCAGGAAGCCCTGAGCATCGGTCTCGTAACGCACATAGAGCAGGGCTTCAGAGCCCGGTAGCCAGCGGGGGGTGCGAGGCCTCGCACCGTGGGAATCGATCAGCTCGAACAGCGGCTCGCGCGGCAGCGGCTTGCGGCGCACCGCGGGAACGTCTTCCGCGTCGAGCTCCAGCAAGCGCTCGCGCGCCTCCTGCCAGGCGTCCTCGGCCTCGGTATCCGGCAGGGTCGACCAGACGACCAGCCGGGCCGGGCCGTCGTTGGAGCGCCGCACGATCGCCAGCTTCTCACCATCGGGCGATATCTCGGGCGCTCCAGAGCTCCAGGAAAGGTCCTGCCACAGCTCCCCGGCCTCCAGGTGAGGCTCGGTCGCGAGCTCGGCGCTCATCGCCCGGTAGGTGAGCTCGGCCCGGAAGCGATTGTAGAGCTTGGCCGGGGAGTCGCCGAAGACCCCGGCGAAGGCGGCTTCGAAGGTGCGAACCTGACGTGCCGACATGCGCGCCCAGAGCTGGCGCAGACTGTCCGGGCCGGTACGCTCGACCAACCATTCCAAGTAGGCGGAGCCCACCAGATAGGCCATCGACATGCCGAACCAGCTCTGCGAGTCGGCGGACACACGGCCATAGCTCGGCAGCTCGCCGAGCTGCGCCCAGCGCCGCAGGATCACCGCCCGCAGGTCGCTGTGGGGGCGACCGGAGCCGGTGAGCCGCCCCTCGAGGTACGTCGCATAGCCTTCGGTCAGCCAGCGCGGAGCGCGGTGCGAGATCGGCCCGAACGGCACCAGCCGCTCACTCAGACGCTGCCAGGGATTGCGCGACGGCCTCAGCAGATGCACCAGGTGCACATCCTCATGGACGACCAGCAGCTCTCCCCAATCGCGGTAGTGGCCGATCACCGAAGCGGGGCCGGGTGGGCTGGTCCACAGCACCATGCGCGGAAAAGCCTGGATCGCCCAGGCCGAGCCGTTGGCCTGGGCAGCTGGATCCATGATCAGCACGTCGGCGGGGCGCGGCGGCGCATAGCCGACCTCGGCCACGACGGCGGCACGGACCGCTTCGATCCGTGAAGCCGCGCGCTGCGCCCAAGCCTCGGAGGCAGCCGGATAGTGGATCCGGAAGTGCTCGGTGTGCAGCGTACGCCACGGCTCGGCGGGTCCCTGGCCGTGCGCCGGCCTGGGTGCCGCGATCAACAGAGCGAGGAGCACCAGTAGAGCCGGTTTCAGCACTGGCCAACAGCTGTTCTTGATCGACATCTTCAAAGCCCAAACAGCGCCATGTGCTGCGTCAACCAAGCGCGAAAGCCGCTCTCGAAACGGTCGAGGTCGCGACCGAGCTGGGTCGCCAGCTCGTCCGGGTGCGGGCTGCCGCCGCGGAACATGCTGGCCAGGTAGCCCCGGAATCTCTGCGCCACGGCGTCGCCCGCACCGTCCAGAAAGTAGCGAACCCACAGCGACGACAGCACATAGTGGCGTTCGCGCTCGACGCCCAGGAACGTCGCCCTGTCCATCTCGATGAGCTGCCTCAGGCTGGGCACGTAGCCCGAGCCGCTGCCGGCCAGGCCTTCTACCAGCTGAACCAGCAGGCTTCCGAGCTGTGGACCGTAGTGCAGATTGCCCGGCCCGAGCGGCGTCGCGCTGAGCTTGCCCTGACGGCTCATCAAGGCCAGAGCCAGGTCGTCGGCCATGCCTTCTTCGAGCCAGATCGGCAGCGGCGCTTCGGTAGTGTCCAGCTCGCGCTGTACCTGCCAGTTCAGCAGGTGGGTGAGCTCGTGCAGCACGAGAGCGGCCAGCTGCCGCTTCGACTTCTTGCCGGGGTAGAGGAACACGAACTCGGGCGACTTGAAGTAGCCGTTGCCAACTTTCCCGACACCGTGGGCGCGCTGGAAGCGCTGGAAGATCTCCGGGCTGTCGAGCATCACGACCGAGCCGCTGATCGCCTGCTGCGGACGGAGCCCGAAGCGCTCGCCGTATAGCTCGGCGTGGCCGCGGGCCGCCTGCGCCAGAAAGTCGAGCAGCTTGCGGTCATCGACCAGGCTGAACAGCTGGTAGGGTCCCCAGGCGTGCTGGATCCAATTCCCTGGCGGCAGCTCGAGCGACGCGCCCCCGGAATCGGCCTGAAACGAGCGCTCGACGGCGTCCAAGGCCTTGCGCGGCGTCTCCAGATCGACCCAGCCCTGCTGATCGCCGTAGCGCACCTGCACCCACGGCGGGTGCGATTCAATCATCGGCAGCTGGCCGGCCGGCAGCATCGCCAGCACCGGCGAGTCGGGGTCGGGCGCTTCATAGAGCGCCGTGCCTTCGACGATCGTCGCCAAGGCGGGAGCCTCCTCCGGCTCCAGCGACCACCCGGCGGGCTGGCCGAGCACGGTCGGTGACCCGGCTTCCTGCTCTTCCTGAGCGCCGGCGCCCGCCACCCCGAGAAACAGCACCGAGAGCACGGTGATCCCTAGGAACCGCCTGCAGGTCCTCGACGTCGCATCACACATGGGCCACCTTCCTCGGCACGCTGGGTTGAACGGCTTCAGCTCAGCGGCTCGAGGCCACGAGCGCGTTCCGTCAATTCGATCTCATGGGCGAGATGGGCGCCGGAGATCCACACCACGGCTTGTGACTCGAGCGATTTGCGCAGGGCGTCGAGCGCCCGATGCATGCCCTTGAGGTGTGAGACGTCCGGTGGATCGGCCGCGTGGGCCGCCTCGGATGCTGTGCTCGAGCCGCTTTTGCCCGGTATCTCCCAGGTCACCAGCGGCACCTGAAGCTTGCCCAAGTAGCCGCTCACCGTAGGCTCGGCGAAACGGCTGGTGTCCGACACGTCTCCCGAGCGGATCAGGACCACCGCTCGGCGCTGGTCGCCGGTGGCCGCCACCACCCCGGCGATCGCCAGCGCATCGGACAGCTGGTGCTCGGGTGCCGGCTGATCGAAACTCGAGAAGCTGGAGCGGGTCAGGGCTTCGAACAGCGAGCCGAAGCCCTTTTGCGGCGGTGGCGTCATACCCCGCGCCCGCACCCGCGAGCGCACCGGCTTGCGGATGCGGATGTCGAGATCGCCCGACACTGGCACCTGCTCGATGTCGATCGGAGCGACCCCGCCTCCCACCGCCGCGCGCTGCCGCCCGGTGGTGGGAAACACCATCCGCACGCGATCGCCCTCACCGACTGCCGGTACGCGCACCGAAGGCACCCGCACTTTGGCGCGGTACTGCAGATGCTGACGCCAGAGATCACGCAGGCCACCGAGCGTCGCCTCGGACCGTTCGCGGACGACCAGCAGATTGACCGGCCCGCGCTCGACGGCGACCACTTCCAGCGGCTCTCCCCGCTTGGCGAACCACCCGGACATCTCCCGAGGCTTCGGCAAGCGCTTGCCGGCCTGAACGACGACCGCCGTCAGCTCGTGGTTGACCTCGGAGCCGAACGCGCCGCCGAAGACCACCTCGGCATGGGTGCGGGTGGTTTCTGAGAATTTCAGCTCGGCGCGCAGAAAATGCAGGCTGGCCAGATCATGGCGCGGCAGCGCGATCGCTTCGAGGTCGTCGACCGGCAGGGGCCTGCCGTCGAAGGTCAAGCGCACCTGCGGCGGCTCCTGGTGATCCAAGGCCGTCCAGATCAGGCGCGCACTGGACGTACTGCCCCGGTGGTCGAGCGCGAGCCGTGCCTCGACACGCTGCCGCGGGACGTTGACCCATTGCCGAATCGTCCGCTGTTCGCGCCGCTCGGCGTCATAGGCCACTGCGCTCAGCTCGCGCGGCGCCAGCTCTTCACCGAAATCGCAATTCAAGAACCACGGCGGCTCGTCGAGCGTACCCACCAGCTCGCCGTCGAGCCGGAGCTCGACCGCGGCGATCCGTTCGTCAACGCTCACTTCCACCGCCTGGACGCCGGTCACCAGGCCCAGAAGGAGAGTGACGAACTCGATCATCGCCGCGAGCTGGCTCTCAAGATCTGCCGATCTGGATGGGGCGCCGAGTGTACGAAGATTCCGCGGCGAGCTCGTCGCGCACGCCGACCGCGACTTTCTGCCGACCCCGGCGCATCCGGAGCTCTACGGTGTAGACATAGTACTGCTTGCGCGCGACTTCGATCTGGTCGAGGGGGATACTCAGCGGCACCGCGGTCTGCTCTACCGGCGACATGCGTCCATCCTCGTCGATCACCGCCACCGAGAACCGCAGCCGCCCCAGATGGTTTTCGACCTGCGGAATGAGCGTGGCATTGCCGAGCGGTACCCGGACTTCGATCGGCAGCAGCCAGTGGTCCTTGTCGTCATAGCGCGCCGACTCGAACAGCAGCTCGATGCCGAGCGGATTGCTGTCCAGGTTGTAGAGCAGGGCGGCCAGCGTGCCCTCGGACAGGTGGGTCTCGGGCGTCTTGTCGCGGTATCCCGTCCGGTGACGCACCTGCCAGCCCTTCCTCTTCACCCTGACTTCGATGTCGTGATAGCGCCCGTCTCCGCTGTTGGCGGATGAGTAGCCCAACGAGTAGTAGTTGCGGAAGTCCTCGGCCATGCTGCTCAGGCCACCCGCCAGATTGTTGGTGCCGAGCGTCGCCAGACCGCCGGTGTCGTGGGCCATCATCATCAGCGTTTCCTGATTGCTCTGCATGCGGATGGCGTCGGCCTCGATGCGCGAGCCCGCCACCACGCCGTCGGTCCCGCGGCTGCCGCCGTATTCCGCCGACAGGCTGGTGTGGGAGCGCAAGCCGGCGGCCTCCAGGGTGTAGAACGTCACCCGGTTGGCATTGGCGTTGGCGGTCAGCTCGCGGATCCGCCGGCGCACGCTGTAGCGCCGGGCCCGCAGTGAGCCACCGGCCGCGTCGTCGCCGAAGCGGCTGTCGAGCATGGCGTAGAGATCTTCGCCCGCCGTCATCGGGATGCCGTCCGAGACGTGCAGAATCGCCTTGCGGCCCGGTAGGCCGGCGAGCGATCGCACCATTTCCTTGAGGTTGCGAATCGTGGTCTCGACGTCGAAATGCAGGGATTGCGAGTAGAGGTCGATATGCCCTTCCGCCTCGATCACGGTCGGCGCATCTTCGAACCGCCGCATCACGTCGCGCCGCGCGCTATCGGCCTGCACCGCAAAGCCTGAAAGGATCTCGATCTCGTGCAGGGCGTCGGCGATGGCCCGCATGTCGGTGGTGAACGGGTGGCGTACGTGCAGGGAGCGATCGAAGGTCACCAGCATCACGCGGTCGCCTGGATTGACGTTCTCGTAGATGAACTGCCGGGTCTGCCGCACGACTTTGTTGCGGTTGAAGGGCTTGAGGAAGAGGTTGTCGAAGTACAGGATCAGGGACAGCTTCTGATCTTCCGGCGTCTCCAGCTGCTGCTGGCGCAGGTTGAGGCGCGGTGCACGCTCTTCGCCTTCGGCGGGCGGCTTCGGCTCGACGCCACCCTCGATCGGGCGACCGCCTTCGACGGCGTAGAAGTTGGTGACAGTGACCGGCTTGCCGTCTTCCAGCAGCTCGAAGTCGTCGCGCTTGAGGCCCGTGATTCGGTTGCCTTTCTTGTCGGTGACGTAAACGTCGACATTGATGACGTTGACGTCCACCACGTCGATGAACGGCTGGTCGCTGCCGCCATCGGCCTGGGCCGCGGCTTCTTCCTGGGCTTCGAGACCGAAGCTGAGAGCGAGCCCGAGGATCGCGAACGATAGGGCTGTCTTGTTCCAAACTCGCAAAGGGGTCTTCATCACTGGAGGCTCCTCGAGGCTGAGTCTTCGATCGACCATACGGCCGTCAAACCGGCAGGGCCGGCTCAACAGTAGACTAAATTCTCTTCCAAGGCGCAAGCTTGGGGCCACCAGCTCAAAATCCTGGATAGCTCGCCTCAAAATCCTGAATAGATCCCGACGAAAGCCACCGGCTTGCCAGCCCTTGGGACCTCTTGTAAGATCTCAAGAGGTCTCTTCAGGGCGATTCAAAAGGCCTCCAGACGACACAACAGCGTCACTAAACGAGGAAGCGAGGCATCTCATGGAAACCGTCGGACTCAAAGATCTGAAGGCCAGGCTCAGTGAACTGGTCCAGCGCTGCCGAGCCGGCGAGCAGGTCATCATCACGGACCGAGGTCAAGAGGTGGCCATGCTGGCGCCGCTGAGCGACTCTCGGCAAGCGGCCTTGGCGATGCGCCGGTCTGGGCGAGCTCGCTGGAACGGCGGCAAACCCCGTGGCCTGCGAGGCGTCCGGATGCGAGCGGCCAGCGGGGACTCTGTGGCTCGCACGGTGCTCGAAGACCGTCGATGATCCTCTATTTGGATACCAGCAGTTTGGTCAAGCTCTACCTTGACGAAGAACATTCCGACTTGGTTCACGCTTGGGTAGAGCGCGCCGAAGTCGTCTTTACCTCACGCGTTGCCTTGGCCGAAGGTATCGCCGCCTTCGCCAAACGCTGGCGCATGCAGCACCTCGCTGACGCGGATTTCGAGTCGGTGAAGCGCGCCTTGACCGACGATTGGCCGGGCTTCAGCTCCGTTGGGGTCAACGAGGTTACGGCGGCTGAGCTCGCCGCACGGTTGGCGCTGCGGGGTTTCGACGCGATTCATCTCGCAGCCGCAATCGAAGTCTTCGGCCAGTCCGGAGCGGCGCCGACCTTCTTCTCGTCGTTCGATCGACAGCTCAACCAGGCTGCGCGAGCTGAAGGACTGGCAGTGCTCGACGACGACAGCGATGCCTACCCCGTCGCAGTCGACACCTCGATGGAAGTCCACGAGCCGGTCGCCCCGTACAAGGCTTGATGCGCCTCGGGCCTCAGCTGATCACGACACCGCGCAGGTACATCCCGAACCCGACGCGCCGCATCGATACCGCGGGATCGTCGACCGCCAGCTGGATCAGGTAGCGCCCCGGGGCTGCCGGCGTCCAGGGATGGGTCCACACCGACCAGCCGCCGTCGACGGGGGCGGGTGGCTCGGCGACTTTCTCAAAGGTACCGCCCGGCAGAAAACGGATCTGCAGATTCCCCCGGGAGCGATCCTTGCCCCACTCGATGCCAACCACGCGATAGCGGATCGAGTCGTCGACTCGCCAGCGCTCGACGCGGATCGGCATGGCGGCGCGATCGATGACCGCCGGCTGATAGTCGGCGGCACGCTCGGGGACACCGTCCTGGTGGGTACGGGCGGCAAACTCGCGCATCTGAGAGGTCGCCGGCTGATCGCCGTCGACCCACTCGATCCGCTCGACCCACTTGATGCAGCAGCAGCCATACCAGCCCGGCACCACCAGCCGCACCGGATAGCCGTGCTCCGGGGTCAGGCGCTGACCGTTCATGTGGGTGGCCAGGAACGCACCGGTTTCTTGCAGCTCGTCGAGCCTGAAGATCCAGCTGCAGCCCGCCTGCGAGTTGGTGGAGGGCTTGGAGTGCTCGTCGAACCCGACGATTCGTACCGCCTTCGCCGTCGGCAGCGGCTCGACCTCGGCGAGCAGCTTCGACCACGGAACGCCCGACCACTCGGCCGTGCTCATGAGCCCGAAGCGGGTCGCCCGGCTGTTGCCCGCACACTCGATGAGGTGAATCCCCATCGGTTCGGCCCGCTGCACCAGGCTGTCGACTTCGAGCTGTTTGGGGGCTTTGACCCGCCCGTCCAAGGCAACGCGCCAGGGCCGCGAAGGGTCGAGCTGATCCGGCACCTCGGTACGAATGAAGAACTCGTCGACCGGAGTGATCCGACGATCCGATGATACCTTCGCCAGGTCCGTGTACAGACGAGCGTCGAGCCCGCTGGCGATCTGGGTTCCCAGAGGATCCGTCGGCTCGGCGGCAAAGACCAGATCGCTGAGCCGCTCGCCGCCCCACGGCGGCGGTTCGCGAGCCAGCACGCGGTCCGCCAACCCTCCCAGGCTGAGCGCCGAGCCGAGCGTCACGGCGTGAGTCAGGAACGTCCGGCGGTCGAGGCCAGCTGGCGTCACCGGGTCTGAGCCCTCGCTACTCATGGGTTGGCCTGCAGCCAGCGCTTGGCGCGGGTGATCTGGGGAAGGTCGCTATCGGCGTGACGCCAGACGTCCAGAAACCGCTCATAGGCGGCTCGCGCCTCGCTCTTACGGCCTCCCTGAACCAGCGAGCGTGCGATGCCGTAGAGCGCGTGCCCGCTGTTGGGACGCTCTTCCAGCACCTTCTCGTAGGCGTCCTTGGCATCTTGCCAGCGGCCGGCGCGAAGGTAGACGGTGGCCAGGCTCTCCCACACCGGCCGCGAGTAGTGGGGCGGCTCGCCGTAACCCAGGGCGATCTCCATGGCGGTGGCCTGCCGCAGCTGCTCGATCGCCTGATCGTGCTGTCCCTGGCTGCTCATCAAAGTACCGCCGAGCTCCACCGTGGCGATCGCTACGATGCGGCGCGCCGCCTCGAAGTACCAATCCGAACCGAGCTCGGACTCCATCTGCGAGAGCTGCACGCTCAGGCCGAGCAGCTTCTGAAAGCGCTTGCTGGCTTCCTGCAGATCGCCTCGCCCGATCGCCGCCATGCCTCGGCTGTGCTCCAGCAAACCGCCCAGGTAGTTGGCTCCCTGGTGACTCGGAAACCGCCAGGCCGAGAGATTGTCTTCCAGGATCTCGGCTGCTTTGTCCCAGCGTCCATAGCGCATGTGGAGCCGGGTCTCTGCGCTGCGTCCACCGTAGATGATGAAGCCGAGCCCGACCGCCGCATCGCGCTCCAGCTCGACTTTCAGATCCCCCAGCTTCCTGGCCCAGCGCAGCCCTTCCTGGTAGCGCCCGTCCTCGGCGCAGTTGGCCACTAGATAGTCGAGGTTGTGGGTGTAGTTCCAATTGTCGATCGCCTCGAGACCGTTCGCATCGAGGTATTTCTGATCGAATTCGAGCGAGCGATGGAACGCGGTGTAGGCCTTGTCGTACTCGCCGAGCTGGTAGTAGATATGCCCTGGCATATGCAGGATGTGGCCTGAGCTAGGAGCCAGGCTCGGCAGCTTGCGGGCACTCTCGAGCGCCGCCCCCGGGTTGGGTCCGTATTCGTGCACGTGGATCCAATAGTGATGCACCGCCGCATCGTTCGGATGACTGCGCAACAGGTCGCGCAACAGCGAACGCGCCTTCTCGAAGCCGCTCTCGCCGCCCTCACCGGGGCTGGTCGAGTAGCCGCCACCCACCTCCGTGACCAGAAACTTGATCAGGAAGAGCTTGGCCTGCAGATCCTCGGGGTAAGCCGCGACCAAAGCGTCCATCTCGCGCACGAAGGCCGCCTGCCCCGCCTGGCCCGGCTCGGCGTTGAGGCGCTCGATGGCGCGGATGTAGCGCTGCTCTCGATCGCTCGCGCCTTTGGCCAGCTGCTGAGCCCGAGCCAGCGTTCGCTCACGCTCCTCCAGGTGCTCGCGCTGGTTGTAGTTCAGCGACATGAACAGGCCCCAGTAGGCCATGGCGACGCTGTCGTCTTGCCGAATCGACTCCCGGAAGGCGCGGTAGGCTTCGAAGTCCCAGAAGCAGTGCAGTAGATTGACGCCTTGGTTGAAGTACTTCTGGGCGAGCTCCGAGTCCGTGGAGATCGTCATCTCGGCACCGCCGATGCCGTCCATCAACGGCGGCGGCGGCAGCGAAGCGGCGGGCAGGCGCGATGCGCTGTGGCTGCCGTGATGCTGTGCGACGCCAGGCGCCGCGATCAGAGCGTGGAACGCGGCTGCCAGAACGAGGTTTCGAGGCGCCAGCGCACGCCACAGATTCAAGGCCATGGCGAGCCCTGCCCTGCTCACCGCAAGCCAGCGGACTGTGGTGGTCGTTGATTTCAACATTTTCGTGCCAAACATCTTCGTGCTGAACGCCTTCCCGTCACTCTTCGATGTGACTTTTCGATATGATCCTCATCTTGGATGGGACCTTGCCATCGGATGGAAGGTTGCAACCCAGGCGAGCATATCAATGGCCCCTGCGAGACCGGGCTGAGCGCAGCGAGGCTGCGATTTCTGCTTACACCGCCCACCGCAGTTATTGCAGCCGAGCCAGAGCCGCTTCCGCCTCCTGCAGCCCCGGCTGTAGCTCGAGCGCCGACTGCAGGCTTGCTATCGCGCCCGCGCGGTCCCCCGTGAGGATACGGAGCTGCCCCATGCGGAGATGGGTCATGGCATGGATCGAGGCCGGTGCGTCGAGCGCTAGAACGGCTTGGAAATGACGATCGGCGCGAGGCAGATCGCCGAGGGTGGCCAACAGCATCGCCAGCTGCAGGCGCTCGGTGGGATCGGTGGGCGGCTCGTCATCGACCACCCGGCCGACCTCCTCGATCGCCTCGCCGCGACGCCCTAGCTGCAGCAGGCTGATCGCTCGCTGCATCCGCGCTCTTGGAATCGATGGGTCAGCCGCGAGCGTTTGATCGAACAGCTGAATCGCGCGCTCGTGGCGTCCCGCCCGTTGCTCGATCGCTGCCAGACGCAGTCGCGCGGGCTGCAGTCCAGGCTGCAGCTCGAGAGCCTTCTCGAGAGACTCTCTAGCGTCGTCGAGCCGCCCGAGCTGACTGGCGACGATCCCCAGATCGTGAGCCAACCCGGGATCGGAGGGGGCCAGGCGCACCGCCTCACGGTAGTGCTCGAGCGCCTTCTCGAGCTGTTTCGACGCCACGTAGGCCGATCCCAGGCTCTGGTGCACGACCGGGTCTTCCGGCGCCAGCGCCAGGGCCTTGCGGTATTCCTCGAGCGCGTCGTCGAGCCGCCCGTTGTAGGTGGCATGCAGGCCGCGGGTGAGGTGGGCGGCGGCGCTCCGGGTGAGGCCGGAAAGCTCTTCGTCCCAGGGATCCCCACAGGTGGGCCGCCCGCCGACGCTGATGCGGCGGGCGGCGCTGCGATCGAGGTATTGCTGCCCTTCCTCTTGCTGTCCGAGTCGCAGCAGCGTCTGCCCGAGCGGATAGAGCACTTGCTCTGCATACGGCTGGTCCTCGAGGGTCTGGCGGAAGTGCTCGGCCGCCCCCTCGAGATCGCCAGCGGCACGCGCGGCCTCACCCAGGCCGTAACGCGCCGCGCCGCAAGCCGGGTCAGCTCGAAGCGCCGCTTCGAAATGAGCACGCGCTTCCGTCGGCCGAGAGCGGGCGAGCTCGACACGCCCCAGGCGAAGGTGGACGGGAGCGTTGCCGGGCGCCTTGGTCAGAGCCTCGTTCAGCAGCTCAACGGAAGCGTCGAGCTGCCCCTGGCGCTGATAGACCCCCGCCAGGTGATAGAGCCACTGCGGTTGCTGAGGCTCGAGAATCAGTGCGTTGCGGTAGCAGGCCGCCGCCGGCGGAAGCAGATCATAGGCGTGGTAGAGCTGACCCATGCGGCCAAATTCCCGAGCCAGCTCCGCAGCTTCGGCTCCGCTCGCCTGCCGCTCGTCGAGCCGAGCGCGGGCTTCACTGAGCTGCTGCTGCACGCTGGCTTCGACCGCTGAGAGGTCCGGCGTCGGCGGCGTCTCCAGCGTCTCCAGCTCGGGCGGCTGCGGCTCGCCGCAGGCGAGCGCCAGCGCACACGCCAGCACCACCGAGCCCAGGAGCCGGTGCGTCGACCCGGTGTGCCGCCACTCGCCCGGCCTAGGGCTCGGCAACCGACTCTCCCGCGCCCTGACGCAACGTGGTGTAGCGGCCCGGTGCGACGCTGCCGGGTTTGCTGCTGTCGATTGCTACGATGAAGCGCTCGCGGCGAGCGTCCGGCCATTCGACCAGCACGCGCTCGAGCTGCGCACAGTTGCCAAGCCCGAACACCAGCCGCGGATCGTTGGCCGAGAGGTAGCCGCCATCGGTTCTCACCCGTCGCCACAGGGTCGTTCCGCCCGAGCATTCCAACGCGACCCGAGCACCGATCATGTCGCGCACAGGCTCACCGCCGACCAGACGAAGCCCGAGCCAGCGCGAGCCTTCGTCGAGCCGATTGATCAAGAGCCGAGCCGGCCCGTTGTTGTTGCTCACCACCAGGTCGGGATCGCCATCGTTGTCGAGATCGCCGATCGCTACGCCGCGGCTGACTTCGGAGCCATAGAAGCCGGCGCGCTGCGAAACGTCCTCGAAGCGCAGCGGATCGCCGCCGAGGTTGTGGAACAGCAGATTCGGCATATGCAGGGGGTACCTCTCCTGAGTGGCGACCTGCTCCGGGATCTTCTTGACCGCACCGTTGACGGCGACGATGTCGAGCCAGCCATCGTGGTCGTAGTCGAAGAAGCCGGTGCCGAAACCGGTGCTGGTGAAGCTCGGCGTGCCGAGACCGACAGCGACGGTGGCGTCGTCGAAGAATCCCGAACCGTCGTTCAAGTACAGCGTGTTGGTCTCGAGGGCCAAATGGGTAACCAGCAGATCCTCGTCACCGTCGCTGTCGACGTCTCCGGCGGTCACTCCCATGCCGGCTTCCGCCATGCCTTCGAAGCTGAGGGCGCTGCCGCGGTTCAAAGCACTGTCCGAGAAGCTACCGTCGGCCTGCTGCAGCCACATGAAATTCGGCATGCCGTCGTTGGCGACATAGAAGTCGATCCGGCCATCGCGATCGAAGTCGCCGCTGACGACGCCGAGCGCCGCGCCGGTCTTCGAGGCCATGTCGCCGCGGTCGCTCCAATCTTCGAACACGCCACCGCGGTTGCGCATCAGCTTGTCCGGCAGCGGCCGGTAGCTGACCGGGCCACAGTAGTCGGGGGCTCCGGTGAGCGACTTGCAGCGCTTGTTGGCGGCGACTTCGAAGTCGACATAGTTCGACACGAAGAGGTCGAGCCAGCCGTCACGATCGAAATCCACGAAGCTGGCCGACACGCTCCAGCGAGTATCGTCAGCACGGGCGCTCGCGATCACTTCTTCGAAGGTGATCGTGCCGTCCGCTCCGGCTCCACGATTGCGCCACAGCTGGTTGGAGCCCAAGTTGGTGACGTAGAGATCGACCCAGCCGTCGTTGTCGAAATCGCCCGCGGCCACGCCCATGCCATAGCCGGTGGCGCTCAGCCCGACGGCTTCGGTGACGTCGGTGAACCGGAGCGCTCCCGCGTCGAGATCGTTGCGGTACAGCCGGTCGCCGAGCGGCAGCATGGCGGAGGCGGGGGGAAACGACGTCTTCTCGAGATCGGGCTCACCCAGCGGCGCTCCTTGAACCAGGTAGAGATCGAGGTCGCCGTCGTTGTCGTAGTCGAGCATGGCGACTCCCGAACCCATCACTTCAGCGATGAACAGCTCGCCCGACATGCCGTTGAAGTGCACGAAGTCGAGACCGAGCTGGGACGCCTGCTCGGTGAAGACCGTCGACTCGCTCGCCGCCAGCGCTTCCTCGACGGGTGGATTCGCGGGCTCTCGCTCGCCACAAGCCATCATCAGCGCGAAAGCGCAACCCAGCCAACCCCGGCGGCGCGCCGGTCTGTAGCGCGCCGGACTACTGCCCACGCCACTGCCTCAAGGCTTGTTGAGCCAGCTGTTGCTGCTGGGGATTGAGCTCGTGGCCGTACTCGTTAAGGGCGATCTCCATCTGCAGGGTGGCTTCTTCGATCCGCTGCAGTTGAGCCAGGACGAACGCGAAGCTCAGATGAGGCATCCCGGAAGGCTGCAGCTCCAGCACCTGTTCGAAGAGATCGACCGCGCGGTCCGGCTTGCCGAAGCGACTGCTCAGCATGGCGACCTTGACCAGCTCCTCCGCGTCAC